>JAGQJZ010000189.1 GCA_020430445.1 Nitrospina sp.
TCCACCCGTTTCGAAGTTTTTCAAGGCTGGATTTTGCCGGACAGGTGCTTTATCCTCCTCTTCCCCGTTCGGGGTCGTTTTCCGACTCCTGCCAGCCCGTTGTACCGGGCAATGGTGGTTGGCTTGATGCCGACTGAGGGATGGGTACTGGGCACGTCGCTATATGAAAACTGGCTAGATGGGGACAAAATACTCGCATGACTAAAACTACTCGTAAAACTGCCACTAAAAGCAAGCCACAGAAACGGGCTGACAAGTATGTTTACGCATTCGGCAAGAAAACCGAAGGCAACGCCAATATGCGAGAGTTGCTGGGCGGTAAAGGCGCCAACCTGGCTGAAATGGCGTCCATCGGCCTTCCTGTTCCGCCTGGATTCACGATAAGTACGGAAGTCTGTAATTATTTCTACTCTCATAAGGAAACCTATCCACCGTCCCTGATTAAAGATGTGGAAGCCGCCGTCGCCCAGATTGAAAAGCAATTGGGTAAAAAATTTGGTGCCAACGCCAACCCACTGCTGGTTTCAGTCCGATCAGGCGCTCGAGATTCTATGCCTGGTATGATGGATACCATCCTCAACCTGGGCCTCAATGACGAAACCGTCGAAGGACTGGCGACTGGGTCCGGAAACAGCCGGTTCGCCTGGGATTGCTATCGCCGCTTCATCCAGATG
>JAGQJZ010000190.1 GCA_020430445.1 Nitrospina sp.
TAGTAGACGGCACTCGCCCAGTCGTCGTCGATGCCGACCACGGCGGTGCCGCCATTGGCCAGCGCTTCGAAGATCCGCGTCTTCGCCGTCACATAGGCCATCATGCCGGGATAGCGGTCGAGGTGGTCGGGCGAGATGTTGAGCAGCACGGCGACCTGCCAGCGCGGCCGCGCCACGGTTTCAAGCTGGTAGGAGCTGAGTTCCAGCACGTACCAGCCGTCCGCCCCGATCGGGTCCAGCCCCAGGGCCGGCGGCCCCAGATTGCCGCCCACCGCCACCGGCACGCCGGCTTCGCTGAGAATGTGGCCCACCAGGGCCGTGGTGGTGGACTTGCCGTTGGTGCCGGTGATCCCGAGGTAGCGTGCATCCGGCCGCGCTTCGGCCAGCAGGTCGATGTCGATCTCGATCGGCATGCCGGCTTCGGCCAGGCGCGCCACCACCGGGTGCGGCACCGGGTGGCTGCGCGGCACGCCGGGGGAGAGCACCAGCCGGTCGATCCCCTCGATCGCCGTGGCGGGATCGGCCAGGTCGGCGATATCGGCCCCCAGGTCGGCCGCCCGCTTGCGCGCCGGCTCCGCATCGTCCCAGGCGAGCGCCGTGGCGCCGCCGTTGACCAGCGCCTCAACGGCAGCGAGGCCCGACTTGCCGAGCCCCAGCACCGCTACCG
>JAGQJZ010000191.1 GCA_020430445.1 Nitrospina sp.
AGAGCAATGCGGTTCTAACCCGGGTATCGTCCGTTGCAGAATCCCGTTCGAATAGGCCTTCCTCCTCCTCGGCAAGTATCTCCCCGGCCGTCGCTACGATCTCGTCACCCTGGCGCTTCTTGCTACCCAAACGCCGGAGCGACTTGAGGATCGCCACGATGTCCCGGTGAGACAGCCTGGAGCGCGCCGACATACCGAACTGCCGCTCGACATCGTCAAGCGAGTAGAGCAGCACACACCGGGCGGCTTCACGGTCTCGCCCCGCCCTTCCGGCTTCTTGCAGGTAGTTTTCCAAGGAGCCGGGAATATCGGCATGAATCACCAAACGCACATCGGGTTTGTCGATGCCCATCCCGAAGGCGTTGGTGGCCGCAATGACACGCAGCCCTCCCTTGATGAACGCCTCTTGAATCGTCTTCTTCGTCTCAGGAGGCAGGCCGGCGTGGAAGCTGTCTGCCCCCAGCCCCTTTTCTCGCAGAAACGCGGAAATCTCTTCTGTTTGCTTGCGCGTTGCACAGTAGACGATCACCCCTCCAGCTTGCCCCTCTGGTAAACCTGTTTCCAGCAAGCGATAGATATCTTCGTACTTGGCGACCCGGGTGGTGGGGATGACATCGAATTCGAGATTATGGCGATTTGCACCGCCATCGAATGCCTTGAGATC
>JAGQJZ010000192.1 GCA_020430445.1 Nitrospina sp.
TCTCGACGCACTGATCAAGGCAACGGTTGCCGGTCTGGCCGGGGAGGGCGAGCAAGCTCCACCGGAAGCCATGCTGTTTCTGGGGAACTGGCACCAGTCGATCCCGAGTCTGGTCATTCAGGATCCGATTCTCGAGCCGGTCGACAAGGTGGTGTGGATGGTCATCATGTCCCACGCTCGAGAAACCGGTAGCCGAACCGCGTTCCCCGACTACGACACCATCGCCAGCCAAACCAACATCGCCTCGACATCGACGGTCGCCCGCGCCATTGCTATCTTGCGCCTGACCCGCTGGCTGACCCTGTGCGCCAGGGCGCGGCAAAAATCCGGGCGATTCACCGGGAACATCTACGTTCTGCACGATGAGCCGCTGCCACTGCGCGATGCCCTGCATCTCGACGCGGCCTATATGGCCTTTGTCCAACAATCGGAGCAGCACCACCACGGTCGTGTGCGCGCGGTCGCTCAGTCGGTGCTGGCAAGCCTGGATGAGACCATTCGGACGCAGGAGTGCCCGCTGGCATCGGAATCGCCCATTGAGCGGCGCTTAAGCGCGGCGAGTGTCGTGCGCAATGCCGGCAAAAAGCCCGGCGCTACCGGTCGCTATTTCGCCTTCACTGGTGCGGCGGTCAATCGCTTGAAACGGCCCG
>JAGQJZ010000193.1 GCA_020430445.1 Nitrospina sp.
CTACCGCAAGGCCTTCGACAATTGGAACGTGGAGAAGATCGCGCGCTACGGGCCGAAGGACGTGGAGCGTCTCCTGAACGACCCGGGCATCATCCGCAACCGCGCCAAGGTGGCCAGCGCCATCAAGAACGCACAGGCCTGGCTCGCGATCATGGAGGGGGGCAAGGGCTCCTTCGATGACTTCCTCTGGAAACACGTGGACCACAAGACCATCGTGAACCACTGGACGGACCTGAAGCAGCTGCCGGCTAGCACCCCGGTCTCCGATGCGCTGAGCAAGGACCTGAGGAAGGCCGGGTTCAGCTTCGTGGGCACCACCATCGTGTACGCCTTCATGCAGGCCGTGGGCATGGTGGACGATCACCTGGTGACCTGCTGGCGGCGGACGGGGAAGTAGCGACCCGAAGGCAGGGACCTGTCTATCTTGGCGCCGCTTCCCTCTCCATGAAAGCACTGGTCCGCTCGTTGCTCAGGCGTGTGTTGCCCTTGACCGGCCTGCGTGGCAGGCACAAGCTCGCTGACCGCCTCGGCGGGTGGGCCATGCCCGACCCGGCGGTGGAAGTGCTGCCGATCAACGGCATCGGGATCGAGATCGACCACCGGCTCTCCACCTGCCGCCACATGTACTACGGCATCTATGAGGAGTCGTT
>JAGQJZ010000194.1 GCA_020430445.1 Nitrospina sp.
GGAACCTATAGCGCTTCGTTTCGCCACCAATTCATGGGGCGGCAAATACAATCTGCCTGACGATGAGACAGTTGGCGACGAAATCGCGCGCCTTGCTGAAACGGAGATCCGCCGCTTTGGCTTTGTCCTGGAAGGCGGGGCCGTCGACCATGATGGACAGGGAACGATCCTCACCACGCGCCAGACACTGCTCAACCCGAACCGTAATGGCTGGACCAAGCAGCAGGCCGAAGACGCGCTTCGCCAGGCTTTCGGTGCCAGGCAGGTGATATGGATCGATGAGGGATTGAAGAACGATCACACCGACGGGCACATCGACAATATCGCGCGCTTCGTCGCTCCGGGCCGCGTCGTCTGCCAGGCTTCTGCCGGACCCGACGATCCCAACGCCGAAACACTTGACCAGATCGCGGCGACGCTGGCGGCCGCAACAGATGCAACCGGCAAGACGCTGGACGTGATCCGCATTCCTGGCGTCGGGCTCTACCGCAACGCGCTGGGCGAGGTGGCGCCTGCGTCGCATATGAACTTCATTATCGCCAATGGTGTGGTGGTGGTGCCTGTCTATGGAACCGCGACGCAAGCTGCGGCCCTGGAGGCTTTGCAAGCTGTGTTTGCGGACCGCAAGGTGGTCGGCCTGCCGTCGCAAG
>JAGQJZ010000195.1 GCA_020430445.1 Nitrospina sp.
CTGCTGGATGTGGTGGCGCGCACCGCCGAGGTGGTGTTCACGCCCCTGACGGTGGGCGGTGGCGTGCGCTCCCAGGACGACGTGCGGGCACTGCTCGACGCAGGAGCTGACAAGATCAGCATCAATACCCGGGCGGTCGAGCACCCGGAGCTGGTGCGCGAGATTGCCGAGGCGTGGGGGTCGCAAGCGCTGGTCGTGGCGGTGGACGCCAAGCGCACCGCGAGCGGTGGCTTCGAGGTGTTCACCCATGGCGGCCGCCGCGCCACTGGGCTCGACGCCGTCGATTGGTGCGTGCGGGCGGCGGCGCTCGGTGCGGGAGAAATCTTGCTGACCAGCATGGACCGCGACGGCACCAAGCAGGGTTACGACATCGATCTGCTTCGAGCCGTGGTGGCCGCCGTTCCCGTGCCCGTGGTGGCGTCGGGGGGCGTCGGCACGTTGGAGCATCTGTACGAGGGTCTGGAAGCCGGCGGCGCGGATGCCGCGCTGGCGGCGTCGATATTTCACGACGGCATTCACTCCATCGCGGAGGCCAAGGCCTTCTTGCGATCGAAGGGTGTGCTCGTCCGCGGAGGTGAGGCATGAGCGTGACGCTGCGCGAGGTGATGGGGGCGGCTCGGAGTCGAGCGGCTTCCTTGGCGGCGGAGGTC
>JAGQJZ010000196.1 GCA_020430445.1 Nitrospina sp.
CCCAGTTACAAACGGACAACAAAGGCAATGTGACCTTTAGTTTTACCTCACCCGAAGCCTTAACCAAATGGAAGTTACAATTACTGGCTCATACCAAAGATTTGAACAGCAGTGTAAAAACGTTAGAAACCGTGACCCAAAAAGAATTGATGGTCATTCCCAACGCACCACGCTTTTTACGGGAAGGCGATAACATTGTCATCAGCACCAAAATTGCCAATCTTTCTGATACAGCTTTATCAGGTCAAGCCGAGCTTCAGTTGGTTGATGCCGTCACAGGAAAGGATATTACAGAACTGCTTTTAAAACCCTTCGACAAGCTCAGGGTGACAACCCAACAAGATTTTACAGTAAATGCCAAAGGCAACACGCAAGTGTCATGGGAGTTGACTATTCCCAACAACGTGCAAGCCGTACAATACAAAGTCATTGCTAAGGCAGGTGATTTTAGCGATGGCGAGCAAAACGCTTTACCCGTTTTGAGCAACCGTATGTTGGTGACCGAAACCTTACCTATGTGGGTTCGAAGCAATGAAACCAGAACCTTTGTATTGGATAAACTAAAAACCAACACTTCAACCACGCTTAGCAACCATAAACTAACTTTGGAAATGACCTCCAATCCTGCGTGGTACGCCGTACAGG
>JAGQJZ010000197.1 GCA_020430445.1 Nitrospina sp.
TCCAACCAGCTCAAGGAAAACATTTCCCAGGTCTTCACCAACCGCAAGCTGGACGACGATACGCTGCAGGACCTGGAGGACATTCTCATCCAGGCCGATCTCGGCGTCGAAACCGCGATGAACATCACCGATGCGCTGTCGGCGCAGAAATTCGGCAAGACGGTCAGCGACGAGGAAGTGCGCGAGGTGATGGCTGCCGAGATCGAGAAAATCCTCGATCCGGTCGCCGTCGATCTCGACCTCGATCTCGACCACCAGCCGCATGTCATTCTGGTCGTCGGCGTCAACGGTTCCGGCAAGACGACGACCATCGGCAAGCTTGCCTCGAAGCTTTACGACGCGGGCTTTTCAACCACGCTTGTCGCCGGCGACACGTTCCGGGCGGCGGCCATCGAGCAGTTGAAGATCTGGGGCGAGCGCACCATGTCGCCGGTATTGTCGCGTCCGCTGGGGTCGGATGCTGCGGGTCTTGCCTTCGATGCCTGGGCGGAAACGCACAAGGAACGTCGCGACGTCATGCTGATGGACACGGCGGGCAGGCTGCAGAACAAGACGGAACTGATGGCCGAACTTGAAAAGATCGTCCGCGTGCTGAAAAAGCAGGACCTGACGGCGCCGCACACCGTGCTGCTGACGCT
>JAGQJZ010000198.1 GCA_020430445.1 Nitrospina sp.
GCCTGCTTCGGGGGCGGGAACTTTGTCTGTGCCAGATTGTCGAGGTGCTGGGGCTTGCCCCATCAACAGTATCAAAGCACATGTCGATTCTGCATCAGGCGAGGCTGGTTGAGTCTCGCAAGGAAGGACGCTGGGCGTACTTCCGGCTCGCTGGCGACGATGCCCCTTCTGAGGCACTGCAGGCCCTTGAACTGGTGCTTGCGAGCCTGAAACAAGATAAGCAGGGCAAGGCTGATCAACAGCAACTCAAGGCCGTGCTCAAGATGGAACCCGAAGAACTTTGTCGAAAGCAGGCGAAATGCAAATGCTGACAGTTTTATTTCTCTGCACCGGTAACTCCTGCCGCAGCCAGATGGCGGAGGGATGGGCGCAACACCTCAAGGGGGATGCCATCGAAGCCTACTCGGCGGGCGTGGCGACCCACGGCATTAACCCGAATGCGGTCGCCGCGATGGGCGAAGCGGGCGTCGACATCACGCCTCAATACTCGAAGCATGTCGATGAGCTGGCCGATGTGGAGTTCGACTACGTGGTGACGGTGTGCGACAACGCCGCCGAGTCCTGCCCGGTCTTTCGCGGTAACGCAAAGGTCGTTCATCAGCCTTTTGACGACCCGCCACGTCTGGCTCGTGAAGCG
>JAGQJZ010000018.1 GCA_020430445.1 Nitrospina sp.
CGCCGGTGAAACGGTGAAGACCACGCTGGTGGCGGAGAACCATGTGGTCAAGCAAACGATTGAAAGCAACCTGTCCCAGTTGAAGGACGCGCTGGGGAATCAGGGCATCAAGGTGGACAGTTTCACCGTTCTGGTGGGCGGCAACCCGGGACAACCCATGCCGCACCAGCGCCATGAGGGGCAGAGCCAGGCGCGGTTCTTCGGTTCGCAGCACAATAACGGACTGGGATTGAACCTCATGCCGGACGATGCGGGAACGCTGCCGCCGTCGAGATTCATGTACCCGTCGCAGTCGATCAGTTTATTTGCATAAAGCCCATGCGGGCGTTTAATTGAAAGGTCAGGCCATGATTGCAGGACTCGATCCCATACCGGAAACCGGCGGCTCCCAGACCCCGGCTTCGGCGCAGAAGTCGCTGGGTAAGGATGACTTCCTCCAGCTCCTCGTCGCTCAATTGAGTGCGCAGGACCCGCTCAACCCGATGGAGGCGCAGGATTTCAGCGCTCAGCTGGCGCAGTTCAGCAGTCTGGAACAAATCACCAACGTCAACGACACGTTGAAGGAAATCAACGAGTCCCAGGTGGCCCTCGGCAATTCGTCCATGATCGGCCTGATCGGCAAGGCGGTGGACGTCCCCGGCAATACCTTCGATCTGGAAGAGGGCGGCACGATCAGCATGAGCTACATCCTGCCGCAGGATGCCGAAGCCGTGTTCGTGGATGTGTTCGATGCCTCCGGGGCACCGGTCACCCGTCTCACCGGCAACACGTCGGCTGGCTCCAACCTGAAGGTCTGGGACGGCAAGACCGGCGACGGCGAAACGGCGCCTCCGGGCGCCTACACCTTCAAGGTGCGGGCGGTCGATGCCGATGGCGAGCCCATTGAATCGGAAACCTTCACGTCGGGTATCGTCAAGGACGTGGTGTTCGAGGACAAGGTCGCCTACGCGGTGGTCAACGGACAGAAAATAGAAGCGGGTAAAATCACACGGGTCTCTTCCCTTTAGCCCTGACAGGAGAACGTCATGTCACTCGTCGGTTCATTATTCACCGGAGTCTCGGGACTCCAGACCAACTCCCAGGCGATGAATATCCTGGGCGATAACATCTCCAACGTGAACACCATCGGCTTCAAAGCCAGCAAGGGTGTTTTCGGCGACCTGTTCAGTACGATCCTGAGCAACGGGGCAACGACGTCGCAGGTGGGGCGGGGCACGCAGTTTTTGGGTTCGATCCAGAACTTCGGTCAGGGCTCTTTCGAAACCTCGTCGAGTTCGCTCGACATGGCGCTCGACGGGTCCGGTTTTTTCATTGTCAATGACGGGCAGGGAAACTTTTACACGCGCAACGGACAGTTCCGTTTAAACGACGACGGTGAAGTGCAGCTTTTGAGCGGCCAGATCCTGCAGGGATTCCGCATCACCAACGGCGTGTTGGGCACGGCGCTGGAAGATGTGGACCTGGCCGGTGTGCAGTCTTCCCCAAATGCTTCGACCAATTTCACACTGGGAGCGAACCTGAACGGCGCGGCCTCCGCCGGGATCACGTTCAATTCGCCGGTGTCCCTGTTCAATAGCTCCGGTTCGCAGGTGGTCATGAGCATTCAGTTCACCAAGCAGGCGGTGGGCAACAACTGGTCCTACAATGTCACGCTGCCGTCAGGCGCGGGAACGGTGACGGGCGGCGCGTCGGGTACGTTGAACTTCGGCACCGACGGGCAGTTGACGGGCGTGAATGGCGGCGCGATCATCAACCCGTCGATCACGATCGATTATTCGGGCGCCAATCCGCCGGCGGCGACGCAAACCCTGACCTGGAATCTGCTGAATTCCACGGCGAGCGGAACCAACGGCAAGATGACCGCCTTCGCCGCGCCTTCGAACAATAATTCGATCGTGCAGGACGGATTTCCAACAGGAACACTCGTGGGGCTGGGGGTCGACAAGGACGGCATTATCAACGGCCTGTTCAACAACGGCCAGTCGGAACAGTTGTTCCAGGTGGCGCTGGCGGACTTTCTCTCGCCGACCGGATTGACGCGGACCGGGCAGAACCTGTTCGCCGAATCCGGACAATCCGGCCAGCCGATCATCGCTACCGCCAACACCGGCGGCTTCGGCTCCGTGCTCGGCCAGTCGCTGGAATTGTCCAACGTCGACCTGGCCAACGAATTTGTCAACCTGATCACCACGCAGCAGGCGTTCCAGGCGTCGGCCCGGGTCATCACCACGACGGATGACCTGTTGTCCGAAACCGTGAACCTGACGCGGTAACAGTCGGTACTCTCCTTCGAGCCCGGGCC
Source organism: Nitrospina sp. (assembly GCA_020430445.1). Taxonomy (GTDB): domain Bacteria; phylum Nitrospinota; class Nitrospinia; order Nitrospinales; family Nitrospinaceae; genus Nitronauta. The sequence goes on from JAGQJZ010000018.1 coordinate 2,303, forward strand.
TTGTGGCCCGGGCTTTTTTTTGTCGCGCGGTTTGCCTGTGGGTCTGCGGAGCGGGTCACACGGTGAATTGATCGACCGACGCCTGCAATCCATTGGTGATGATCTGCGTCATTTCCTGCGTCGTGGCGGATTGCTCTTCCACGGCGCTGGCGATGGAGTTGGAATAGTCGTTGTTCTGACTGATGACTTTGGTGATTTCCTCAATCGCCGCGACGGAAGCTTCGGTGTTTTCCTGGATGGTCTGGATTTTCTGACTGATTTCTTCCGTGGCCCTGGCGGTTTGCCCGGCGAGGTTTTTCACTTCATTGGCCACGACGGCGAATCCTTTCCCGGCTTCTCCCGCGCGCGCCGCTTCAATGGTCGCGTTGAGGGCGAGGAGGTTGGTCTGTCCGGCGATGTTGGTGATCATCTTGACCACCTCGCCGATTTCCGAACTGCTTGCGCCCAGTTTGGAAATGATCGCGCCGGTGTCTTTTGCCAGGTTGACGGCCTGGCCGGAGACCTGCGCGGCTTCGGCTGAATTCCTGCTGATCTCGCGGATGCTGGCGTTCATTTCCTCGGAAGCGGCGACCAGGTTGGCGGATTGTTCTGAAATGGAACCGATAACGCCTCTTAGATTGGTCAAAAGGCTGGAAAGGCCCTGGCCGATCTGCCCGGCGTCATCGTTGCCCGTGATCTCCAGGGGATGGGTCAGGTCGCCTTTGCTGGCCGTATTGACAACCTCCAGGATAGCCGCGACTTTCTGCACTTTTTCGGTGACGTCCGTGGCGAATTTGACAACCTTGAACGGCCGTCCGTCCATGTCCATGATGGGATTGTAGGTGGCCTGGATCCAGATTTCCCCGCCGCCCTTGCCGAGCCGCTTGTATTCCCCGGAATCGAACTCGCCGCGATTCAGTTTGTTCCAGAAGGCGCGGTACTCGGAACTGCTGGCGTAGGCGGGCTCACAGAAGATCCGATGATGCTGGCCCTGGATTTCGTCCAGCCGGTAACCCGTGGCGTTGAGGAAATTGTCGTTGGCGGTGATGATGGTGCCGTCCATATTGAACTCGATCATCGCCTGCGATTTACCGATGGCGTCGATCTTTCCCTGGTACTCGGCGTTCTTGAGCTTCTGTTCGGTGACGTCCGTGGCGAATTTGACGACCTTGTAGGGACGGTCGTCTTCATCCATGATGGGATTGTAGGTGGCCTGGATCCAGATTTCCCTGCCGCCTTTGCCGAGCCGTTTGTACTCTCCGGAATCGAATTCGCCGCGATTCAGTTTGTTCCAGAAGGCGGTGTACTCCGGACTGTTGGCATAGGCGGATTCACAGAAGATCCGATGATGTTGTCCCTGGATTTCATAAAGCAGGTAACCGACGGCGTCGAGGAAATTATCGTTGGCGGTGATGATGGTGCCGTCCATATTGAATTCGATCACGGCCTGCGATTTGCTGAGGGCATCGAACTTGGCCTGAATCTCAAGGTGAAGCTGGGTCTCATTCTCCTGCGCTGCAATCATTGCTTGCTCCCTATATATTTTCAAAAGTTGAATTGATCGGTTGTTGAAAAACTTTTTTGCCGGTGCTGTGTGCAGGTCATGCCACGGCTTGGCTTTCAGGTTCGGGGTTCTTTTAAAAAAGTAAAGAGGGAAGCGAAATTTTTTTCGCCAGGAAATTTACTGAAAATTTCTTTCTTTAAAAGAGACGATTGCGATAGTTGCAGCCAGGAAATTCGGAACGAATTGTTTTTTTGAATACCCGGTTGCGCAGGGTTGGCGTTTCTTTGGAACGGGGAATTTGCTACATTAGCCGGAATGAGAAATGAAGCCCACATCCAGCAGGTCAAGGACGCCACCCTGGCCCGCTTCCAGAATCTCTGGCGGGAAAATTTCAAAGCCAATCTGCCCGCCATCCAGCGCCATTCGCCGGTGGCGAAGCTGGCTCGTAAATTCAAGAAGACGCCGGCGATCCTGGTGGGCGCCGGGCCCTCGCTCGACAAGAATATCCATTACCTCAAAGAAGCGCACGGCAAGGCACTGATTCTGGCCTCCGACGCAGCCTACAAACCGCTGGCGCACCACGGTATTTTCCCGTCCATGACGGTGTGTCTGGACCCTCAGGAGGAGATCACCAAGTTCTTCACCGGGGTGACGCACCGCGATGTGACGTTGATCGCGCCGACAATCATTCATCCGCATGTGATCGATATCTGGCAGGGCAGTGTTGTGTTCTATCACCAGCACGCGCCGGATATCCCTGTTCTGATGGAGATCGTCAACCAGCTCCCGCAACTGGGCGCGCTCACGCCCGGCGGCAGCGTGCTTTCGGTGGGATACCACCTGGCGTATGAAATGGGCTGCGACCCGATCCTGTTCCTCGGGCAAGACCTCTCCTACCCCAAAACGAAAACCTACAGCCGGCTCGGCGCGAACGAAGGCGAAACCCTCACCGGCACCCTGAACCGCCAGCAGGAAAATATCGTGTACGAAGAGGACATGAACGGCGCGCGCCTGCCGACGCTGAAGTCGATGTCGGTGTCGAAGCAGTGGTTCAACTGGGCGTTCACCACCTGGAAGCGGGACCTGCCCCTGACGGTGGTCAATTGCAGCGAAGGGGGGATTCTCACCGACAACGTATTGATGATGTCTTTCCGTGAAGCGATCTACAACTACTGCGATAAAAAGATCAACGTCGCCTGGCAGCTCAAAAAAATCCTGAAATCAAAATAAGACCGCAGCGGACAACGCCCCCGGTTCCGCCATGCGGGGCTGTGTTACGGCCCGCGTCAACGGCCCGGGATCCAGGCACAGGCGGTCGAGTTCGCGAAAATCAATAAGGGCTCATCAGGCTCGAGGTGACTTTGAGATGGTGCATCAGGGAAGACCAGCGGACGTTTCCCAGGCGTTGCATGACTTCCTTTTGCGCCTTGTCCCACAGGGGAACGGCTTTTTCCAGCAGGCGTCTTCCTTTTGATGAAAGGGCGAGGGTTCGCGTCCGGCGGTCCTCGCCCTTGCGGATGAGCACCCAGCCCTGCTCCTGCATCGGTTTGAGGTTACGCGTCAGGGTGGTGCGGTCCATGACCAGGGTCTGGGAAAGGCGGGTGACGGTCCAGTTGTCGGTTCGCGAAAGTATAGCGAGTAGCGTGAGCTGGGTGGCGCGGAGGCCGATGGGATTCAGGGCTTCATCGAACAGCGCCGTCACCGCGCGCGTGGTCTTGCGCAGGTTGAAGCAGGTGCAGGTTTCGCTGATCTCCCGAAGCTTGGAGGGTTTCATGGCGTTCCCCTTCTGACTTTTTATGAAGGTTCTGTTAATGAGAGCTTTGCATAAGTCTGAAAAACTTTCGAGCCGGGGCTAATCGGTAAGAAAAGCTAAGTATCGTCATCGCGAGCGAATGAAATGAGCGTGGCCCAGACACTCGTCCGAAGAATCCGTGCCCCGAAGGGGTAGATCCAGACTGCTGGATTGCCGTCCTTCGGCTTCGCTCAGGACAGGCTCTGCTATCGCGCCTCGCAATGACGTCCTGGGGGTTTTGTTTTGCCTCTAGGTTTGTGTTGGTCTCTCCCCGAACAGTCTTGGGAATACGTTTTTGACTTTTGCAAAGGTCTTGTTGACAATAGGAGTATATGCACGTAAAACCAGGACGTCAATCCGCAAAAAGAGCAACTTTTGTTGAGACGGGTCAGCCGGCGGGCTCCGGTTCGATTTCCACCGGAATGGACTTGAAGGACGGTGTGTGGGAGCGTTCATCCGCCTGTCTGGGCACCAGAACGTTGGCCTCCGGGTAATACATCATGATGTTGCCGGGCTTGATCGGATAGGTCATCAGCTTCTGATTGCGCATCGATCCGGTCGCGTTTTTGACGATCACCCGCTGGCCTTCCTTCAGGCCCAGCCGGCTCACATCGTCTTCGTGCATCATGACGACGTCGCGCGACTGGATACCGCGAAACTGGTCGTGTTCTTCATACACGACGGTGTTGAACTGTCCTTCGGAACGGACGGTCATGAGCTGGAACTGATTGTCCCGCTCTGCAGCGTGCCCGGTTTCCAGCGTGCGGGGTATCTTGAATCCCGCTTTTCCAGACGGCGTGGGGAAATGCGGCTGGTGGAGGATGCGTCCGCCGATCTGGAATTCCTCGTGCGTCAGGTCGATGTCTTTCAATTTTTCAAATCCCGCAACCACGCTGCCGATTTCGCGCCGCACCAGTGTGGTGTTGGACAGGGCGTGCCAGTCGATGTCGAGTTCGTTCACCACCCTGCGGGCAATGCGGGTGATGATCCAGATTTCACTCAGTGGTCCTTCCAGCCGGGCGGGTCCGCCTTCGCTCATGCGCACGTAGCTGAACATGCTTTCCTGCGTGGTGGGTTGCGGTTCCTCGTCGCGCGGCAGGACGGGCAGGATGAGGGTGTTGCGCCCGCGCCCGCGAAAATGCGACGGATTGAGCGTGGTGTTCATGTAGAGCACGAAACCAATTTGCCGGAATGCCTGTTCGGTAAAGTCCGAATCCGGATTGGCGCCGAACAGGTTGCCGCCGAGGTTCCAGGCAAAATCGATGCGCCCTTCTTTTGCCGCTTCCATGCACGTCAACGTGTCCCAGCCCGGGGTCTCGGGGAACTGGAATCCATAGATGGCTTCCATCTGCTCGCGCAGGTTGGGTTTGAGTTGCGGCGTGACGCCGATGGACCCGATGCCCTGCACGTTGCTGTGCCCGCGCAGGGGCAGGAGCCCTGCATGAGGCCGCCCGACCATGCCGCGAAGCAGCGCCAGATTGACCAGGGACTGAATGTTGTCGACTCCGTGTGCGTGGTGGGTGAGGCCCATGGCCCAGGCGAAGACGACGTTTTGGGCCCTGGCGTAATCCCGTGCCGTTTTTTCGATTTCACCCCGGTCGATGCCCGACTGTTGTTCGATTTGGTCCCATGAGCTTGCATCCACAAACTCTTTAAAGGCTGAAAACTGTTCGGTGGAGTGTTCGATGAAATTGCGGTCGAGCACGGCCGGGTCTTCTTCCGCCTGCTCCAGAAGCGCCTTGGCGATGCCGGTGAACAGGGCGATGTCGCCTCCGATGTGCGGCTGCAGGTAAGTGCTGGCGATGCTGGAACCGAACAGCAGGCTTGAGGGATCGGATGGAACGTGGAACCATTCGAGTCCGCGCTCGCGCGCCGGATTGACGACCACGACCTTGCCGCCGCGCCGCCGGATGTCCATGAGGGTTTTCATGAAACGCGGGTGGTTGGAAGCCGGGTTGGCGCCGACGAGAAAAATCAGATCGGTGTGTTTGAGGTCTTCCAGCTCGATCGTCGCCGTGCCGGTGCCGAGGCTTTCGGTCAGGCCGACGCCCGAAGCCTGGTGGCAGTAATAGGAACAGTTGTTGACGTTGTTGGTGCCGAAGGCGCGGGCGAACAATTGGAGAAGGTACCCCGCCTCATTGGAAGAACGGCCGCTGGCATAGAAAAACGTACGGTCGGGGTCGGTTTCCTGCAACCGCTGGGAGGCGAGTATAAACGCTTCTTCCCAGGGAATGGCGCGGTAGTGCGTGTCGCCTTCCCCGCAAAAAAGGGGTTGGTGCAGGCGGCCGGCGTATTCGAGCTGGCGCGGGGTCCACTCCGCGAGTTCCTGAACGCTGTGGTTTTTAAAGAAGGAAGCGGGGATGCCGCCCTGCAGGTCGGAGGCCTGGGCGTAAAAGGATTTTTTACAGACAGAGGGGAAAGCGCCCGCTTCGTCGCGCATGCCGCCCTTTTGACCGCCCATTCCCAGCGCACAGCTTTTACAGGCGTTTTTGGACAACAGGCTGCGGGTCATCCCCCAGAAATCGTAGCGCAGGGCCAGTTTCAGCGAGGCGCGGATGGAGTGCCACCCGGCAATGGTCTGGGGCAGTTTGCGCAACATGGCTGGGCTCCACCGGGTGTTCCCGGTTCGCGGTTAGGAAATCGTCAGCACTTCATATTTATTCTAAACCATTTTGATGAAAGGTGGTGGCGGGAATGATGTCCGGGTGATAGAGAACCATTAGATATTCTCTTGCTCTCACGGACCTGCGGTCAGCAGACCTGGCGGTCAGCAGACCTGCGGTCGGCGGACCTTGCGAACGACAGGTTCACCTCAATTAAAATATGCGTCAGCGATGATGGGCTTTTGGGGTGACCCCGGCCAGGGCGGTCAGGACTTCGGACTTCAATGCCGCCACGGCGTTTTTCTTCGAGTTGATGCGTGCCTGCGTCAGGTAGAGGGTGCGGGTGGGGATTGGTTTGGAAAAGCTTCGCAGTAATTGTTTCTCCTGCGGGCTTAGATGGAGCGTGGACAGCCAGGGCAACAGGGTGCAGCCAAAATCTTTTCGTACGAGCAGTCTCAGCGATTCCAGATTGCCCGATCTGAAATTGAGATTGCCCGGCAGGTTCGAAGATTTCAAGCGCAGTTCGCACAGTTTGATCACCTGGTCGCGCAGACAATGGCCTTCTTCCAGAAGCCAGATATCCTCAATACGGATTTTGCGGACCGACACTTTTTTGCTTTTTAAGAGCGGACTGTCCGGGTTGGCGAAGAGGAGCATTTCCTCTTCATAAAGAGCGTTCTGAACGAATTTTTCCCGCGACTCCCGGGTGGCGATGAGCGCGGCGTCGATCTGTTCGTTCTCCAACGCTTCGAGGCAGTTTTGCGTTGTGAGTTCGGACACATTCAGGGTCAGGCCGGGATAATGCTCGTTCAGAGACTTCAGGAACAGCGGAACGAGATAGGGGCACAGGGTGGGGATGACCCCCAGCTCCAGCGCTCCCTGGACGCCGTTCAGGGTTTCGTCGACCATCTCTTTGATGATTTTCAGCTCGGAATACCCCCGTTTCGCCTGCTCCAGGACGCGGTGCCCGATTTTCGTCGGGGCAATGGGGCTGCGGGAGCGGTCGAACAGGGTGACGCCCAATTCCTGCTCCAGCTTCTGGATCTGGGCGCTGAGCGTGGGTTGCGACACGCAGCAGGCCTGCGCGGCCCGGCCAAAATGACCTTCCCTGGCCAGGGCGAGTGTGTATTCGATTTGAGTCAGAGTCATGGCACGCTTTATTGATAGTAGTTTCCTATTGAATTATAGAAATAAATGATTTTATCAATCAAGAATTGTTTTGCATAATTATAAAGGAGGCCGGGGTTGTGTCTGTTGTTTCCCGGAGAGACCCGGTTCCGCGATTTTGAATACAAGGGGGACATTCCGAGGGAAGGAGACTGAGCATGAAAATAAAATCCTACATCGTTTCGTTTTTGTTTCTGGCAGGTGGTGCGGTCACCCTGCTGTGGCCGGGAAAACCGATTTTGGCTGAAACCGCTTCCAGCCCAGCTTATGAAGTCGAATTCCCCCTGGGCCTGGATGAGGAGACATTTAAAATTCCGGCGGACAATCCCATGACCCGGGACAAGGTGGAACTGGGACGGTTGCTGTTTTTTGACAAACGGCTGTCGGCGAACGGCACCATCGCCTGCGCCACCTGTCACATCCCCGCGCTGGCGTTCACCGACGGCCAGCCGGTTTCGACGGGCATCCACCGGCAGCAGGGAGGTCGCAGCGCCCCGACGGCGATCAACCGGGGTTTCAGTACCGCCCAGTTCTGGGACGGCCGCGCGCCGACGCTGGAGGACCAGTCCATCGGGCCCTTTGTCAATCCGGTGGAGCACGGGTTCCCCGATCACGATGAATTGGTGAAAAAGCTGAGCGGCATCGCCGGTTACAAGGCGTGGTTCAAAAAAGTTTTCGGAACGGATGTCATCACGCGGGAGTTGGTGGGCAAAGCCATCGCCACCTTCCAGCGGACCCTGATCTCGGGTAACAGCCCTTTCGACCGGTTCGACTGGGATGGAGACATGAAGGCGATTTCAGATGCCGCGCAGCGGGGCCGCAAATTGTTTTTCGGCAAGGCGCGCTGCAACCTGTGCCATTTCGGGACCAACTTTTCGGATGAAAAGTTTCACAATATAGGCATCGGCTGGGACAAGGAAGCCGTCGACCTCGGACGTTTTCACGTCTCGGGCGAAACAAAGGACATGGGCGCTTTTAAAACACCGACCCTGCGGGAAATTTCGCGCACCGCTCCCTATATGCACGATGGGCGGTTCGCCACGCTGCGGGATGTGGTCGAGCATTACAACAAGGGAGGGATCAAGAATCCGTTTCTCGACAACCAGATCATTCCCCTCAAGCTGACGGAAGAAGAGAAGCGGGATCTGGTGGAGATGTTGCGCACCCTGAACGGGGAAGGCTGGCAGCATGTCAAGGTTCCCACCGACTTCCCGCAATAAAGAGTGTTTCCTTGCACATCAGAGGGCCGTCCAGCCGGGCGGCCCTCATGGTGCGGGCAGGTTTTTTTTAGACGGTGCATTGTTGTTGGGGTTTTGTTGCCTGGACCCGGGATGGGCTCGGGCAATGTCATCGAAACGATTTCATAATCATTCCCAAGGGGGCATGTGGTCCCACAGCGGGCCGGGGTTGCCGGGAACGCCGTTGCCGTCCCAGGGGTCGACCACCGGGCCGTGCAGGTAATAACCGCCCGGTCCCCACACTTCAAAATGAAGATGCGGGCCGGTGGAGCGTCCGGCGCTTCCCACCTGGCCGATGATCTGTCCGGCCTTCACTTTCTGCCCGGGTTTGACGCGAATGGACCCGCTTTTGAAATGGTCGTACCGCGTGCCGAAAACATTTTTCAATTGCGGGTGCAGGATGACGACGACGTTGCCGCCGCCAAATACCCAGTAGCACCGTCCGTTTTCAATGCCGCCTGTGCGGCAATAGGGACCTGACGGGGTGGAAACATCCGTGCCGCCTGGCTGGCGGCAGTCGGGATGGCTTTTCTGGTTCACGCAGCGGTCGAACCGGTTGGGGTTGTCGAACACGAACTGGACGATGCCGTCCGCCGCGGCATAAACGTTGACCCCCCGGTCCATCTGGTTGAAGGTGACGGAGATGTCCGTGCCTTCGTGTCCCTTGTACGAGGGGCGTCCCCCGTAGGGGGTTTTGCCGTCCTTATCGATATCCGGGTAACCGATGGAGGAGCAGGTTCTCCCCGGCTTGCAGGCGATGGGCCAGATGAGGCCCTGGGGGTTCCGCGGTGTTTTCTTTCGATGCGCCTTCTTTTTTCGCGGTGAGTCGCCGTGCAATACCTTTTGCCGGTATTTGGAAGGAATTTTTGTTGGCGAGTCGACCACATGCCAGACGCCTTTCTCGTCTTGCCATTTGTAGAGTTTGGCCAGGGCCGGAGCGGCGGCTCCGGCGAGGCACAGGACGAGGAATACGGCGAGAGATTTTTTCATGTTCAAAATAAAAGTGGTGGATGGGACCCGCCTCTGGTCAGGGAGGGGGCAGGGTGTTTTGCTGCATCTGGTTTTGTTGCATCTGCATCATCATGTCCATCTGCTGCAGGCCCTGCTCCATTTGATTCCAGGCGTTGAAATAGGAATAGATCGTTCCGGGGATGGAAATGAAAAAAAGGACGACGAGGATTTGCACCAGAACCCGCCAGAGGCCGAACCCGTCGTAGGCGCGGGCGCTTCTCCACAACCCCACCGACACGATGAACTGATAGACGTACATGATCAAGGTCAGAATGATGATGGACCGGAAATTGCCGCGCATCATTTCGATCATCTCCTCGCGCGAAGGATTCCGCGTCATCATGTTTTCCATGGTGGGAGCGAATAGGAATGTCTGGAACAGGAACCAGATCGCCATGGGAATGGCGACTCCGAAAACCCAGAAGGTCATCCAAAGGGGGTATTCTCCGTTCCACAGCGTTTTGAGGAAATTGCCGGAGCCGGTGGAGCTGCTCTGCGGAGTTGTGACCGGTTCCGCTTTTTTCCGGTTGCCCCCCGTCTTGCTTTCCCAGTATTTGTCGAAAATGACTTCGCATTTTTGGCACGATGCACCGCGATCCTGTTCGAATCCGCATTTTGGGCAGAACACCCGTTCGCTGGAATAAAATTCCTGCAGACTCATTTTGCGGGGCTTCGGCGGGGAGGCCGCAGGCGAGGCCGGGGCGGCGGTAGCGGACGGGGTCGGTGTCGCGGCTGTCGTTCTTGTTTTGAACAGGGTGCCAAGTTGCTTGTGCGTGCCGATAGGAATCCAGTTGCGGCCATCGGCAGAAATTTCGTCTGCGGCAGAGAGCATCCTGGATTTGATCGCGGGGACGACTTCGTTCTTCTCCATTCGAAAGGGCTTCTGGCCCGTTTGCCTGATATAAAGACCGCCCATGATATGGCCTCCCGTTTAAACGGATATTCTTTTAAGGTGACGCGCGTTGAAGACGCTTGCTTTTCCCATTGGCGGACCGCTTTTTCGAAAGTGGGCTCGTCCGGGGCGGCGGCCGGCGACACGCGGTTTGCGAAAACATAAAGCCCCGGCGAATATTGAAAACAGAATAAGACCGTTTGGCAGTGGTGAACAGCTTTCTTTTTCCGGGTGATGCAAAGATCTCAGCGGCAAGGGGGAGAGCGTTATTTCAGATATCTGGAAAGGGTTTCATTCAGAAGTTGAATCTGAACGGGTTTCGTGAGGTAGTTGTCGAACCGGGCTCTTTTTATTTTTTCGATATCATCCTTCATGGCCTGCGCGGTCAGGGCGATTATGGGCGTGTCCCGGGTCACCGGATTTTTTTTGAATTCAGCCGCTGCCGAGTAGCCGTTCATTCCCGGCAGCAGAATATCCAGCAGAACCAGATCCGGTTTGAGTTTTTGGGCCAGTTCGAGGCCTTCTTCGGCGGTCGTCGCCGTGTACAGATCGATCCATTCAAAATCAGCCAGACAGGCCGTAATCAGGGCGCGGTTTATGGGTTCGTCCTCGATGTACATCACGGTTTTTCTAGACGTGGCCGGCAGCTCTGTGTGGGTGTTTTTCGCCGGGGCGGGGTCTGGGTTCCCGATTTTGTTTTCGCCCAGAGGCAGTTCGATGAAAAAACAGCTTCCCTTGTCCGGAACACTGGTGAAGCTGATCGATCCCTTCATCAGGTTCATCAGGCGGCGGCAGATGGTCAGGCCGATTCCGGTTCCCTGAATGTCGGAATACTCCCATTTCAATCTTTGAAACGGCTCGAAGACCTTGTTCTGGTCTTCCAGCGGAATTCCGACCCCCGTGTCCTCGATTTCAAGAACAGCGGTATTTTCCGGAGTGGTTCTCAAACGGACCTCGACCGTTCCACCTTTTCGGTTGTATTTGAGAGCGTTGTTGAGGAGGTTCAGAACCACCTGCCTCAGTTTCACATCGTCCGCCCTGACGTGAACCGGATCCATTCCCCGGGTTGAATTCGTGACGGTGACCTCGTAGCGGTTTGCTTCCGGTTCAATATTCATGACCAGTTCCTGGAGGGTCAGGATCATGTCAACATCGGTGATTTTAAGCTGGATCGTGTCCGATTCGATGCGGGACAGGTCCAAAATCTCTGTGATGAGGGACAGCAGGTGCCTTCCGGAATTCAGGATATTTTTAGCGAAGCCGATCAGTTTTTCCTTTGGGGTTCTCAGTCCCCCTTCAACGATCAACTCGCTGAAGCCGATGATGGCGTTCAATGGAGTGCGGAGTTCATGGCTCACACGGGAGAGAAATTGCGTCTTGGCTTCATTGGCGAACTCGGCTTCTTTTTTGGCCTGCTCAAGCACCTTGGTTCTTTCATAAACCAGTGTCTCAAGTTCGTCCTTTCTCTTTTCCATCAATTCTTCGGTTTTTTTCCTTTCGGTGAAATCGCGGGCGATGCAAAGCGTGCCCAGGAACTTTTTCATCGAACCCTTTTTCATGACCAGGTCGTTTCTCACGTTCCAGATGCCATGGGAATCGACCAGGAAGAACATTTCATCGATGAACTCGGAAATCGGGTTGTCTCCATTGACCCTGAACACCACTTCCGCATTGGTGGTGGCGCGGGGGCCGATGCGCTTGGTGAGCAGGTCCTCCAGGGGAAACGACGTCCTTTCCTCATTCAGGATGGTTGTGAAATGCTTGCCGATCAACTCCTCCGGTTGATAGCCCAGAACCTTGACCGCGGAATTGATGAATTCTATGGTCCCGTCCGGGTTCACCTGGAACACGATGTCGGATATGGTTTCGATGATTGTCCGGTAACGTTCTTCGCTTTTGAACAACTGGAGGTAACCGGAATCGATGATGTCGAGGTCGACGCGGCACCGGGAAGAAATGGTCTGCAAAAACTGTTTGACGATCCGCGTGTTTGAATTGAGGAAGCGGTCGAACACCACATGGTCGAGTTCGAACAGGACCGTGTCTTCCATCACCCGGGCTCCGGCCGACCTGGGTTTCGATTCGATCATCGCCATTTCGCCAAAATAGTCGCCCGGACCCCGCACGGCGATCTGCTTGTTCTGCTTGAAAATTTCAATGGAGCCGGCCAGGATGATGTACATCGTATCGCCGGTGTCCCCTTCATTGAAAATCAGGTCGTCTTTTTTTAATTCCAGCCGTCGCCCTTCCGCATGGAATTCTTCCAGTTGCTGCTGGGTGAAATACTGCATGAACGGAACATTTCTTATGATTTCTTTTTCTTCTTCGAAAGTCATGTGAAGTTCCTGGAACTGTTTCGCAGCCGTAGATCGAATTCCTGAGGCTTATTTGGAAGACAGGGTGTAGACACCTTCCCAGTTTTCGGGGGGAGATTGCCTAAGCTCCTGGCACCGCTTCAGTAATACTCTGGAGGGACCGTCATCCGGATTCAACTCAATGCAACGTTCAAAAGCCTGGATGGCTTGAGACCAATCGCCTTTTTTATAAGACTGAAGTCCCTGTTGGTAAATTTCAATCAAATTCTTTTCCCGCTCGGGCAACTTGCCCTTTAAGCTCATTAATTCAAAAATTTTGACTGAACCTTTTCGCCCCACCACCTGGATGACGTCCATCTCCCGTGCTTCAATCGCGTCCCTGGCCTGATTGTAAGTCGATTCGCTGATCATGGAAAAGGTACCATAAAACTTGTTGGCCCCTTCCAGCCGCGCGGCCAGGTTGACCGCATCTCCGTTCATACCATAATTCATGCGGGTGCGGGAACCCAGATTGCCCACGACCATCATTCCAGTATTGATTCCGATTCGCATTTTAAGTTCCGGCAGTCCCCGCTCTTTCCATTGCCCGCGAAGCGCCGCCAGCTTTTCCTGCATTTCAAGAGCCACCCGGCAGGCTTTTTCCGCGTGGTTCTCAAAATAGACCGGCGCGCCAAAGAAGGCCTTGATGGCGTCGCCATCGTACTTGTCGAGGGTGCCTTCGTGCTTCAATAATATGTCCGTCATCTCACCGAGGTATTCGTTGAGCAGGGAGACCTGGTCTTCCGCCGTCATTTTTTCCGAGAAGGTGGTGAAGCCCGCCAGATCGGTAAAATAGGCGGTCAGTTCCTTTTGCTCTCCGCCCAGTTTCAGGTTGTCCGGGCTGGCGATCAGGCGGTCGATGACCTCGGGCGAAACGTATTGATTGAAGACGTTGCGTATCAGACGCTTTTGCCGCTGCTCGCCCAGATAACGGTTGGCCAGAATAAACGAGAGAATTCCCAGGCTCTGCAATGCGGGAAGCGAGCCAAACAGGAAGAACCGTTCGTTGATGAAAAACCACTGCACCAGGCTGAAGTAGCCCAAATTCGCCGCCGCCCAGATTCCCAGGCACCCCAGGGGATGAAACCGAGAGAACGCAGCCGTCAGGATCATTCCCCAGAAAGCCAGGATCACAGGTTCGGCCAGGTCGAGCCAGGCGGGCCGGAACAGGGAGGTGCCGTGCAGGATATTGTCGATGATGGTGGCGTGAATCTCCACGCCGGGGAACACCGGGTCGAACGGCGTCATGCGGATGTCCTTCAAGGCCGTGGCTGTCGCGCCGACGAGGACGATTTTGTCCCGGACCTGCTTCGGGTCCAGCCCGGAATTTTCCGGCGAGTACACATCGGCGAGAGAGAGATAGGGAAAGCTGCCCTGCGGCCCGAGGAAATTGATCAGGATTTCACCTTGAGCGTTGGTCGGAATGACCACCGGCTCCCTGGAATCGATCAGCACCTTGTCCACGCCCAAAGGATTGATCTTGAAGAGGAGAGTGCCTTTCAGAAACTTCTCCAGGGCCTTGGCCGCAAGGGAAGGGAAGAAAAAATACCGGTCCGATCCGGCATCGTGGTAACGGACGAGAAGCGGTTGCCGCCGGAGGGTTCCATCCTCTTCCACATCAAAACTGAAAAACCCCGCATGCCGCGTGGCCTCGGACAATACCTTGAGGTTCGATTCCACCGCAAAGGCCTGCAAAAGGTCCAGGCCGCCGAGGTCGATCGACTTGTCGGACTTGACGAACCCGCGAAACCGGGCCGGCCGTATATTCTGGAATTGCAGGTCGAGTTCCTGCCGGGACAGGTGATTGAGGCCGGCGGGAGTGAAATGAAAAAAATAGCCCAGCACCACGGCCCGGGACTGCCGGATGGAGTCGGCGAGTATGCGGTCGCGGTCCGCGGCTTCCAGAGAATTCTCCACCAGAGACAAAACGGCCGGGTCCCGGACTCCCTGATCGTTCAATTCGTTTTTGAGGTCGAGCAGCCCTTCCCTCCCCCCGCTTTCGTCCTCCGAGGAGAAGACCATGTCGAACGCGATCACCCGCGCGCCCATGGCGGAAAGGTTGTCAACGATGCGGGCGAACACATTCCGGGGCCAGGGCCACCGGCCCAGTTGGTCCAGGCTTTTCTCGTCAACGGCGGCGATGACCACCTCGGGGCCCGCGGGTTCCGGGCCGCGCCAGCGAAACTGGGTTTTCTGGTAGAGGAGTTCGAGGTCTCCCAGCATTCCGGGTGGGCTGAACCAGATGAACAAGGCGACCAGGGTGACCCCGGCGCCTGCCAGATAATTTCTGCGGCCCTGTGATTTCATTCCTGTACGATGGCCTTGAAAACCAGTGGATTGAGGTCAAAGTTCCGCGGTGGCCCCGCCTTAAAAGGGGGTTGCATCCCGCAGTTTAAGGCTTAAACTAGCATAAATCATTGGACTTATTATAACCACTCGGACCGGAATTAAAACGGATATGACGCCGGAACTGGACACCGAACTGCTTTCCGAGATCGAATTGTTCCACAACCTCCCCACAGAAGAGCTGGAGGCGTTGCTGGAGTGTTTGCAGGTGGTCTCGCTTGAGAAGGAAGACATCCTGTTTGAGGAAGGCGACCTGGAGGATGTCTTTTATGTCGTGCTGACCGGTCAGATCGTGGTGTTCAAGGAAAACAAGAATATCGCCCTCCGCGGGCCGGGCGAATATTTTGGTGAAATCGCCCTGCTCGACTCCAGCCCCCGGTCTGCGAATGCCAAGGCCATGTTGCCTTCAACGCTGCTCAAAATCGGGCGGGAAAGCTTTGAAACCCTGATCCGCTCCAATCCGGGATTCTCCCAGAGCCTGCTCAGAACCCTGGCGGAAAGAACCCGCAAGGACATTGCGGCTTTGAATACCAGTTATAAAAAACTCAAGGATCAGAAAAAATTCGCCTCCAATCTGAACCGGATTCTGGACGATTCCACCAATGAAATTTATGCCTTCGATGCCGGTGGGCTCCAGTTGAATAAAATGAACAAGCGGGCGCAGGACAACCTGGGTTACGTTTCTTACGAGGTGCTGGACCTGACCGCCCTGGATATTCTGCAGGACCTCACCCGGGAGGAACTGGATTTCCTGATCCAGCCCCTGCTGGATAAAAAGCAGTCGCTTGCGGTTTACGAAGGGCGGCACCGGAGAAAAAGCGGTGAAACCTACCCCGTGGATATACGGTTCCAACTGATGGAAACGGACAAGGGGGAGTCTGTCGTTGCGCTGGCGCAGGACATCAGCGAGCGGGTTTCCCTGCAGGATAAAATCCAGCGCCTGGCTTACGTCGACGACCTGACGGAATTGCCCAACCGAAACAGCCTGCTGGAAACGATTCAGGATCGCCTGGAAGACCAGAACGCGGAACCCGAAGGCTTTGCCCTGTTTCACATCGACCTGGATCATTTCAAGGGGATCAACGATTCTTTGGGTGAGGAAGGCGGCGACGCCCTTCTCTGCGAGGTGCGCGACCGGTTGCAGAAGGAATTCCCGCGCACGGTTTCCCTGTACCGGTTGCGGGGCGATGAATTCGTGCTCATGATCCCTGCGATTGAGACCCAGGATCACGCTACCCGCTCGGCAAACAAAATCATGGGAGTGATGGCTCCCATGTTCCATATTTCTTCCTACGACATTCACATGACCTGCAGTATCGGGATCGCGTTTTATCCTGCCGACGGCCGCAAGGCGCTCACTCTTCTTAAAAAGACCAACAAGGCCCTGACCAAGGCCAAGTCTTCCGGAAAAAACCGGATCTGTTTTTACGATGAATCGCTGGAACCTCAGGCCCTGGAGAAGTTGACCCTGGTCAGTGGTTTGAAGAAGGGACTGGAAAACGGCGAATTCGTTGTTTTTTACCAACCCAAGGTGGACACCCGGACCAAAAAGATCATCGGCGCGGAAGCCCTGATCCGCTGGAACCATCCCGTGAAGGGGCTGGTGTCTCCGGGACAGTTCATTCCCGTCGCCGAGGAAAGCCGCCTGATCATCCCCATCGGGGAATGGGTGTTGAAGGAAGCCTGCAGACAATTGAAAATCTGGCAGGACGGAGGGAAAGCCGCGCTCACCCTTTCGGTCAATTTCTCCGGCCACCAGTTTCACCAGAAAAACGCCGTGCAGATGGTCCGGGATATCGTCCGCGATTCGGGTTGTCCCGTGGGAAACCTGGAACTGGAATTGACCGAAAGCGTGTTGATGGACAACGCGCGTCAGGCCATGCAAGAACTGGCCGAACTGAAGGCCCTTGGCATTCGCCTGTCGATCGATGATTTTGGAACGGGTTTTTCTTCCATGAAATACCTGAAGGACATGCCCATCGACGTACTTAAAGTCGACCGCTGTTTCATCCAGCAACTTGAGATCGGAACCAATCAGGCCATCGTCAAGTCCATTGTGAATCTGGCGCAAATGCTCAAACTGGGCACGGTGGTTGAAGGGGTG
This sequence comes from Nitrospina sp., assembly GCA_020430445.1. Taxonomy (GTDB): domain Bacteria; phylum Nitrospinota; class Nitrospinia; order Nitrospinales; family Nitrospinaceae; genus Nitronauta. The sequence continues at coordinate 19,293 of JAGQJZ010000018.1, forward strand.
GAGACCCCCGAGCAGGAACGGTTGCTTGAATTGATCGGTTGCGATTACCTGCAGGGATATCTTTACTCCAAACCCGTGCCGCTGGCTGAATTTGAAGCGCTTATCCAGGGGCAGAACGGAACCGGCCCTGGTGATGGGCAAATGTAGTTTGTATGAATTTTTATAAAATCCGCACTTTTTTGATCATAAAATAGCACGCTATTTTCAATGGGAATGATGTCCCTGTGGAAATGTAAATCAGTAGATTCTTTGCTTTCAAGCAGTTAGGTTCTTCTTTGTTTAAGAGATTAAAATGGCACGCTTGTTGCTATAGTTATATTGGGACAAGGGTCCATATTTAAAGATACAGAATGGAATGCAAAAAAGTTGGTGGAGGCAGGGAATAAAATGAGACGTTTAAGCAAACGCAGGGTCGAATCAGGAATCGCGAACATGTCGCGCAGTGTCCTGGCTCTCCTGATCGCCGCGCTGTTGGTGGTTCCGGCATTGGCGCAGGCGGCCGGGAAGGACGATGAAGTCACGCGGATGGATTTTATTCTGATGATGGCGAAAAACCAGAAACAGAGCAAACTCATCCCGTCCGATGCGTCTTCCATGCCGGAGAAGCAATTGTACGATTCCATCGTCCGGAACCTGAAAAAGAATGGGTTCAATATCCTTTCCAACAAAAACCCCGAGAAGCCGCTCAGCCAGCAGGAATTCGTCCGTCTCACCTACGCCTTTTCCGATCAGCCTGCCGGTGTGTCGCTGTTCGCGCAGAAACAATATTTGAAGGAAGCGCAGATCATCAGTTCCGCCGATGTCGGCCTCACCACCGGGCTGGATGGCCGGGTGGCCCAGTACCGCGACGATGAGAATTCATGGACGCGCACAGAGCTGGCGACCCCGGTTTACATGCAGGACCGGGTGGAAACGGACCTGGGATCGATGGTGACGTTCACCTTTGACGATGGCAGTGAGCTTTCGCTGGGCGAGGATGCCGTGGTCAACATCACCGAACACATCTACGACCCTGAGCGGGATTTCCGCAAGACCATCGTCAAGGTCATGCTGGGTGCGGTGCGTTTCAAAGTCACCAAGGGCAAGGCCGAAGGTTCCATGTTCAAGGTCCTGACCCCGGTCGCCACTGCAGGTGTGCGTGGAACGGAATTCGTCACCGTTGTTGGCAAGAACGGAGAGACCGAATTTGTCGGACTGGAAGGAAAAATCGAGACCTTCCCTGTTCTTCCCGATGGCAGCGAAGGGAAGCACGAGTTTGTTGTTGCCGGAACGATGCAGAAGGTCTCCGATGCCGGAAAGTCTTCCGGCGTGAAACAGGCCTCGGTGGAATTCATGCAAAACGTATTCAATAAGACCAATCCCAAGAAAAAAATGAAGGGCTCGCCCAAAGTGACCTTGGCCAAAGCCATCGCGGCTTCCCAGGGAGACTTGAAACTGGGTAAGGCGCTCGGCAAGGCCAAGGACAAGGCCCAGGGTCTGGCCAAGGGGCACGACAAGACCCAGCAAAAAGGCAAGGGCGTGGGCAAGGACAAGGGCAAGCCTGAGTTCGCAGGTAAAGGGGCAGACAAAGACAAGGGCAAGCCTGAGTTCGCCGGTACGGGAGATACCGGTGCGGCGAAGCAAGCTGCCCGGAGCGCAGCTAAATCCGTTGCGAAAGACGCCGTCCGGAATTCAGCTAGAAAAGCCGCCAAGGATGCGGTCAAGACCGCCGCCCTGGATTCGGCAAAAGAATCGGTCAAGAGTTCCGTTAAACAGGTCACCAAGACTTCAGGCAACCTGAACGGTGGAAACCCGAATCCGGCAGGCAACCCTAATGTTGTGAGCAACACTCCGGGTGTCGGTGGCGCTCTGCCTCCGGGCCAGGGAGGGGTGCCTCCGGGACTCGCCGGTGGTTTCCCCGGTCAGGGCAACGGCCCTCCCTGTGGTATCCCGCCTTGCGGCAATGCCAACGGCCACGGCAATGGTAATGGTAACAACGGCGGTGGTAATGGCAACGGCAACAACGGTTGAGCGTCGTCAACCGGTCCAAAGAAAAGCTTGAGTTCAAGGGAAGGAGCCCCGGAAATGGGGCTCCTTTCTTTTTTGCTGTCAAAATCCATGCCTGAAGGTATAATTTCCTCGACCAGTTCTATTTTGCCTTTCTCTGTTAATCAGTTAAAAATAAAAGAAATACTTTTTTGCCGTCATCCTGAAAGTCCATAAGGTCATAATTTCCAAAAGATTCTGCTTTAAAAAACATTGGAAATCCGATAACATGTTGTTTTTAAAATAGAAGTTCTTTCAAGCGTTCCTGGTGGTGGAGGCGTTTTGCAGATGGGGATAGTTTCGCCGCGCCCGTTTGCCTGGGTGTGTTTTATACTGATCCAGTTGATGGGTTTATCGACCGTTCCGGGGCTCCGCACAGTTGCAGCGCAGGAAAACTCTCCCCTTCAGTCCGGTATCGAGGATTTCCAGAAAGGCCTTTACCTGAAGGCCATCCAGAATCTCCAAACGGGAATTCAGGGACAGGCGTCCCCGCCCCCTGAAGCCTACTTCTACCTCGGTTCGAGCCTGAGCAGGATGGGGCAGTATGAGGAGGCGATCGCCATCCTGAAAAAATCCCTGGCCCTCCTGCCCGAAAACCCGGAAGCCCACATGGACCTGGGGATGGCCCTGTTCAATACCCGGCGTTATCCCGAGGCGCTCGCCGAGTTCGACAAGGCCATTGAGTACGATCCGGAAAACGGCGCGGCACGCTTCTTCAAAGGGATGACATTGAAGGCGCTCGACCGGAACGATCAGGCGATCAGCAGCTTCGAGGAGGCCGGGGGGATCGATCCCGATTTTCTGCAACTGGCCCGGTTCAATGTCGCCCTTCTCCGGTACAAGGAAAACAGGTGGGACGAAGCGAAGACCCTGTTTGAGCAATGTATCGAACCCGACCCCGCATCGGAAATCGCGGAAACGGCGCGTGAATTCCTGAAACTGATCGAAACCCAAAAACCGCCCAAGGCCTGGCGCGCGGCGTTTCGCGCCGGCGGGTCCATCGACGACAACGTCACCCTGCAGAACATCAACCTGACGACCGGCCTGGGAGACTCGATCAGTTTCTATCAGTTCTCAGGGGCGTATTCATTCGAACCGGTGAAGACGTACACGCTGGGGGCGGGATACGATTTTTTCCAGAGTATCTACGATTCCCTGCACCAGTTCGATATGCAGGCGCATACGGGCTACGTGAGCGCCGCGAAGAACTTCGGCGGGTTCGAGTTCAATCTCGGGTACACGTTCAACTACATTGCCCTGGGCAACGAGGATTTTGAAAACATCCACACCCTGTCCTCGGGGATCAATTTCGAACTCTTAGACGGGTGGTTCGTCGACTTGACTTATCTGTTGTCGTTCAAGGATTTTTACGACATCCCCGCGCGCGACGCCAAAAACCATTCGTTGCGCATCTCAAATTATTTCATTCTCAATGACGAGGGCGCATTAGCGTGGGCCACCTACATGCCTGAGGGGGAGATCACGCGGGACGACCAGGTCACTTACGTGGCGCAGAATGTGTCCACCGGAATCGAATACCCGCTGCCGCTGGAGACATTGAAAACGAGATTGCGCACCAGTTACCTGTATTATTACCGGGACTACCTGTTCAACACGCCCTTTATCAACACCGAGCGTATCGATTACCGCAACCAGGTCTCGTTTGAAATCATCCAGCCCCTTCTCGACCACTTCGACATCATCTTCCAATACCAGTACGTCAACAGCCAGTCCAATCTGCTGGCGAACGACTTCGTGGAAAACGTTTTCACGTTGTCGATGGGCGCCACCTTCTAAAGCACTGCCGGACAGGCGAAGAACGGCGTCCCCTACTGTTTGCGGAAGACACCCTTCCAGGCCGCGAGCAGGTCGTCGCGCAGAACATCCTTCCAACTCGGCCAGAACTTTTCGATATGTTCCCGCGTCAACAACGACGCCCGCGCCAGCTTTTCCGGATGTTTGATGAGCGGCTCGATGGTGTTCGCCCATTGCTCCGGGTCGTCCCCTGCGACGGTGAAGCCGTCGATTCCCGGGCGCGAGATGAACTGTGTCATCGGTTCGCCCTCGGGCACGACAATCGGCATGCCCGAGGAGCACGCTTCCAGACACACGTTGCCGAAGGTTTCGGTGTGCGATGGAAACACGAACAGGTCGCAACTGGCGTACAGTTCGGCCAGCCGCGCCTGGGAAACGGTGCCGGGCAGCGTGACGTGGCGGCCGAGAAGAGTGCGGATGTCCTGCTCGCTGGCGCCGGTTCCGGCAAACACCACATGGGCGGGATAACCTTTGTCCAGCAGCCTGCGGGCGGCACGGGCGAGAATCATCGCCCCCTTGCTGTCGTCCACGCGTCCCGCGAACAGCAAAAGAAAACGGTCTCCGGGAATGCCCCACTCGCCGAAGCCGTACCGGTTGTTGTGCCGGGGATTGAAGGCGCTCTTGTCGATGCCGCGCCGGAGCCGCGAGAGGTTCGCCGCCGGCTGCAGGTCTCCCAGCCAGCGGAGATCGTCTTCACGCGAGTACAGCACGTGGTCGCAGCGTGAAACAAACCGCTCCAGTTTGCGCTGCATGTTGCGTGCGAACCATTCGTGCAGCCCGAGGCTTCCCGTCAGCCAGTCACTCAACCGCCCTCCTCCGGAAAGTTTGCGGATCATGTCGCGGGAATAGATGCGGGTGAACTTGGGCAGGTCGGTGTGGATCGATTTCACCACCGGCGTGCCCGCCAGCCGGGCGTGGAGCAGGGCCGTTTTTGCCGAGGCGAACACATCGGTGCAATGGATCACGTCGTAGTGTTTGAGTTGTGAGAACAGCGACGGCTTGAGCGGCGCGAGATCGGAGTGGCCGGGCCCGGCGGCGTTTGCCGGAATCCAGCGTGTGTTGAGAACCGCCGGTGAAAGGCGGAGGCGCACGTTGGGTTTGAGAACGATGGTTTTATCTTCCGCGCCAATGAAGTGGAGCGTCAGGTCCAGTTCATCGGCCAGCTCCCCCGCCGCCTGCGCGAATTTTTCCCAGCATTTGACATGGCCCCCCGCCTTGTCGTGCCATTCAAGATCGGTGAGCACGCCCACCTTCAGTGGCCGGTCCAGGGGAGCCGGTTGCGGCGGCAGACTCTCCACCGCCGGCCGTTCAATCTTGGGGGCGGGTTTTACCGGAACCGCCACGGCGTCGGGCACGGGATGGAGCAGGAAATTGAGTGATGATTTCAAGGAGCTGTTCACGGTTTGCTGGTGTTGAAAACTGCGAAGGACCCAGGGGTCTCTGAAAATTTTTGCGGGCATGACAACGCACCGAGATGGAGTTTTGGAATGAATCGAACTCAGCCGCGACAGGCGGCGATTTTAGGACTCCAATCTGCCACTGTCAGGTTGCCATCGGGTGAAAATCCGGTGAGCAAAACGTAAGAAGAATTTTTGGAAACTATTATGGCCGGGGGAGGCGTTTCGCCGGGGCGTCGCGGATCAGATGCGATCTTTCAGAACCTGAAACCGGATGGAGGAAGCGGTGACGCGGCTGCGTCCCATGTAGTAGAGGGTCAGCATCCACAGGCCGTCGAGGAACAGCAGGCAACTGGACTGGCTGAAGACGTGGAATCCCCGGAAGAGGTCGAGGCTCCGGCCCGCCGGAGTTTGCAGCAGCAGGGACAGAACAGCGCCATAGGCGATGGATGCGAGGCCGAGCACCTGGTAGGCGGTGAGGCGGCCCGAGCCACGGTGGTCCGAACGCAGGAACTCGGACAGGACCCGCCAGCCCTGCGACAGGACGAGCGCCGTCAAAAACGCGGCCCGGGTGTGGCCGGCAAACAACAGCGCGAGGGAGACCATGCCGGTGGTCACCAGGATCAGCGCGGTCATTCCCTGAATGGGCACCACCGGCACCCCCTGCCAGCCCTGCGCGTAGGCGATTTTTTTCGTTTCTCCCTGGAACACGAAATGAAATCTGCCGAGAAGCTGTCGCAGCCAGGGGGGGCTGTCCTCCAGCCGTTTGCCATAGCAGCAGCCAAAACTGATACACGCCATGCGGCCGATGCCCTCGCCGAAGGTATACGCGATCATCAAAACCGCCATCGCCGTCAGCGGATCAAGGGCGGCCTCCCCGGCGGGGCCGGAGATTCGGTTGATTAAAATAACGCCGGGCCAGACGGCTGCGAGACCGACGGCAAAGGCCCCTCCCGTCGTGAAGGTGTTCGCCTTTCGCTCGATCACTCTGGCGATGATCCGCGCCGCGGGCAAAGCCAGTGTCATGATCCACGCGACCAGTAGAAATCCGTTCAGCGTATTCCATCCGAGACTCCCGTTGAGCAGGATGAATAATGCCGCCGAAGCCGATACGGCGTTGGCGGTCAGGAGGCCGTACCAGGTGATGTTGAGACCGGTCCAGGTTCCGTCTTCCCGCTTGTGCACCGGGATCGCCGCCAGCATTTGCCGGGATTCCTCGGGAAGGTTTTTGAATCCCCACCCCAGATACCCCAGGCAGGCGACGAACAGCAGCAGCAGGAAAACCGTTTCCGGAAGCGTCATGATCCTATTCCTTCTCCCAGGCGGCGCCGATTTCGGAGCGGACTTTCACATCGGTTTCCACCAGCGGCTTGCCGAAGCTCCGGCTGAAGCGGCTGCTCGCCCAGGGGTGCCGCTGATTGAACAGCAGGCGGGGATTGAACTGCATGCGGCCTTTTTCAAACAGCAGCACCGTGGTGCTGCTGCCCGGACGGAACAGGCTCTTCGGCTGGCCTTTTTTCAGGAACATGCCGGGCGTGACCGGCTGCGGGTCGTCGTAACCTTCCGCCGAGTAGCTTTGCAGGATGTCGCCGATCATCAGCGCCACCACCTCGATCATGGCGACCCGGCCCACGCCCGTGCCGCCGGGCACGTCGGTGTCGAGGATCGTCACCGAGCGTTTGTTCTTGGAATACGGCGTCACCAGCAGGATCACAGCCGACGGGTTGCACGAATGGTAGCGCCCCGGGATGTCGTAGGCATCCAGCACGGTTCCGGAAACCGGGACGTGGTTGTAGTGGTACTTTTCCGGCGTCAGGCGAAAGATGGCGATGTTGCCGCCGCGAAAAGTCTCGAGCCATTCGGGCTTGTCGGCGGCCAGCAGTTCCTCGTACTCGAAAAACTTGTTTTTGATTTCAAACAGGCAGTGATCGTTGAGTGAACCGATGAGGACGCGGGAGTCCGCCGGTGAAACAATGACGGCATCTCCCGGCGGCATGGGGCGCGTTTCCCAGTAACGGATTTTGCGTTCAAACACCTTGCGCGGCGTGTCCAGACGGTGGGGGGGCTCCACGCATTCGGCGAGGTCGATGCGGTTGTTTTGGAGCCAGCGCCTTTGTCCCGAAAGACGCGCCCCCAGAAGCGTTTCAAAATTCAGCATGCCGAGCAGGTGCGACATGCGGGATGCGGTCACCGCCCGGTACATCCAGGGCATGCGTTCCCGGAGCTCGGAATAAACAAAGCGGATCACGGGGTCGCCGAACAACTGTTCGGTCAGGACCTCGCCGGTTTCGCTGTCAATATACTGATGCGCGGGCGCCGGATGGGGCGGTTGCGAGTGCACGGTCGGATTGTTCCCGTTCATAGGTGAATGTCCAGAGAAGAAGTTTCATCAGCACCTCCAGGCGGACCGGATTGAGGGTGCCTTGCCGGAGGTGTTGCAGCGTTTCCTGGAAGCGCAGGCCTCCGCGCCCGCCCTGGGTCTGGCGCAGGAAGGCGGGTTCGTGTTGTTGGACGTGGCGGCTGAGGGGCGAGTTGAATTTGAATCCCTCCTGCAGAATCTCAAGCCCTTCGGCAATGTGTCCCAGCCGGAGCGAGTCGCGGTAGACCTTCTCGGCGGCGAGATTGAATTCTTCCGCCGACAGTTTGAAAGGGTGGCGGACGCCGGTGTCCTGCAGAATGCGCCGGTTGAGTTTGCCAAACGCCGACGCCTTCTCCGGCTCCCGCACCCGGAGCGCCAGGTCCTCCAGGGTGCCCTCCAATCCGAGGAGGGCGACCAGGTCGCCGGCTTCCCGTTTGAGGAACTCCAGGCACGAGCGGCGGTATTCGGCCACGTGCACGCGCGTGTATCCTGTGTAGCGGCTGCTCAGGCGGACGCGCGCGGCGGGGCGGATCAACTGTTTGAGAAAGATATTCGGCGAATGGCTGCGGATGAAAAACGTGGGCAGGCCAATGGCGGAGGCAAAGGCGATCTGCCGGCGTTCGCTTTCGGCAAACGGGAGGTCCGGAATCGACCGTGGCGTGACGCGGCCCGTGGCCACCAGGCGCACCGCCATGAGCAGGATCAGTTGCTTCAGGTTGGCGGCGCCGCCCAGGTCCTCGCCCAGGTTTTCGAACAGGGAAAAGAAGCGGCTTTCGAATCCCGAGTACCCGATGACCGACCGGATGCGCTGGCGGCAGAACAGGTACAGCGGCATTTTTTCGTGGAACACGCCGAGGTGCATGAGGTCCTTGGCCAGCCGCTCCTGGTTTCCCGGCTGGCCGTCCAGCGCCGGGCAGCCCTCGGTGCTCATCAGGCAGACGAGGTAATCGAGAAGACGCCAGTCCGGAACGTAGTCGCCGCGCAGTCCGAAGACGGCGCGGATGGTCGAGTCGAGCCAGACCGGTCCGAAGGGCGTGATGGGTTTCTGGAAAACTTTCAGCTTTGCCTTTTTCTTCCAGCGCCGCCAGATCATGCGCAGATGCGTGTAGTGCAATTCGTGCGCGAGAAAGCCCAGGGCCTTTTCCGGATGGAAGTCCATGAAGTCCAGCCGGTAGGGCGCGGCGCTGTACAGCCCGACGAACAGCGGCAGGAAATGCTCGTAGATCTTGATCACAAGATCGCCGGCGTATTTTTCATGCGCCGGTGTGAATCCCGAATGGGGATCGGCCAGCGCGGCTCCGAGGAGGCGGCTGCCCAGGCTCAAATGGGTTCCGTTGTTGGCCAGGCTGATGTTGGAAATATTGGGCAGCGTGATGAGGTTGTGAGTGAGGATGCCGGATTCGCGCAGCTTGGTGAGCGTGTTGAGCTGGCTGCGGCTCAGCACTTCGTGGCAGAGCGCCATGTAGGCGTGCTTGTCTTCGCCGCAGTCCCAGCCGGACAGGCAGGGGCTCATGAACAATTCACGGTAAAACGAATCGGGGATGCACTCGTTCAACAGTTTCTGGCGGATGGGAGCGTGCGGTGAAAAAAAGACCGCGGTCTCCTGCCCCAGTTCCTTCAGCCTGAAGGACTGGTCCGCGTGGTGCACCAGAAGCTGGGTGAACAAAAACCGCAGGGCCTTTTCGCGCACGACCGCTTTGCCGCAGCCTCCTGTTGAATGCGGCACCTGGATGTAAAAGGAATGGGTTTCGGGCGATGTGTTGTCGTTTAGAAAATGATCGAGCAGGCGCAGGCCCGTCTTGCGGCAGGGGTCGGGAAGATTCGAAACCCGGCCCAGAAAATCGGCCAGGGACAGTTTGAGCAGGTAACTGACGGGAATCCTCAACCAGGGTTCCTCTCCCTTGTAGAACAGGAAGCGGTCGATGTCTTTTCTCGAGGCGGACTGCGGATCGTTTTTACTTTCTTTCAGGTCGCGGTCCAGCACCTGACGCGCGAAGGGTGACAGGCGTTGCAGGGGAAAGCGCACCCAGCTGTTTTCCCACACCTGCTCCTGGTTGTCGGACAGGTACGATTCGATTCCGGTGATGGCGCGGGATGTGGTCTCGCCCGTCTTGCAACGCTGAACGACATTGGAGAAAAAACTGGACTGCCCGATCGCCAGCGGCAGGTCGACGCTGCCGGCCGGTCCCTTGACGGCGGTCTGCAGTTCGCTTTCGGACCCGGCGGTGGTGTCGTTGCGGGAAAAGGGAAGGGTTTCGATGAGCCGTTCCGGGCTGGAGAAGTCCACTCCTATGGACTGGAAGGCCCGTTGCAGGGCATCGGAAGCGTCGACGGACGGCGCGTCCTTTTCGGGCTGGATGCGGCTGAAATTCAGATCAGGTAAAACCGAAACGTGTTTCAGGGGATGTCCCTTTCCAAGGTGACTCCACCCAACTATAGGATTTTTATGTTATTGGCAGGTTTTCAAACAGTTAGAACTTGAGCAGGAATTCCGGGATTCAGTTTTCCTGGGAGACGGCCGCAGGCGGGAGGAACCGGGCGAGGGTTTCCTCGACGAGACGGCGAATCTCCAGCAGCCGTTCGCCCGTCTGGGCTTCAAAACGTAGGGTCAGTGCCGGCTGGGTGTTGGAAGCGCGGACCAGGGCCCAGCCGTCTCCAAAGTTGACGCGCACGCCGTCGATGTCGACCAGTTCATAGCGGGAGCTGAGATGGCGGCGCAGGTTTTCCACCACCGTGAACTTGGTTTCGTCGGGGCAGTCGATGCGGATTTCGGGAGTGGTGGCCGTCTCCGGCAGGCCGCCCAGCATTTTCGAAAGCGGCAGAGGGGAGTCGGCCAGTATCCGGAGCAGACGACAGGCGGCGTACAGCGCGTCGTCGAAGCCAAAATATTCATCGGCGAAAAAGATGTGGCCGCTCATCTCTCCGGCCAGCAGCGCGCCGGTTTCCTTCATTCTTTTTTTGATCAGGGAATGGCCCACGGCGGTCATCTCCGCCCGGCCGCCCTGCTTGTTGATCTCGTCGAACAGGCTTTGCGAACATTTGACCTCGCCCAGGATGGCGGACCCCGGATGCCGCGTCAGCAGGTCGCGGGCGAACAGGATCATGAGCTGATCGCCCCAGACGATGTCGCCGTTTTCGTCGACCACGCCGATGCGGTCCATATCGCCGTCGAACCCGATGCCCAGCTCCGCGCCTTCCTCTTTGACGCGGGCGATGAGGTCGACCAGGTTCTCCGGCAGGGTCGGGTCCGGGTGATGGTTGGGAAACGATCCGTCCGGCTCGGTGTACAGTTCAATCGGTTGCAGGCCCAGGTTGCGCAGCACACGCGGACCGACGATGCCGAAACAACCGTTGCCCCCGTCGACCACCACTTTCACCGGGCGCGAGAGGGCGAGTGAATCCTGCAGGTGGGCCGTGTAGGGTTCGATCACATCCACCGTTTTGATGGACCCGCCGCCGGTGTTTATAAAATCCCCGTCTTCGGCGATCCGGCGCAGGGTTTGAATTTCCGGACCCAGCAGACACTCGCGCCCGAGACTGACTTTGAATCCATTGAAGCTGGCGGGGTTGTGACTGGCGGTGACGATGACGCCGCCGTCGGAATCGAAATGGTGTTGGGCGAAGTAGGAAACGGGAGATGGGATCTGGCCCACTTCAATGACATCGCAGCCGCAGGACTGAAGCGCGTGGGCGAGGATGTCGCGGTATCCCGGGGAACTGGGGCGGATGTCCCAGGCCAGGGTGATGGTGCGGCCCTTGTTCCGGCGCAGGAAGGTGCCGATGGCCCTGCCGATCGATTCGACGGTTTCCGGGGTGAGGTCGGTGCCGACCACACCCCGGATGTCGGATTCGCGAAAAATGGCCGGATTGATTCCAGGCGTCATAACAGATGAATGCGGAAAGCTTATTCGCCGTTGCCGTTTTCACCGACCGCAACCGGCTCGGTGGCGGAGATGCTGAATTCCGGCTCTTCCTCTTCCTTGTCGGCGCGCCAGCTCAACTCCAGCGACAGGCGTTCCTTGCTTTTCTTGATGGAAGCCTCCAGTTCAACTTCGATGTAATTGGAGGGTTTCAGGGTCACGATGTCGGTTCCCTGCTGAACGCAGATGGTGCCTTCCTTCATGCTTTTGATCAGGTCTTCGAGGTAGCTGATGACCTTGCTCTGCTCGAATTTCGCTTTGAGAGAAACTTCTCTTTTATCCATGTTGTCCTCCAGGTTATGAATTAAAGACCTTTCAATTGTTCAATGCAGGTGTCCACGGCCCGGTTGAAGTCCACCCCACCGGTGATTTCAAGGACGGGACACCCGCGTAACTGGTTCAGATAGGCGTCTGTTGAGAAATCCGGCTCCTGTCCGGGGCCGGGCTGGTAGAACAGTCCCGGACTTTTCATGAACGCCGGCAGCAGGTCGCGCCGGTTCCAGAGGTCCACCCGGTTGAAAATGGGATCCTTGTATTCGTGGTCCCAGTTCAGGATGACGATCAGGTTGATCGGCGAATGCAGGTGGAACCGGTCGGGCCCGTAACACTGGTCGATGTAGACATCGTATTTGTGTTCCAGGTGCCACAGTTTTTCAAGGGGCATAGCTTCCATGCGGCTTTTTTCGGACGGCGAGAGGATGGTCTGCAGGTCCGGATTGTTCAAAGCGGTCCCGGGATTGATGCGGGGCAGTTTGGGAACGCCCCACATGTTGAGTCCCCCGTCCTTCTGCTCGATCAAGAGGCGGTCGTTGCTGATGAAATTGAAACCGCGGCTCATGAGGTGGAGCGCCAGGGTGGATTTGCCCATGCCTGAAAAGCCGGCCATGGCGATTCCCTTGCCGTCCAGGGAAACCCCGGCGCCGTGCGCCAGCAGCATGTTCCGGTTGAGCATCCATTCAATAAACCGGTTGTTGATGAAGTTGATCACCTGATTGTCGTTTTCGAAACATGGTCCCACCGCAAGGTTGAGTCCCTTGCCGAAGACGAAGCACATTCCGGTCAGGCGCTTGCGCACCAGCCGTCCGTCTCGGAAATCGTGGTACTCCTCTTTGATCTTGCGCTTGCCCGGCTCGGGATGGCGGACTTCAAAATCGACATTGAATTCCGGAATTTCCGCATCCACCGCGGCGATTTCAATATCCGCCTCGGCCGTCTCCTCGCCGTGGAAGTCCTGAAAATAATGGATGAGGTGATCGCGCAGGGGTTCCGAGTTGGTTTGCACGCGAATGCGGCAGTCTCCAAACTGGAGATTCAGGCTGTGTGGAACGTTATGAAGGTATTTGTAAAAATCAGCGATTTCCATAGCGGTATATTCGATCTCAGGCATTGTTCAACGCCTCCAAAACATGGTCGACATAAAGCTCCGCGGCGTTCAGGCCGTGGGCATCTTTTAATCCCTTGAATCCGCCAAACGCGGAAACTTCAAAAACCAGAGGGCCCTCGGGAGCTTCCACAAGATCCACGCAGGTGAAATCCAGTCCGAAAGGCTCCTGGGCTTTGCGTGCCAGTTCGATGATGGCCGGGGTCGGCTCATAGGGTTCATAATGCCCGCCGGAGCGGGTGGTGGTGTTCCAGGAGTCGGCCTGGGCCACGCGTGCGTAGGTGGCGAGGTACTGGCCACCGAGAAACGCGATCCCAAGGTCCTTGCCGGGCACCTGGATCCACTTCTGCATATAGAGAGTGCGGTTGCCGGCCGCACGGTAGTCTTCCAGTTTGGGGCGGATGCCGTTGTTCTCTTCCAGCACCACCATGCCCCGGGCCTTGGAGGTGTAGAGCGGCTTCAGTATGCATTTCCCCATGCGCTGGACGGCCTCTTCGGCCAAGTCCAGGTTTTCGGTGACCAGGGTCTGCGGGATGGGGATGTTGGCCTGGCGCAACTGGTTGGTGCAGCTCAGGCGGTCGAGCACTTTGTGGATGCTGCCCGGACGGGAGAACACGCGCACGCCGCAATGCTCGACGAACTTGAGCACCTCCAGCCGGTTGAGCAGGTCGGGCGAGTATTCCGCGCCCAGTTTCTTGATGATCAGCGCGTCGAGGTCCAGCAGGTTGTGATCCCCGTAGAGGACCTTTCCCCGGTTCATGTCGAACAAAACATTTTCCAGGTCGATCAGCAGGCGAAAGCCGGTTTTCTTTTCGATCACGTCTGCGAGGTGGTCCGAGGACCACATGCCGGGAATCCCGATGACGCCGATGCGTGGTGAAGACTGTTGTTCCATAAGATTTCCTTTAATAGACCAGAACGTCCCGGGGAATCGTGAACTGTTCCCAGGGCTGACCCCGGTAGCCCATCAGTTTTTCCATCAGGTACACCGCCCGGAGCAGCATGGTGGAGGCGAACTCCTTGTTGAACTCGAACCGCGTCGAAGTGGTGAACGAGCGAATGAGCCCCAGCGCCAGCCGGGCTTCGAAGGTCGGGTCTTTCTGGTTTTTGGCGAACTGTTGACCGAAGTCGTACATGTTCAGCGCCATCTGGTTGATGTTTTTGCGTATGCGGCTGACGAACACGGGCAGGCGGAAGTTAGACAGGATGAATACCGAGATATCCTGCACGTAATCCTGATGCCGCGAACGGTGCAGGTCGATGAAATGAATCACGCCTTCGGCTTCGTCGTAAAGCACGTTGTCGATGTTGAAGTCGCCATGGATCAATACGGAAAAGGGGGCGCCGCCGATTTCATCCTCGATTCGGTGGGTCTGGTCGAGCAGGGCGTTGAGCGACAGGGTGCGGTGGGTGCCGATCTGTTTTTCGAGCAGCTTGAAGTCCGGATGCGCCCGGAAAATATCGTCGATCCGCTGATTGGTCTGGTTGATGTAGTGGGCGTGAACCGGTTTGTTCTTTTTAGATCGCGTCCACAGGTCTTCCAGGTCGTGCGTCAACTGTTTCATCGCCCGGTCGAGGAACCGGTTGTTGGATTCCAGCAGCCCTTTTTGCAGCGTCGTGCCGTTCAAAAACTCCAGCAGGATGGAAGCGGACTTTCCGTTTTTGTTGAAACCGAAAACACGCGGCGGAAGGCCGGGTTTCATTTTTTCCAGAAGCTGGATGTTTTTGTTTTCCTGCTCCAGTTTGTCGACCTGGCCTTCCTTGAAAATGACCCCGGTCTCCTGATCGGCTTTTTCCTGCCCCTGAATGCGGTTGATGCGGCAGCCGGATTTGGTTTCCAGAAAGGATTCGATGCTGAGGTTGGTGATGGGGCCATGGATGTCGATGTTTTCCATGGAATCTTCCAGCGCTTCGATATGGCTGATCTTCAACTTTTCCCCCACCCCGGCGAAGATGATGGCCTCCCCGATGTTGAGCAACTGGTCGCCCATGCGTTCGAGGTAACGCAGGATGAACAGCGAAGTGACCAGGTTTTCCACCTCGTTGCCCTGGCGCAGGTCGTCCATGATCAGTTTGAACTGCTCGGCGAAAATATCGTCGATGCGCTGCTCCGACCGGCAGATTTTGAATGCCTGGTTGATGTCCTGTTTGCGAAGCGACCGTTCCACCAGTTCCAACGATGAGGTGACTTCGTCGAACAAAGATTTGTAATCGAATTTATGCAGGAACAACGGGTTGTCCAGATACTGCAACTGGGAAATGATATTGACCGAAAAATCCGCGATTTTCTCCAGATTCGCGGTGATGATGTTGATGGCCCGGATCAGGTCCAGCTCACGTTTCCCGAGATTGGCTTTGAGGTTACTGTAGAAGCATTTGTTCTCAATGAGGCTTTTGAGATTATCGATATAGTCGTCGCGCGTCAGGATCTTATTCTGCAGCTTGCCCTCGGGCTGATCGAGAACCAGACGGGTGTCCTCCACCTGCTTCTGCACTTCGAGGATCAGTGTTTTGAAGTTCCGGTCTATTCCGTGATTGGACAGGATGCCTTTTTTTTCGATTTCTTTTTTTGCCATGGAGGGTGTTTCCATCTACTTGATTTTCTTTTTTCCCGGTTTGATTTCCAGAAGGTCCTGTCCCGCTTCGCGGCTGTCCTTGTCTTCGACCCAGCTGATTTTGACCGACACTTTGACTTCCTTGTTTTTGCGCCGGGCTTTGACCGACAGGTTCAGCAGGCCGTGCGGTTCCAGAATCAGTTTCTTTTTACGGGTGCCGAACAGGATGCGGCCGTTTTCGAATCCGTCCAGCAACGCCTGCAGGTAGTTCCGGATGGACTCGGTGTCCTGAATGGACTCGTGGCGGAACTCATCATCCATAGAAGCCATACCTCTCCCTTCGTTGTAAAGCGCACCCCGGCACCGGGGAAAAGCAAAGCTTTCCCCTTCCCCTGCCAGAGGGCTTTTTGCAAATTGGAATTTTAGAACCTAATCCGTCAGGACATCGGCCTAGTTGAGCCGTGCCACATATTCTTCGATCAGCTTGCCGCGGTCGGTGTTGGCCACGATGAGGCTCTTTCGAATCGCCAGGTCGTCCCACGCCGGCTGGTAGCCCACCTCGCGGCTGACCTTTTCGCGGTTCTGGCACTGCGGCTCCTTGATCTTCTCGCTCAGATGGCAGTCGTCGCCCATGAAGATCAGGATCGGCCGCTGGCCGCGCAAATGAGTTTTATTTTTCTGATTGACCACGTTGATCAGAAATTCGGTGAATTCCTGTGACTGGGGATTCCACACCTCGATGCCATCGACATCGTATTCCGCCAGCAGGATCGGCCAGAACTGTTCGGGATGCGGGATGACGATGCCGCCGCCGAGCATCCGCGTCTCTTCTATGAATTCCTCGATGGAATAAAAGTAATCCGGACTGAAATGCTTTTTAACGATCTTCTTCACCTTCTGGATCAGGAACTGAGCCCGTTTGATCAGGCGCTCGTCGTAGAACTCCAGCAACTGGTCGAAATAGTTTGCCAGCAGTTTGTTCTTGATATGGTCCTGTGGCGTCACCGATTCGTGTTCGAGCAGGAGTTTTTCCAGCTTCCGCGTGTACACCTTGACGAAACGCAGCAGGTCCTCGTCGGCTCCGTAGAGCTTGCCCGCTTCCTGCAGCCGGTGGTCGAGGTTGGGATCGACGATGGAATGGATCAATTCGAACAACTGACTGGAACGGTAGCGCAGGGTGTGCTTCAGCATGGACTTGAGCACATCGGCCTTTTCCACCTTTGAGTTTTCGAAATGCAGGAGGATTTGCACCTTGCGGTTGAACGGCTTGGCGAAGCAGTCCACCTCGACACCCGTATGTTTACCGTCGTAGCAGTTGAGAATATTATGATTGGTCGGAATGATCAGTTCGCGCGAC
The DNA here is from genome assembly GCA_020430445.1 of Nitrospina sp. GTDB lineage: Bacteria > Nitrospinota > Nitrospinia > Nitrospinales > Nitrospinaceae > Nitronauta. Next base: position 36,102 of record JAGQJZ010000018.1, read on the forward strand.
TTGTTCGGGAACATGGTGTTGACCCGTTCGCGGATCAATTCCATGGGAATGAATTCGGGATGCCAGTGCATCGCCACCACCGTGTCCTGCCGCGAGTAAGTTTTTTTGGGGACCCGGATGCGCTCCTGCTGTATTTCCGTCAGGTCGATGGTGGTGATCCGGCGGTAGGACTGATAGTCCCACTCGGTCAGGTCCTCTGAAATGTTTTCAGGAATTTCCAAAGGGCGCGTTTTGTTTTCCTGCGCCGGTTCCAGCTTCAGGAACTGGAGGTCGGATGAGTCTTCTGCGATTTTCATGGGAAAACTCCCGGAAAGGTTTTGTCAGGTGAAATTGTTGCGGAGGGCAATTCCATAAAGGTACACGTTGCTCACTTTTAAAATCCGGCAAGACCGGTTGGCGTGGTGCAGATGGTTTATTATGGCGAAATTCAAAGATTAAAAAGTTAGGAACGTATTTGTTTTTGATTAGGGCGGAATTCCGCCGCAATCACGCGGACATGCCATTGCCATGGAAAGAAAAAAAGGCGGGGAAGACGTGAGCCGGGAAAACGCCAACCCCGGAAATAAATGCCTGATCACAACCGTCTCATTCCAGTATAACGCTGGGCAAATCCATTCGGGTAGAAAAAACAATCCCGTGCTTTTTCCTGCTGTGCAGGAGGACAAGAGGGATTTCCGGACGGGCGGTGTGCGGACAATGCCGATTCTTCTGGAAAAAATATGGGAAGAATCAATCCGTGCGACCCCCCCCAAGGGACCTTGCGGGATTCGCGGACACGATTTCAACTTCTTGACCGGTATTCCCAACGAGAACTTCGCATAACGCGGAAAAACCTTCGAGGCCTCTGGCGCTCAGTATGACGCCGCAGTGTTTGATTGTCATTCTGAGGGGCTTAAGACCCGAAGAATCTCGCGCTGGACGTTCGCTTTTGATTTTTGCAAAGCTCTTATTGCCACCGGCCAAACTTCACCCGGCTCAGCCGGGGATTCGAAAGATTCTCCGCGAAAAAACAACCCTGCCCGCGCCCGGGACTGAGCCTGATACCGGGAAATATGTTGAAAATTTTTCCATCCCGTTTTTACACCTCCCGCTTTTCGATCTGCGCGGATAAAAATTTGAGATTTAATGGCAAACAGGATTCGAGAGGACTAAATTTATTTAGAGACTAAAAGTGGAGGGGGTGATTGGCTTAGCAAGCGATTTTTGCTTTCATTTCATGAGGTCTGTTATGGAAAAAGACAACCCCGAGTTTCTCCAATTCTGGGAAACCGTTCAAACGCGTATCCACAGCCACCCCGTCATCGTCGACAACACTTACTGCCAGTGGTTCAGCGAAGGCAATTTCAATCAATCCCAACTGATCGATCTGTTCGAACAATTCGCGGTTTTTTCAAAATGGTTCCTGCTGGTGCAGATGATGCGTCTTTTGAACGCAGGCGACCTGGATTCGGAAACGCACGCGCGTTACATTCTGGCCAATGAACTGGGAGTCGGGATCAAGCCGGACGGCACCACGGAGGACCAGCCCTTCCACACTTCCTGGGCGCATATCAATTGGTTGCGGAATACCGCCCAACCCCTGGGATTGGACGGCCAGCGGCTCGGCAGTTGGGAAACCGCGTCCCTTTCCACACGAAAATTCATCAAAGGCCTGGAAGAAACCTACGGCAACCGGGACAGCGAGGTGGGCCGCGGCGCCAGTTACGCCATCGAAACCTGGGCGGCATGGGGCATCGGCAAGGGGCCGGAAGAGGAATCCCACAACTTCTGGAAACAGTTGATCCTCGGGCTGGAAGCCTACAACCGGAGGTTGGAGCAAAATAAAATTCCGTTGGACTTTTTTGAATTCCATTTCCAAAGTGAAAAAGGGCACGGCGACAACGTGCTCGAGGAATTGAAAGAAGCTTTTTATAACCCCGGATTCCGGGCGGAAACGTTTCTGCGCGCAGGGGAGAAAGCGCTGAACGCCATTCACATTTTCTGGCTTGGACTGAACGCCAGCCGAATGAGTTCGGCGGAAGCAGAACAGCCGTTCCACCAGGCCGCCGGACTCTGGACCTGATCTTAAAATCCAAAACCGCCGGGGAATTTTCCGGCGGTTTTTTCTTTTCCGTTAACTGGTTTTCCGGATCCTGCGTCCGATCTCCTCCGCCAGTCGCCGCATGCCACGCGAAGACTCCGTCACCACGGCATCGATCACGTACATTGCTTCCGGGTCCGCCAGCGCGTTATCCAGCGCGGTTTGAAACTCCACATACGTTCCGGCCTGAAACGATTTTCCGTACTGGATCATGCGGCACACGGCGCCGTAATCCCAGTTGGCGATATCGTTGAACTCCCCATCGAGGATGACGCGCTCGGTCTCGTAGCCGCCGTTGTTGATGACGATGACGATGGGCGTTAGCCCCAGTTTTTTGTAGGTGGAAAGCTCGGTTCCCGTCATCTGGAACGCGCCGTCACCGACGAGGATCAGGGGACGGACCTCCGGCGACGCGCAGTTGACACCGAGGGCCGCCGGCACGGCAAAGCCCATGGTCGTGTAATACGCCGAAGCGAAGAACGCCGTTTTGTCCGGCACCTGCAGTTCGGCGGCGGCAAACAGGCAGTCGCCCGTGTCGCAGATCACGGCCAGGTCGGGCGTGAGTTTCTCGTTGAGAAGGCGGATGATGCCGGTCGTCGTCAGGGCGTTTGCCTCGTCCGTGCCATGGCCGTTGTTGTGGTCGGGAGATTCCGCACGCAAGCTCCAGCGGTTTTCCATGGACCTCAATTCGGCGGCAAGGCCGAGCACGTAATCCTTCAGCGTGATTCCGGGAAACTTGTGATGCTTGATCGTCACCTCGCCCTGGTTGACCTGGATCATGCGGTTGATGTCCAGCTTGGCCGTGTACATGCCGAGGTTGATGTCGGTGAACATCACGCCCAGTGCCAGCACCAGATCCGAATCTTCAATCACCGCCCGAGCGTTCTCGGACCCCACCATCCCCTGGTAGACTCCCTGATACAGAGGGTTGCGTTCGTGGAATACCGTTTTCCCCATGATGGTGGCCGCCACCGGCAGCCGCGCGCTTTCCGCCAAACGAACCAGATCGTTCTGCACGTTGTAGCGGTGCAGCTGCACACCGGCGAGAATGACCGGTGACCGGGCGTTCTTCAACAATGCGACCGATTCCGCCAGGGCTTCTTTCAGGGTCGCCGGATCGCTTGACGGGTACTGGCAAAGGGGTTCGTGATTCGATTGCGGATCGATTTCACAGTCGATCATGTCCCGGGGCAGTTCCAGGTAGCCGGGCTTCTTTTGAATCCAGACCTGTTCGATCACCTCGTCGATGCACCGGGCGGCGTTTTGAACGTTCTGGATGGAAGCCGCCGCGCAGGTGAAGTTTTCAAATATTTTCCTCTGCGCGTCCTTTTCGCCGAAAGAATGGTGGATCATGGAATGATCCCGCCGTTCCTGCACTCCGGGAGCCCCGCTGATCACCAGCACGGGAGACGATTCCGCGTTGGCTCCGGCGATCGGATTGACCGTACTCAGGGCTCCAACACCGTGCGTGACCAGCACCACGCCCAGTCCGTTGTGCCGGCGCGCGTACCCGTCCGCCGCGAACCCGGCGGTGTCTTCCCGGGTGGTGCCGATGAAGGCGATTTTGTGCTCGCCTTCCAGCAACTGGCAGAATTTGAGACTGAAGTCACCCGGAACCCCGAACACATGGCGGACTCCCAGTTCATAGAGCCGCTGTATCAAATACGTTCCGATGGTGGACGTCATG
>JAGQJZ010000001.1:0-86989 GCA_020430445.1 Nitrospina sp.
GTTGAAATCCTATCCCCTGCTCAAACAGATGGCGGCCGTTTTTTAACCCAGGGGCATCTCTAGAAATTGGTATCGGGTCACGAACGGACCGTGGTGTTTAAAGTCCGCGAGCCGACGGGAAATACAATCTCAAACTGCATGGATATCCCCCAATCACTGGAATCAAATCATGAGCAAACAAGGCATTCACACGGATGACGCTCCGGCGGCCATCGGCCCCTACCAGCAGGCCATCCGCATCGGCGACTTCGTCTACACCTCGGGGCAAATCGCCCTGGACCCGAAAACCGGGGAGATGCGCAACGGAGAAATCGAAGAGGAAACCGAACGCACCCTGAACAATATTCAGGCCATTCTCAAAGCGGCGGACCTGACGATGGAACACACCGTCAAAGCCACTGTTTATCTGGCGGACATGGCGGACTTCGCCCGCATGAACGCCGTCTACGAGCGGTATTTCGCCACCTCCAAACCCGCCCGCGCCTGCGTTCAGGTCGCGGCCCTGCCGAAGGGGGCGAGAGTCGAAATCGACGTCATCGCCCACACAGGCTGATCCTTCCATGGCGAAAAGAAGACGTAAAAAAGAAAACCCGCTAGCGGGGCAGATCAACTTCTACAAGGCCATGGCGGCACTGGGACTCATCATCGCCGGTTTCTTTGTGTACAAGTTTCTCGAATCCGCGCCGGATTTGCCGGCACGGCCGTTTCATATCGTCACCGACACGGCGGGTCAGTGCATGGAGTGCCACCTCGGGCAAAACAAGGCCACGCCCATCATGCCGCACCGCCCCATGGAGGACTGCACCTTCTGCCACACGCCCGAGGAGAAAAAAGAATAGCGCGCTCTCCGCGCGGCGAACCTTGATCACGGGACCTTTGGATCACCGGAAAATACGAAAGGCGAGTTGCTTCGCCAGTGCGAGGTCTTCACACAAGGAGAAAACATGGAACAACGGCTGAGCCTCATCACCCTTGGCGTGTCCGACCTCAAGCAGTCGCGGCAGTTTTACGACCGGCTGGGATGGCAGGTGGCCTCGGAAGAACAGGCTGAAGAGATCATCGCCTACAACCTTCAAAGCATGTGCCTGGCGCTGTATCCGCTGGACAAGCTGATGGAGGATACAACGGTCCGCGCAGGACGCGACGGCTATTCCCCCATGACCCTGGCTTACAACGTGAATTCCGAGGCGGAAGTCGACGCCATGCTGGAAGAAGCGCGGAAGGCGGGCGGCGAGATCGTCAAACCCGCTCAAAAGGTTTTCTGGGGAGGCTATTCGGGATACTTTGCCGATCCCGACAAGTACCTTTGGGAAGTGGCGTTCAATCCCTTCTCACCCCTCGGCCCCAACGGAGCGTTCCAATGGGGTGGAGTTGAATCCGAATAAATCGACTCACGCGAAATGGTCGCGGTCGGGTTTGCCGACGCAATAGACGTTGAATCCCATTGCATACAGCGCGTCGTGGTCGAGGTGGTTGCGTCCGTCGAAGAGGTAGGCGGGTTTTTCCATGCTTTCGAAAATCCTGCGGTAATCCAGGTCGCGGTAACAATCCCATTCCGTCAGCAGGGCGATGGCGTGCGCTCCCTCCGCCGCCTTGTAGGGATCCTGCTCAAATCCCGCCCCATCCAGCCCCTTTAAATCCTCGCGGGCGTTTTCCAGTGCATGCGGATCGTTGACGGTCAGCCGTGCCTTTTCTTCCAGCAGGCGTTTACAGATATAAATAGAAGGCGCGTCCCGCGTGTCCCCAGTGTTGGGTTTGAACGCGAAGCCGAACACGGCGATCTTTTTATCCACCAGCGTGTCGAACATGGCGTGCAGGATGCGCCGGACGAAGCGTTCCATCTGATAGTCGTTGAGCTGGATCACATAGTTCCAGAACCCGGCGATCTCCGCCAATCCATAATGCTCGCACAGGTAGACGAGGCTCAGGATATCCTTGCGGAAGCACGACCCACCGAACCCCACCCCGGCACGCAGAAATTTGGAACCGATGCGTGAGTCGCGCCCCACCGCATCCGCCACCTGGGTCACGTCCGCCCCGGTGCTTTCGCACACGGCGCTGATGGTATTGATCGAGGTGATGCGCTGGGCCAGAAATGCGTTGGCCACCAGCTTGGACAACTCACTACTCCACAGGTTGGTGGTGATGATTTTCTCCGGCGCCACCCACCGGTTGTAAATCGCCAGGAGTTCGTCGCGCGCCCTGAGCCCCTCGGGCGTGTCCATGCTGCCGATCAGGACGCGGTCGGGATTTTCCATGTCCTGGATCGCCGTGCCCTCGGCCATGAATTCGGGATTCGACAGAATCTCGAAGCGGACTCCATTGGGATTGGTCGACAGGATTTTTTCCAGCGTTTCGGCCGCGCGGACGGGGATGGTGCTTTTTTCGATCACAATCGTGTCGGACGAAGCGTGCTCCCGTATGCGTCGGGCCGTCTGCTCCATGAACTGGAGGTCGACCGCGCGGCCCATGCCCTCGCCGAAAGTCTTCGTCGGCGTGTTGACCGTGACGAAGATCATGTCCGCTTCCGCGATGCCGCGGTCGATGTCGGTTGAGAAAAACAGGTTCTTGCCGCGCACGCGGTCGACGCGTTCCTTGAGCCCCGGTTCGAAAATGGGGAGGTGGTCCGAGTTCCACCTGCGGATTTTCTCCTCCGAGATGTCCACCACGGTGATTCTGTAATCCGGGCAGTGGTTGGCAATCACCGTCATGGTGGGGCCTCCCACATAGCCGGCGCCGATACAGAGGATATTTTTTTTGAAAGTGGAATCGTTCATGACCGTCCGCTTCGTTATGCTAGCACAAAAAAAAGGCCCGCCTCTGGAGGCGGGCCTTTAACTTATCGGTTTAACCCAAAATCGAGTTAACCCTATTCTTTATAAAGAGCGGATTTCTTTTTAGTGCTCCAGGGCTTGGTGCCCTTCTTGAACTTCAGCTTCCCTTTGTCACTCACCTCCCAGTCTTCAATGAGGAGAGCCTTTTCCTGGGAAACGGCGGTTTCCTGAGCGCGGTCCTTCACTTTTTCGAGCTTCTGGTCCGCGTTGTCTTCCGTGAAATACTTGTCGATCTGATGGACCGTTCCCTTGGTGCCTTCAAAGTCGAACTTTTCGTCCTTATGCGGGCTTTGCGGGTGCATGTGGCAGCGCGTGCACACATTGGCGTAGTCCCAACGCAGACCGTATTTTTCGGCATCCGCCTTTTTGAAGTCACCCTTGGTGTTCTTCATGACCACGCGGAACTGGGATCCCCCGGCGGCAGCGTGACACATTTCACAACCGACCTGCTCTTTATTGGGCTCATCCGGATCGATTGCCGTGCTGGTGTCCTTACCCTTCTTGCTTTTGCTGCCGGCGGGCTTGAAACCGCCGCTCTGCTTGTAGCCCGTGGTGTGACAGCGCAGACAGGTCGGGTCGGTGGTGTAATCCTTTTCAGGATCAAGCCCGGCAGCTTTTTTAGCATCGGCTTTTTCACCGGCCTTGAGGCTGATGAACGATTTTCCATGGGGCGTATTTTTCCAGGCCTGATAGTATGGATCGTGGCAACTGCCGTTACATTTCACAGAGCCCACGTATTTCGGTTTTTTTGGAATTTTCTTTTTCTTGGCGTGGGCATCCGGCGTTGCCGTGACCACCAGCGCCAAGGCAACGAGCATCAAGCTTATACAGTTCAATAGGTTACGCATTTTATACCCCTGGATTCGCATTACTGGTTGAATTGAAACCGCATTCTATATTTTACAGAAGCATATAATAATTTTACCTGTGAGGTCAACTTCAATTTAATTGTCTAAGCTTTTGTAAATACTGTATAAATAAAAGAATACGGCGTTTTTCTCCCGTTTTTAACAAGCCTCCTTGTGGCAGTAACATACAACCTGAATTTTAACCAAGCCATTAATTTTTCTTAAGAAAACTTCGAGGTCTTGAGTTTAACAACCCTCAGGCTTTCAAAGCCCGGATCCTTCACGGCCCATTGCATTTTCCAAAGCCGCTCTTAACCCAATCAACCGGTCATCTCAAAAGACCGTCCGCTTCATTCCCATGCATTTATCCGATTTCGATTTCAACCTCCCAGAAGAACTGATCGCCCAGACACCGCTCGAAAAGCGGGAGGACTCCAGACTCATGGTGGTCGACCGGGCGGCGCACTCCATAACGCACCGCCGGTTCGTGGACATCCTCGATTATTTCGCCCATCAACCGTTACTGGTCCTGAACAACACCCAGGTGATGCCCGCCAGGCTGCTGGGACATTACAAGGGAACAGAAAAGCGGGTGGAACTGGTATTGGTGGAGGAAACCACCAACGCCACCTGGCGCGCCCTGGTCAAGGGACTGGCCCGCATGAAACCGGGACAGGTCCTGGAATTTTCCGATGAGAAGAACCGGCTGCAGGCGGTATTTCTAGGCCCTCATGAGGGCATGGGCACGTTCCGTCTGGAGTGTTCGGGGAATTTACATGCCACGCTGGAAGCTCTGGGTCTGCCTCCCCTCCCCCCCTACATCAAACGTCCGGAGCGGAACCCTGCAACCGACCTGCTGGACCGGGAACGCTACCAGACGGTTTTTGCCTCCGTGCCCGGGGCCATCGCGGCGCCAACCGCGGGACTCCACTTTTCAGCCGAATTGCTGGAGCGGGTCCAGGAAATGACCGACACGGCGTTTCTAACGCTGCATGTCGGAACGGGAACCTTCCAGCCCATCCGCGTGGAGGAGGTGGAATCGCATGTCATGACGAAGGAATATTACCGTATTCCGGCTGAAACCTGGAACCGGGTGGTGGAGTCGAAGCGGGACGGCAGGAAGGTGCTCGCCGTTGGAACCACGTCAACGCGCGTTCTGGAGTCTGTTAATTTCGGGGAGATGTCCGGCAAGGCCGTGTCCGGATGGACCGACCGGTTTCTTTATCCGGGGCAAGCCTTCCTCAACGTGGACCAGCTTCTGACCAACTTTCATCTGCCCCGGTCCACCCTGTTTCTTCTGGTCTGTGCTTTTGCCGGAAAACCCCTGATGGACCAAGCCTACACGGAGGCTGTCGCCGAGGGGTACCGCTTCTTCAGTTATGGGGACGCTATGCTGATACTGTGACCGGCCCGAACGGGCGGGATCATTCGTCTTCGTTTACAGCCTGCTTGAAATGCTTTCCGGATTTAAAACGGACCACCTTGCGCTCACAGATTTCCGCTTCCTCACCGGTTTTGGGATTGCGGCCCATCCGTTTAGACTTCTGCTTGACCTGAAACGTACCAAACCGACGCAGAATCACCGGCTCACCCGCCCCCAGGGATTCCTTGATCAGACGAATGACCGTTTCGACGGCTTCTTCCGCCTTGGCGCGCGACAGGTGGGCTTCCTGTGAAACGTGGTTGATAATATCCTGCTTGGTCATGATCCCTCCTTAATCAGCAACAGCTCGAATTAAAAATAAGGTCACCTCTTGTCAGAGGCTCTCTTAAACCGATCACAGCATTCCGGTCAGGATTTACCTTGCGACAGTGGCTCCGGGTTTCCGGATAAACCGGCACGCAACATTCCTGAGCCTTCCTCACACTCCACAAAAAAAAACCGCGCCAATAACCCCATATTATTCACTGGCCTCGGTGCCTGCGGTGCTTTTTTCTGTCCGGCAAATCTCCCGGTTTTCATTCTTAACGGATGACACTACTTTAACATTTATAGCAAAATTATCAATAGGTTATTGTAATCCAGAGAAAAATATTCCAGCCTCTCAGCGCCCTGCTCCCGACTCAGCGCGTCTTCCCACCTCTCGACAGCAGGAATCCCTTGCAAACAAAGCGTTTTCTCACAACCGCCCAACAGGCGCGCGCGCCGATTTTATCCCCAATCCTTAATTCATGCAGGAGAAGTTGGGGGTATACGGACTGAAACCGGTGTAAACCGGGAAGCGAGGCTTTATCTGGAGGTATAAAAAGGAAGTTCAGGAAGGAAAAAGCTCAGCGGTCGGGCTCTGCCGGTGGAACGATCTTGTAGACGAGTTCGCCGGATTTCACCAGATTGAGCTTTTGGCGGGCGATTTTCTCGACCTCGTAAGGCTCGGTCTTGAGGTGGTGGACTTCCTGACGGAGCCGGTCGTTTTCCCTGGCCAGAGCTGCATTGCTCTGAACCAGGGAGCTCAACTCCTGTTCAAACTCGTGGACCGTGACAAACCCGTCCTTGCTGAATACGGAAACGACGAGCATCATCGCCGACAGGGACAACCCGAGAATGAGCGTCTTCTGCGACTTGGTCAGGCTTGCCAACAGTTTTTTAATCGTTTCCATCAACGGAACTCAGGCAAGGTTATAGAACACATCGTGGCCACGGAATTCGGCCGCCGGTCCCAGGGTTTCCTCAATTCTCAGCAACTGATTGTACTTCGCCACCCGGTCGGTGCGGCACAGGCTGCCGGTCTTGATCTGCCCCGCATTGACCGCCACCGCAATGTCGGCGATGGTGGTGTCTTCCGTTTCCCCGGAGCGGTGGGAAATGACCGCCGTGTATCCGGCCCGCCGGGCCATTTCCACGGCGTCCAGCGTTTCCGTGAGCGTTCCGATTTGATTCACTTTGATGAGGATCGAATTGGCCACGCATTCGTTGATTCCCTTCGCCAGAATCTCCGTGTTGGTGACGAAAATATCGTCTCCCACCAACTGGGTGGTGTCGCCAATCTTTTCGGTCAGCTTGCCCCACCCCTTCCAGTCGTTTTCCGCCAGGCCGTCTTCCACGCTGACGATGGGGTATTTCTTGACCAGGTTTTCAATAAAACCGACCATTTCATCGGAGGAAAGCTTTGATTTCTTCTCCGCCGCCAGGGTGTATTTATTCGCCTGGTACAATTCACTCGCGGCGACATCCAGGGCCAGCAGGATGTCTTTCTCCATTTTATAACCCGCCTTTTTAACAGCGGCGATGAGCACCTCCACCGCTTCTTCATTCGATTTCAGGTCGGGAGCGAAGCCGCCCTCGTCGCCAACGGCGGTGTTGTACTTTTTACTCTTGAGAACGCTCTTGAGGTTGTGAAAAATTTCCGTTCCCATCTGCAGGGCGTGGGAAAACGATTTCGCGCCCACCGGCATGATCATGAATTCCTGAATGTCGACGTTGTTGTCCGCATGGGCTCCACCGTTCAACACGTTCATCATCGGCACCGGCAATTCACGCGCGTTGGTTCCGCCGAGGTACTGGAAAAGCGGCAACTCCACATCGTTCGCCGCCGCCTTGGCCACGGCCAGCGAGACCCCGAGCATGGCGTTGGCGCCCAGCTTGCCTTTGTTCTTGGTGCCGTCCAGATCCAGCATGATGCGGTCGATCAAAGCCTGCTCGGTCACTTCCATGCCGATCAACTCCGGCGCGATACGGGAATTCACGTTCTCCACCGCCTTGGTCACGCCCTTGCCCATGTACTGCTTCTTGTTGCCGTCACGAAGCTCCAGCGCTTCACGCGTTCCGGTAGACGCGCCCGAGGGAACCGAGGCCCGGCCCATCAACGCATCTTCGAGAAATACATCCACTTCCACTGTCGGGTTGCCCCGTGAATCCAGAACCTGTCGCGCCAGGATGCCACTGATCTCACTCATGAGTCCGATTTTCCTTTCAGCTTTTAACGGCCAGTTCAAGAGCCCTGAACTGGGCTTCGAGAGTTGTTTGAATATCTTCCTGCGTGTGAACGGCGGACATGAAACCCGCTTCGAACTGGGACGGCGCAATGTAAATGCCTTCGTCCAGCATCGCATTGAAGTAACGCCGGAACAGATCGGTGTCGCAGGTGGTGACGGTTTCGTAATCCACCACTTCCTGATCGGTGAAAAACAGCGAGAACATGGAACCGACCCGCGTGAAGCAGGCCTTGACGCCGAGTTTATTCGCATTGGCCCTGAACCCGTCGCACAGGGTGGTCGATTTGCTTTCCAGATCGTCGTACACGCCGTCTTCGGAAAGCAGGTTGAGCATTTCGATGCCAGCGGCCATGGCCAGGGGATTGCCCGACAGCGTCCCGGCCTGATAGACGGAACCGGTCGGGGCGATGCCTTTCATGATGTCTTTTCTTCCGCCGTACGCGCCGACGGGAAGCCCGCCGCCGATGATCTTGCCGAGACAGGTCAGGTCCGGCACGACACCGTACAACTCCTGCGCTCCCCCAAGCGCCACGCGGAATCCGGTGATGACTTCATCGAAAATCAACAGAGTGCCGTGCTTCTCGGTGACCTCGCGCAGGGCTTCGAGAAATCCCGGTTGTGGCGGAACCACCCCCATGTTGCCCGCCACGGGTTCAACGATCAGGCAGGCGATGCTGTCCCCTTCCCTGTCGAACAGTTCCTTCACTTTATCCGCGTCGTTGTAAGGAAGCGTCAGCGTGTGTTTCGCCAGGTCCGCCACCACGCCGGGGCTGCCGGGAATACCGAGCGAGATCAGCCCGGAGCCCGCTTTCACCAGCAGGCTGTCGGCATGGCCGTGATAGCAGCCTTCGAACTTGAGAATCTTGTCGCGCCCGGTGTGGCCACGCGCCAGGCGAATGGCGCTCATGACGGCTTCGGTGCCGGAGTTGACCATGCGCACGGTTTCTATGGAAGGCACCGCGTTGACCACCTGCGCCGCCAACTGAATTTCTTTTTCCGTGGGCGTGCCGAAGCTGGTTCCCTTTTCGGCGGCGGCCTTCAGCGCCCCGACGATACGGGGATGCGCGTGGCCGAAGATCAGCGGTCCCCAGGAACTGTTGTAATCGAGGAATCGGTTGCCGTCCTCATCAATCAGGACATTGCCCGAGGCTTCCCTGATGAACAGCGGATCGCCGCCGACAGCGGCGTAGGCCCGGACCGGGCTGTTGACGCCGCCGGGAATCACTTCCTGCGCGGCACTGAACAATTCTTTTGAGCGGTCTCGTTTCATAGTTTTCCGAACAATACCTCCAGGTCACGCTTCAGTTTATCGGGAATGCGGGCGCGGTCGGTCACAATCGCCTGCGCCGCCGCCTGGCCGCACGAGCAGTTGAGTTCGTCCACCGCCTCCCCGGCGGTCTCCTTCACAATCGCCTGCGCCAGGGTCACGTTCTTGTGCATGATCTCCAACACCGCTTCCAGGGTCACCGCCTCTTCCTCTTCGTGCCAGCAGTCGTAATCGGTGGAGAGCGCCATGGTGACGTAGCACAAACCGGCTTCGCGCGCCAGCTTGGCCTCGGTCACGTTGGTCATGCCGATCACATCCACGCCCCAGGAGCGGTACAGCAAGGACTCCGCCCGGGTCGAAAACTGCGGCCCTTCGATGCAGATATACGTCCCGCCGGTGTGCAGGGTGGCTCCTGTTTTTTTGGCCGCCGCGGCGACCTTGCCCTGCAGGTCCACGCAGACAGGTTCCGCGAACCCCACATGCCCCACGATACCGTCACTGAAAAAAGTGCTGATGCGCCGGTGCGTGCGGTCGATGAACTGGTCCGGCAACACGATGTGGCCCGGAACGATTTCCTCTTTCATGCTGCCCACGGCGCTGACGGAAAGGATGCGGGACACGCCGAGCTTTTTCATGGCGAAAATGTTGGCCCGGTAATTGATGTCCGACGGTGGAATGCGGTGCCCGACGCCGTGCCGGGGCAGAAACAACACTTCGCGGCCCATCAGCCGTCCGCGGATGAGTTTGTCCGATGGATTGCCGAAAGGGGTTTCCACGGCCACTTCTTCCAGGACTTCCAGCTCCTTCATGCTGTAAAGCCCGCTGCCTCCGATGACGCCCAATACCGGCGCGCTCATGCTGCCACCTCATTTCGACTGTCAGGGTTATTGAAAAAGATCATCAACTCGGGATGGATGCCCGGCCCCGGTCTCCCGGCGCCCGGAACGGAATACGGGGAATTCAGGCTTCGGTGCGTTTGTCTACCTCGGCGAGAAGGAATTTGAGTTCGGAAACCTTGTCGCCTGCCTGGTGAATGAGGCCGGCCTCCTGTTTCAGGTTCTGAATTTTGACATTGACGTCTTCGGTCATCAGGTTGGCCTGGTTGAGCCGTTTCTCAAGCTCTTCAAGCAAATGAATCTTGCTCGACAGGGCGTCTATTTTCGATTGCGCTTCCTGCGTGATGGCGTTCAGCTTTTCGATGTTGACGGAAATCTTGTCCAGGTTGTCCTTTTCGAGATCGATGCGCGCCTTGTCGGCGTGCACCTTGGACAGCGCCCCTTCCAGTTCCTTGACCGCCTGCCGGGTGTCGCGGATTTTGGCGTCGTTTTCCTGCACCTGGCGGATGCGCTCCTCCAGCCCGTTCATCATGTTCTGCAACTGGTCGATTTTCTTTTCCGCCTGAACGACCATCTCTTCTTTTTCTTCCAGAATTTCCTGACGCACCCGCAGGTCCTTGAGCAGGCTGTCCTGTTCCGCCAGCCGGGCATCGGTGGCGTTCACCTTCTCCGCCTGATGTGAAATGGAGTCCAGCTTGTCCTCGAAGTTGCGGACGATCTGCCCCAGGTCTTCACGCACCCGGCCAACGTGCTCGATCTCCTCCTTCGACTCCTGCAATTCCTTGTAACGGGAACGCAGTTCGATTTCCATGATGCTCAGTTTCGACGCCAGGTGGTTCATGCGGCGTTCCTGATCGTCGACGGCCACCTTTTCCTTGGTCAGGTCGAGGATTTTCTCCTCCACCTGGTTGGTCATCGATTTGAGGTCTTCCAGCTTCTGATCGATCTTTTCCAGGAAATCGATTTTCTTGGAAACCTTTGAAATTTTCAGATTGGCTTCCTCGATGAAAAACTCCAGACCGTCGACCTTCTTTTCCATTTTCTCGATGATGGATTTGCGCTGCATCTGGGTTTCCATCTTCACGTCGAGGCTGATCACCATGGAACTGAGGTCGTTGACTTTTTTGTCGACCTGGTCGACCAACTGCTGCTTGCGGCCGATCTCGTCCATCTGCTGCTTGACCGCATCGTTCAGTTCCCGGTTCCTCTCCAGCACTTCGCCGATCTCGTCGGCCTTGCGGACTTCTTCCTCGAACTGGCGCACCTTCTGTTCCGCCTCGTCCGCCATCACATGGAAACGGCCCATCTTTTCCGTCGCCGTGTCGATAACCTTCATCTCATCGTTGAGGATTTTCATCTTGTTGCTGATGTTGTCGATGAGGAAGGTGTTCAGCTTGTTGATCTTTTCTTCCGTCTTCTGGACCTGGACGCTTTGGTCCTTGACCTGGGCGATCTTGTTCTCGACATCCACCACCAGCGAATCCAGGTCACGGATGCGGCTGCTGATGCTCCGCATCTGTTCGTTTTTGACCGAAACGTTTTTGGCTTCGATCTTCAGTTCCTGGATTTCCTGAATGAGCTGGTTGATCGTCCCCTGGGTTTCCTGAACCAGTTGGTTGTGACTGAGCACCTTGTCGGTATTGGACTGCGACTGCTCGAGCAGGGAACGCAGGTCGTGCAGGTCCTGCTGGTAGCTGTCGACCACCGTTTTTTCCTTCTGCACGCGCTCCAGCCGGCCCTCGAGGTTGTTCACCAGTTGATTGAGCTCGGAAACCGACTCCGCGCCGGTCTTCATGGTTTCGCGAAACAGGTTGACCTGGTCCATCTGCTTGGAAATGTTCTCCAGCATGTATTCGAGCCGGTTGATGTTCTTGTCGGTGTTCTTGACCTGCTTGATCTCCTCCTTGAGCTTTTTCATCTTGGAGTCCATGTCCCACACCAGGACATTGAGCCGCCCGGCGTCCTCGTTGGCTTTCTCAACGAGACCGCGTTGCTGACCCAGGCCCTTGACCTTGTGATCGATGTGCTCGCTCAAGAGATGCAGGTTGTCCAGCTCCTTTTTCAGGTGCTGGTACTGGGAGTCGAGGTCTTTTGACACTGTCTGGAATTCACGCACCCGGACATCGAAGGAGCGCACTTCCTCGATCCTCTGGTTGACCGATTCGAGTTTTTCCAGCGTGCCGGGAATCTGTTCCTGAATGCGTTCGAAGAACAGCCGCTTCTCATCGAACTGGTCCGATTTCTTTTCGAAATATTCGACCAGCAATTGCAGGTTTTTCCGCTCCTCACCGGCGCGCCGGATGAGGTGGTTCAACTCGTCGAGCTGTTCCTGGGAAGCCTGGGGTTGGGAAGACGGTGTGGCGGAGGGATCGACTGGATTGAAGGATTCTTCAGACATGCGTTTGTTCCTCAGAACCGGAGACGGGACGGCAACGGACGGGCGTCCGTTAAGGCCCTATTTTTATATAAATTACGGGTTTTGTAAAGCAATCGTTACAGGATTCAGCGCCGAACAAGCGCTTCGGCGATCTGCACGGCGTTGAGCGCCGCTCCCTTGCGTAAATTGTCGGCGACGACCCACAGGTTCAGGCAACGCGGATTCCCAAGGTCCAGACGGATGCGGCCCACCTGCACTTCGTCCTTGCCCGCCGCATCGATGGCCAGCGGGTATTCGTTTTTGCCGGGAGAATCGACCACCACCACTCCCGGAAACGCCGCCAGGCTTTCACGCACCCGCTCGAGATCGATCTCCTGTTCACATTCCACATTGACCGCTTCCGAATGAGAGATCATCACCGGCACGCGGACGGTGGTGGGAGAAACGTCGATCGAATCGTCTTCCATGATCTTGCGCGTCTCGTTGATCATTTTCATCTCTTCCTTGGTGTAGCCGTTTTCCAGGAAGACGTCGATGTGCGGCAGGCAGTTGTAAGCGATCTGGTGCGGATAGACGGAAGGGTGCACACCCTTCCCTTCCTGCAATTGCTGCATCTGCTGCCCCAGTTCGTCCATCGCCTTCTGACCGGAACCCGAAACCGACTGGTAGGTCGACACCACCACGCGGCGGATCTTGTACAGATCGTGGATCGGCTTGAGCGCCATCACCATCTGGATGGTCGAGCAATTGGGATTGGCGATGATGCCGGGCTCCCCTCCGATCGCGTGGGCGTTGATCTCAGGCACCACCAGGGGAACTCCCGGCTCCATGCGCCAGGCGCTGCTGTTGTCGATGACCACGCACCCCGCCTCCACCGCCGCCGGGGCGAACTCCTTGCTGGTGCCCCCGCCGGCGGAAAACAGGGCGATGTCGATGCCTTTAAAGGAATCCCGGGTCAACTCCCGGACTTCCACCTCCTTCCCCCTGAAGGGAAGCGTGGAACCCGCCGAGCGCGCCGAGGCGAGGCAGGTCAGGTTCGCCACCGGAAACTGCCGCTCCTCCAGAATCGCCAGCATGGCCCGGCCCACGGCGCCCGTGGCGCCGGCCACGGCCACCTCGTATGCGTCTTTTTTGATCACGCCAGTTTCTCCTCCACGCCCTGGGCGATGAGATCCCCCATCTCCCGGCACCCCACCGGCTGCATGCCTTCGGACATGATGTCCGGCGTGCGGTAGCCCGCATCGAGCACCGATTCCACCACCGCTTCGAGGGTGTTGTACACGTCTTCTCGATTAAGGGAGTACTTGAACATCATGCCCGCAGACATAATAGTTGCAAGGGGATTTGCCTTATCCTGTCCCGCGATATCCGGCGCGCTGCCGTGAATGGGTTCGTACATGGCGTGCTTCTCGCCGAGGCTGGCCGAGGGCAGCATGCCGATGCTTCCGGTCAGCATGGAGGCCTCGTCGCTCAGAATGTCGCCGAACATATTGGTGGTGACGATCACGTCAAACTGTTTGGGGTTGCGCACCAACTGCATGGCGGCGTTATCAACGTACATGTGCGACAGTTCAATATCCGCATGATCCTGCGCGAATTCGATGACCACGTCGCGCCACATCCCGGTGCATTCCAGCACGTTGGCCTTGTCCACGGAGCAGACTTTTTTATTCCGCTTGCGGGCGACATCGAAAGCGATCTGGGCGATGCGGCGGACCTCGCTTTCCGTATACACCAGGGTGTTGATACCGCGGCGTTCTCCGGATTCGGTTTTATCGATGCCGCGCGGCTGGCCGAAATAAATGCCGCCGGTCAATTCACGGACGACCATGATATCCAGTCCCTCCACCACTTCCGGCTTGAGGGTCGAGGCCCCCGTCAGCGCCTTGAAGATTTTAGCGGGCCTGAGATTGGCGAACAGCCCCAGGCTGGAGCGGAGCCCCAAAAGCGCGCGCTCGGGCCGGAGGGAAAAATCGATCGTCTCCCATTTCGGACCGCCTACCGCGCCGAGCAGGACCGCGTCCGCTTCCCGGGCAGCGGCGAGCGTCTCTTCAGGCAGAGGATGCCCGGCGGCTTCATACGCCGCGCCTCCCACCGGGTGCTCGTTCAGGTTCAGGGTGATCCCCAGTTTCGATTCGATCACCCGGAGCACTTTGACCGCTTCGGCGATCACTTCCGGGCCGATCCCATCTCCCGGCAATACGGTAATATTGAATACCTCGGACATAATCAACGAACCTCGCAATCGGTTAAAACCTTCTTTATACCGGAAGCCGCCTGAGGCGGCAATACCTCTTGCAAAGGATACCTTTGCAAACCCCGGTTAACTCTTCAAGTGAAGTTAATCAGGAGGAAAAGCCAAGTTGCGTCATCGCGAGCGAATGAAATGAGCGTGGCCCAGACTGCTGGATTGCCGCGTCGCTATCGCTCCTCGCAATGACGCCCTGAGTTTTTGCTTTTGTTTTTTGCTGGCTGGAAAGCCATACTTGGGCACCGGTTTTTGACTTATGCAAAGGCCCCTCCCGCGCCCTCTCCCCCCCTCCCCCGGGCATTCCGGCGCGATCAAATCCATTGATTTTAAAAGGATTTTCTTGACATTCCCGCACGGGATAAATTAGCATGAGCCGGTAGGCTGCGAGAGGACTCTCCCGCCTGAAATATCCAACCGGAGGGCGGTGGACGTGCCGTCTTACAGGAACCGATTTGCCGCCGGATGGATTCCCCTGCCCGACGTTGTGCGCGGAATAATTCGGCCCCCTGCTTGCCGTATGAACCGTAACCCGCCGAACTTTCCTCGCGTATTGTAAGGAGACCATGGACTTCAATCCCATCATCCACCCCGACCCGGCACCCGGCAGACTGCTTTGGATCACCGGACTGCTGATGAGCCTGGTCTTCATGGCCGGAGGGTGTAACGTGGGTGCCCGCACCATGGCGCTTTTCGGCGGAGAACTCAACGTCCAGGTCCAGATCAACCCGAATGCCAACCACAATCAGCCCCTCATGGTCGACCTCGTCCTGGTCAACGACTCGGAGCTGCTCAAAACACTGATGGGGATTCCCGCCAGCGAGTGGTTCGCCAAACGCGACCAGTTCAAACGGGATTACCCCAAGCGGACGGGATTCGAATCCTGGGAGTGGGAATGGACCCCGGGGCAGCAGGTGCCGGACCTCATTCTGCCGATACGGGTCCGCGCCGAGGCCGGCATCATCTTCGTCCGGTATTACAGCGAAGGGGACCACCGCGCGCGGTTTGATCCCCTGAAAAATATTCTGATCGAATTCAAAGAAGACGACTTCCAGGTGACGGTCACTCAGGGCACCTGAACAAAAACCGCCTGACACGGCACACAAACGAAGGACCAGACCCATGGTCGATGCGCGCAGGATTCCATCCCCCATTCAATGGCATGAAGGCATGATGCTGGCTCCACAGCATTTCCAGCAGACGGCCTCCCGGACCGAGGAATTACTGCACTATCACCTGATGTCCGCCAGCCCGTTCCACTGGGGCGTGCGCCGTCTCAAGGTCGACCCCGTGCTCCTGGTCAGCGGCAAGTTCCGCGTGCTGGAACTCGAGGCCATCCTGCCCGACGGCCTCATCGTCGAGCACGGCCACTCGGACGAGACCACGGCGCTCGATCTGGAACTGGAAGATTTCACCGAAGAAATCCGCACCCGGCCGTTGATGATCCACCTCGCTCTGCCGGAAAAGAAAGTCGGCGATTCGTTCAAGGGCGACCTGGCGCGTTTTGAATCCATTGAAGGCAACCCGATCACCGACGAAAACACCGGCGACAACGAACTGCGCATTCCGCGGCTGCGGCCCCGGCTCCTGCTTCTGGGCACGGACGATCCGCCAAAAAAATACGTCAGCTTTCCCCTGGCCGAGGTCGCCTACAAAAACGAAACCTTCTCCCTGACGGATTTCCTGCCGCCCAGCCTGCTGATTCCGCTGAATTCGCCCATCGGCGAAATGTGCCAGCAGATTTCCCAGCGGCTCAGGGAAAAGGCGGTGTACCTGTCCGAACAGGTGCAGTCTCCCTCCTCCTCCGCGGGAGGAGCCATGATCCTCGAAACCCGGAACAAGATCCAAAGCATGGTGGCGGGCCTGCCCCAGTTCGAGGCGATCTTCAACACCGGCTCGTCGCACCCTTATCCGTTGTTTATTTCCCTGTGCCACCTCGTCGGCCAGATGGCCTCGCTGGGCACGGGGCTGGTGCCGCCGGTATTGCCAGCCTACAACCACAACGACATTCGTTTTTCCTTCGACTCGGCGCGTGAATTCATTTTCAGGATGATCGACGAAGGCATCCACGAAGCCTACACCGGTTACGCCTTCGCCCTGATCGACAACAAGTTCTCTCTGAACTTTTCCGAAAGCTGGATGGGGCAGAAATTCGTCTACCTCGGCGTGCGCGGCCCCTCCGGCATGGCGGAACGGGAAATCCTCGCCTGGGTGCAGAAAAGTTGGATCGGCACCGAAAACCACATCCCGTCGATGCGGGAGAAGCGCATCCTCGGGCCGGAGCGCAAGGCCATCGAGGGAGACCGCGACATCATCCCGGCGCGCGGCGTGGTGCTGTTTCAGTTGAGCGTCGACCCGGATTACATCGAACCCGAACAAACCCTGCAGATTTTCAATACGGCGGACGCGGAAGACGCCACCCGCCCGATGGAAATCGTGCTCTACGTCAAATCAGGCACCTGAACCGGCCGGCCAGCCCAACCGGCCTCACCCAATTGATCTCTATGAATCCCCCCCTGCAAGGAGAGTCCAAATGAACCGAAGACCCGGTGGCGAAATGGCCACCCGTCCCCTGCATTTCATCTGGATCGCCGACTGCTCCGGTTCCATGGGCATCGACGGCAAGATCCAGGCCTTGAACAACGCCATCCGGGAGGCCATCCCGCACATGCAGGAGGTGGCCGACGAAAACCCCAACGCGCAGGTTCTGGTGCGGGCGCTCCGCTTCAGCACCGGGGCGCAATGGCACATCACCCAGCCAACGCCCATCAACGATTTCAAATGGGAGAATCTGGAAGCGGACGGCGTCACTGACCTCGGGCGGGCGCTCCACATGGTGGCGGAACAGTTGCGCATCCCGCCGATGACCGACCGCGCCCTGCCTCCGGTGCTGGTGCTGATCTCCGACGGCCAGCCGACGGACGATTTCAACGCGGGCCTGAAAGCCCTGCTCAAGGAACCCTGGGGCAAAAAGGCCGTGCGCGTCGCCATCGCCATCGGCGAGGACGCGGACCATGAAATCCTGCAGAAGTTCATCGGCAATCCCGAGTTCCAGCCCCTGCAGGCCAACAACCCGGAAGCGCTGAAGAACAAAATCAAATGGACCTCCACCGTGGTCCTGAAAGCCGCCTCGGCCCCCACAAGCCAGACGGAGGAATCGCAAACTTCCGGCAACGTGCCCATTCCGCAGGCGCATGACACCGGCAGCGAAGTGATCTCGGCAGGAGACATCTGGTGAATCCCGAAACGTCTCCTACCTGGCAGGCCTGCGGCAAAAGCATCCGCGGCGCGTCGCACGTTCGCGACCAGCGCCCCAATCAGGACGCCATCGCCTGGAGCGCCGGCCCCGGCGACGGCCTGCCCCTGGTCATGGCCATCTCCGACGGACACGGCAGCCAGCGCAGTTTCCGCAGCGACATCGGCGCGGCCATCGCGGTGGACACCCTGTCGCACGTTCTGTCTGAATTCGCCGGCCTGCCGGTCACGGATTTTCTGTCCCTTAAAAAAGACGCCGCCCGCATCCTGCCGCACGACCTGGAATACCGGTGGAAACGGCAGGTGCTCGACCACCTCATTCAATACCCGTTCAACGAACGGGAAACCGAAACGCTGTACGTCTACCGCGAGAAGGAAGAAGGCAAAACGCCCATGCTCAATCCGTTCCTCGCTTATGGCGCCACCGTTCTGGGCGTTCTGGTCACGCGCGACTTTCATTTATTCCTGCAGCTCGGAGACGGCGACCTGATCACGGTCCAGGACGACGGCCGGGTGGTCCGGCCCCTGCCGCATGACCCGCGCCTTTTGGGCAACGCGACCACCTCGCTCTGCACCCGGAGCGCCGCCAGCGACGTGCGCATCCGGTTGGTGCCCAACGGACAGACGACGCCGGCCCTGATCCTGGTTTCCACGGACGGTTACTCCAATTCCTTCAAGGACGACACCGAGTTCCTGCAGATCGGACCGGACATCCTGGGCTTTATCCGCGCCGACGGCCTCAAGCAAGTCAGCGCCCAACTGGGCGAATGGCTGGAGGAAACCTCGCGGGTCGGCAGCGGCGACGACATCACCCTGGGCATCATCTCCCGGCTGGAGGAGGCGCCGCGCCCCGCTCCAACAGCAGACGAACCCCTTTCCCAAAACACTCCATAACCCATGCATCCGCTGCCCCGGCAAAAACTTTTTGAAATACTCGAGGAACACGGCACCGCCCTGTGCGACGAACCCAAACGGATTGAGGGACTGCTACGCGATTACTGCGGCCAGTACCGCCGTGAAATTTTCGTGCTGGTCAGCGCGCTGAAAGAAGGCGTGGCCTCGGAACTCAGGTCCGCCCATCCCGGCGTCCCGAAAGAACTCCTGTTGCTGAAACTGACCCAACGGCTCAGCGAACACCTGGCGTTGTCCGAACCGGCGGCGCGGTGGGCGGTGGAGTCCTGGGCGCTGGCGTTCAACACCATCACCGTGGACGAACTGAAGATCGAAGCCCCGCGCCCGGCGCCGGTGCAAGCGCCCCTGTTCCAACCCGAGGTGATCGAAGAGACTTCCTCCGTCACGGAAATTTCCACTCCAGTCCCAACCTCACCACAACCGGCCGCCGCTGCGGCGCAAGCGAAAACCATCACTGTCTGCAGGAAAGGCAGCGCGGACTACCGGTCGATTGCCGCGGCCATCGAAGCCAGCGCACCCGGGAGCCGGATCAGAATCCTGCCGGGCATTTACAAAGAGTCCCTTGCGATCCGTAAACAGGTTGAGATCGAAGGCGACGGACCGGTGGCGGAAATCATCGTCATCGGCCAGCAGGGGTCCGTTCTCGAACTGACCGCCGCTGCGGCCACCGTGCGCGGGCTCACCCTGAGACTGCCGCCGCAGGAAGACAGCGAACACCAGCCGGCGATCGCAATCCACCGGTGCGCCGCCGTTCTCGAGGATTGCGAAATCGTGTCGGCATCGGGACCGTGCGTCCTCATCCACGCCGCGCAGACGCACCCCATCTTGCGCCGGTGCAACATCCGCAACGGCCTGCGAGAAGGCGTCGTCGTTCAGGACCACGCCCAGGCCTGCATTGAGGAATGCGAAATTTCCGGACACGGCCTGGCCGCGGTGCACATCAGCGGACAGGCCAATCCCCTGTTCCGCCGCTGCCGGATCCAGAACAGCAAGGACAACGGCGTCGTCGTGACCGGCGGCGGGCTGGGCGTATTCGAAGACTGCGAAATCCAGAAAATGTCGCAGGCCGCCCTGGTCATTCAGGACGAAGGCGATCCGGTCCTCAGGCGCTGCCGCATCCACGACTGCCGCGGCGGCGTGCTGGTGCACCAGAACGGCAAGGGAGTACTGGAGGAATGCGACATCCATGACAACCAGTGCGCCGGTATCGAAATCTTCAACCACGGCGACCCGCGCCTGACCGCCTGCCGCATCCGCAACGGAAAAACCGCCGGGGTGTTTGTCTACAAGGAAGGCCGCGGCGTACTCAAGGCCTGCGATATCACCGGCAACCAGTCCGCCGGGGTCGCGATCAAGCAGGACGCGGACCCGACGCTGATCGAATGCAAACTGCACGACAACCGGGAAAGCGGCCTGATCGTGTTCGACCGGGGCCGGGGCCGGCTGGAAGAGGTTGAAGTGTTCAACAACGGACTGGCGGGGATTGAATTGAAAGACGAAGCCGCTCCCCACCTGACCCGGTGCAAAATTCACAGCGGCAACGGCGGTATCTTCCTTTATGACAACGCGCGCGGCCTGTTCGAACAGTGCGAGGTGTCCGGCAACCGTTTTGCCGGAGTGGAAGTCAAAAAAGGCGCCGACCCGGTGTTCAAGCATTGCCGGATTCACGGAGGCAGGAGTGGCGGCGTCTTCATCTACAAAAACGGCCTGGGACGTTTCGTCTCCTGCCTGATCTTCGCCAACAAATCCGCCGGGATCACGGTCAAGCAAAACGGCAAACCCCGGATCAGCGAGTGCCAGGTCTACGGCAACCAGGAATGCGGCGTGGCCGTTTTCGAAAACGGCCAGGGCAAGTTTGAAGCCTGTGAAATTTTCGACAACCTGCATTCCGGCGTGGAAATCAAAAGCGCCGGGCAACCGGTGTTCCTGAACGGCACCATCCGCAACAACCGCAAACACGGAGTCGAGTTGCAGGACGGCGGACTGGGGAAATTTCATGCCGTCGAAATTTCCAGGAACGACGCCTGCGGCGTGGAGGTGCGCGCCCGCGGCCTCGCCGAGTTTCAGGATTGCGCCATCGTCTTCAACAAACGCAAGGGCGTGCTGGCGGCGCAGTTTTCCGAAGGCTTCTTCGACAACTGCACGCTCACCGGGAACGTCAAAGGCGCCTGGGGACTGGACGCGAAAAGCCGGGTCCGCTGGATGAAACCCGAACAAGCAGCCGATCCCAAATGAGCCAGATTCTCGACAACAGCAAGTCGGTGATCGCCCAGACCTCGAAGCTGCCCTGCCGCATCCAGCGCCTGCTCGGCTCCGGCGGTCAGGGCGAGGTGTACGAGGCCACCCTCGACGGGCAGGCGATGGCGTTGAAATGGTACCACCCGCAGGCGGCCACGCAGACCCAGCGCAAGGCGCTCGAGAGCCTCGTCACCAAAGGACCGCCGGACCGTTCCTTCCTGTGGCCCCTGGACCTGGTGACCGCGCCGGACCTGCCGCATTTCGGCTACCTCATGCCCCTGCGCGACCCGCGCTACCGGGGAATCGCCGACCTCATGAAAGGGAAAATCGATCCGACGTTCCGCACCCTGGCGACGGCGGGGATGAACCTGGCCAACAGTTTCCTGCAACTGCACGCGCGCGGCATGTGTTACCGCGACATCGCTTTCGGCAACGTGTTTTTCGATCCCGAAAACGGCGAGGTGCTCATCTGCGACAACGACAACGTCAGTGTCGACCACGAGGAAAAACCCAGCGTCCTCGGAACGCCGCGCTTCATGGCGCCCGAGGTGGTCCGCAAGGAAGCCTGGCCGAGCACGCAGACCGACCTGTTCTCCCTGTCGGTCCTGCTCTTTTACATGTTCATGGTGCACCACCCGCTGGAAGGACGGCGCGAGGTGAAAGTCAAATGCCTCGACCTGCCGGCGATGACCCAACTTTACGGAGAAGCGCCGCTGTTCATATTCGACCCGGACGACGATTCCAACCGGCCACACCCGCAGTTTCAGCCCAACCCGCTGGCGTTCTGGCCGGTGTATCCCGAGTTTCTGCGCCGTCTGTTCGTCCGCGCGTTCACCGAGGGACTGCACGACCCCTCCGCCCGCATCCGCGAAAGCGAATGGCGCAACACCCTCATCCGCCTGCGCGATTCGATCCTCTACTGTTCCGCGTGCGGCGCGGAAAACATTTACGACCGCGAGTCGCTTTCCGGAGACGGTGACAACGCCGGCGACTGCTGGTCCTGTTACAAGCCGCTGGCGCTGCCGCCGCGCATCCGCATCGACCGGAGCGTCCTCATGCTCAATCACGACACCGTGGTCTTCCCGCACCACATCAACGACCGGCGGCCCTACGACTTTTCCCTGCCCATAGCCGAGGTCCGGCAGCATCCGGACAAACCCAATGTCTGGGGACTGAAAAATGTTTCGCGCGACAAATGGGTCATGACCACGCCACAGGACGTCACCCTCGATGTGCCGCCGGACAAAAGCGTGCCCCTGCTCAACGGAACACGCATTCATTTCGGCCACAAGCAGGGCGAGATCCGGGCCTGACCTCCGGCGCGTTTGTCTTTCCCGAATCCTTCCATTAAACTGGGATCTTTCACGCCTTCCAGCCTGAACCGGAACGGAACGAATGCCCCGATACATCTGCAGCCAATGCGGAAAAGAATACGACGCCATCACCGCCGACGGTTTCTGCACCAACCAGCCGGAATGTGAGTTCGGCACCGGCTGGCTCACCGAAGCGGGGAGCGCCGCCAAAACCGCCGCCGGAACGCCGGGCCTCACGCCGATGGGTTTCGAGAACGAAGCCGGGCTGTGCGTCCTGATGATGGACGGGTCGCTTTCCATGGGCGAACCGGCCTTTCCCGACAGCGACTACCCCGGCACCCGCTACAAGCTGGTGGCGATGAACGCGGCGGGCGGGCTGTGGTCGCTGCGCTCGATGACGCATCAGGACGCGGCCTACCTCGCGCTGTGCGTCTTTGCCGGTGAACCCAGACTGATCCTGCTCGAAAGCGTGGAGGCCCTGTTCAAAAAACACAACACGCCGGAATCCCTGGCCGACACCATCCAGAACATGCTGGAGAAACAAACGCCCGACGCGCGCTTCACCAACATCAACGCCGCCGTGCAACTGGCGTACGACATCAAGCAGGCGTTCATCGGCGGTGATCTCTCGGCCTACGGCGGGCCTTCCGGATTCAAACCCGTCATCCATCCGGTGGTACGCGATGGAGCGGACGGTGAAGAGTTTATCGAAATCCCCAATGTGCGCGTGCTCATCTACACCGACGGCGAACACAACGTGACCTCCGCCATCAAAAACCCGTTCGCGGGGGACGAACAGTCCGTGCTCATCACCGCCTTCATCGGCGAACAGGACGCCAAAGGTGTCGGCCAGATGCAGAACCTCGCCTGCACCTGCCCCAAACACGCCCCGGCCACCGGCTTCTTCCTCATCGACACGCCGGAGAGGGTGCAGACCCTGCGCGGGATCTTTCGCATGGCGTCGGGCGCTTCCGGCTTTTGCGCGGCGTGTTTGAAGGTCGAACAAAAAACAGAACCCGAAGCAGAAGGAAATTCCACCGTGGAAGAATCCGCCGAGTCTCAAACCCTGGAAGAAACGGCGGCCGAAGATTCCCCGCCTCCGGCTTGATCGACAGATGCCCATGCAACCCGACACCCCCGCTCGCATTCTCGCCGGTGAAGTGCTGACCTCCCCCGGCCCGCGCAAACAGCCGCGCGCAAACAACCGTCACCATTCACCGGAACTGGCGGAAGACAGCGGCGGGGTTTTGATGCTGGGCGGCAAACTCGCCTGGATGTGGGTCGCCGACGGAGCCAGCGACATGCACGCCGTCTCCGGGTTTTCATCACGCCTGCTGGCGCAGGACCTGGGCCGCCTGTTCACCACTTCGATCCTGGAAAACCCGGCCGGCCAGATTGAATCCTCCGCCCGGCTTGCCGAACGCCTGAACCGCATCGTCGAAGGCGTTGCGGAGGCCTGGAACCGGCACCTGGACGCAAACAAGGAAACCGCCGTTCATTTGGCTCGCGAACTGGAATTCCTGGGGCAAACGCCGGGAATCGAAACCGGGACTCCGGTCTTCTTCGAATTCGCTTCGACCTTTTCCACGGTCTGCCTCGACCTGGAAGGACGGCTTGCCGGAGCCAGCATGGGCGACTCCTATCTCCTGTGCAATCCCAACGGCCTGCTCCAGTTTTTCGCCTTGAAGAAAAACACCATCACCCTGCGCTTGAAAATGGAGGAAGACGCGCCGGTGTTCACGCTTTCGCGTCCGCAGCCGGAGCTGTTCGAAAACGAGGCCGTGGACCTCGCCGCTCTGGCAACGGACGGATGCCGCGATTCGTTTCACAACCTGCACCGCGTCCTCCCCGGAAACTTTCAGGCCACCCCCGAAAATCTGGCTCTGTTTCGCCGGGCCCTCGGAACCGAAAAACCCAAAACCGAGGATGACAAGACCCTCGCCTGGCTGGGCCGCATCCATGCGGGTTAAAATCCGTGGCCGCCGGCTGGAATTTGATCCGGAATCCATAGAATGGCGGCACCAGTCTTCCCAGCAGACCCGGTTCGGGCTGTGGAAAAGTGAATCGGGCCCGGTTTTTGTCAAAAAATTCGGCACACGCCCCACGGGGTGGCGGCTACTGCAAGAACTGAAGGGAGCAAAGCTTCACAACTCGCCGGAAATACTGGCTTTGCACGACTCCGGCAGCGTTTTTTACGCTTTTTTCGAGTGGCTGGACGGAGAAATCCTGAGCCGCGTCCTGCAAGGGGAGCGGCGGGCGGATTTTCTCGGTGCGAACCCCCTCGGACCGGATCAAAAACTACGTTTATTTATCAGTGTTTACGGATTCATCACCCACCTTCATGAGCGGGGATTCTGGTATCCCGACCTGGATTTCAAGAACATTTTCATCAGCCATCCCGGCCCTGAATTTCAGGTCCATCTGATCGATCTGGACAGTTGCATCGGGTTCAACCAGCCCGCCGACCCACACGCGGTCTCGCAAAAGTTCTGGGAAGGACTGATCCGCACCTACCAGGAAGCCGGAAAACCCTTTTTAAAAAAAGGCCTGAATGGACAAATCGAAGGCATCCAGGCGCACGGGCTGGCGTTGAACCAGTCCATGCTCCTGCTCCTGGCTTATGCCCTGCACAGGCTGGGCACGGTGCCCCCGGAAGCCCCTCTGTTTGCCCCCCTGATCAACCCGCAAAATCCTGTATCCAGTGAAGTTAAGCGCCTTCACAGCCGCTGGTTGACCGATCAGGACTGCCGCCGCGAACTCGAGTCCTGGCTGGCGGATTATTTCCGCATACCCTTAAACACGTTTCGCCAGGAAATGGCGCGTTTGAGCCCGCAGCCCCGGTCCGGCATTGGCGCTTTTATTTCAAGAATTTTCGGCAGTTGACCCGCCCCCGCCGCCTGTTTTTCCTCCCTGCCCCCGCAGTCATTTAAAACCTTTTAAATCAAGTGAATATTGTAAAAAGTTTATTGAAATTTTAATAAATTATGGTATAAGTAAAATCAACCGATAATAGTCAAGACCGGCAAAACCATCAGCCAAGGGATTCCTATGAATGGAATGGTCCAGGTGGGCGACTCGTTTTTGTTAGCCCGCTTCCGGGAGTTTTTTCACGAAGTCATCCGGCTCAAGCAGGAGCTTGCGACAACAGGATGGATGGCCAGTCCTGTGCCCGCGCCCGTTCTTGCGGCGGTGGTCACCGGCGAGCCGGAACCGGCCGCCGAACCGGCTGAAGACGCGACCGGCGGCGACGCCACCTCCCCCGCAACGGAAGCCGTGGAAGAAGACAAAGGATTGCAAAACATCGCCAACCGGGTCTGGCAGCGTCTCCTCTACCTCCTGGAACAACAGGAAATCTCCGCCAACCGTTTCGGCGGCGAGTACGTCCGCGAATTGTACAAGGACGCGCAGTTTGTCATGGCGGCGCTGGCGGACGAGATATTCCTCCATCTCAACTGGGAAGGCCGCGAAGCCTGGCAATCGAACCTGCTCGAAACCAAATTGTTCCAGTCGCACGCCGCGGGAGACATTTTTTTCCAGAAGGTCGACAACCTGCTCAAGCACCGGGACCCGGTGCAGACCGACCTCGGCAAGGTCTACCTCATGGCGCTGGCATTCGGATTCCAGGGAAAATTCCGCGGCGAGGAACAGGGGCAGATACGTCTCGACTTCTACCGCCGCGAACTGTTCAATTTTATCTTTCACCGGTCTCCGGACATCCTGAGCGAGTCCAAGCATTTTTGTCCGGAGTCGTATCTGCACAACATCGGCGAGGGCGTGGGGCTGAAGCTGGAGCACCCGCAAAAATGGTTTCTTTACCTCGCCCTGGTCGTGTCGGGGCTCCTGCTGATTTCGCACAACCTGTGGGCGCACCTGACGGACGATCTGTACGTGGTGATCCAGCAAATTCTGAACGACACCTGACACAGAGCCAGGCGGGCTTGAATCGATGAACGATATTTTACAAACGGCATACAAGACGGTCAGCGCGTTTTCGTATTACATCCCGCACGCGCTCGCGAGCCTGTTGTTGCTCGGCCTGTCGGCGTTCATCTATATCAAGATCAAAAACCGCAAGGGCGAGGACGAGGAGACCGGCGGTCTTGAAGAAGACCAGGACCCGGGCAGCCCCCGCCATCACCGTTCCGCTTCCTGGTTCAAACTCCGCAAAAACCTGCGCCGGGCCCTGGCGACCCTGAAAGCCAATGTGTACGGCCGCCACCACCGCTATCAGATCCCCTGGTTCCTGCTGGTGGGGGAAACGGGTTCCGGAAAAACCGAGGCGCTGCACCACACCGACATCACCCTGCCCCTGGGGGCTCCCGAGGAAAACCTCGAAGGCAGCCGCGAGGGCTGGAAGTGGTGGTTCTTCGACCAGGGCATCGTCATCGATGTCGACGGCGACTACGTATTGCGCACCGACGGACAGCCCACCGATCACCGCGGCTGGCGCCATGTCCTGAACCTCCTGCAAAAAAACAGGCCGCAACGTCCGGTGGACGGGATCATCCTGACCATACCCGCCACCGACCTGGTGGGGCCGGCGGAAACGTTGAACGAGCGCGTCATCAAAATCGGCGACAAGGCCGCCGCCCTGTTCGACAAGATGGTGACCGCGCAGAAAATCCTCGGCATGCGCCTGCCGGTCTACGTGCTCGTCACCAAATGCGACCACGTCCGGGGCTTCAAGAGTTTCTGCGGCGAGTTGCCCAAGGGCCTGCAGCAGGACATACTCGGCTGGTCCAACCCGTACACGCTGGACACGGCCTACACGCCGAAATGGCTGGATGAGGCGTTTGAGAATCTCTACAAAAACCTCTACCAGACGCAGATCGAAGTCATCGTCGACGGCATCCAGGTGCAGGACTCGGACGACTTCTTCGTCTTCCCCAGCGAGTTCAACTCCATGCTGGAACCGCTCCGCACCTACGCCAACCACCTGTTCAAACAAAGCGTGTACCACGAAGCCCTGTTCATGAGGGGACTGTTCTTTTGCGGAGACGCGGCGCTGAATGCTGCGGTGCCCATGCAAAACCTGTCCCTGTCGGCGGCGGAACCGCAACCTGTCCCGGTGGACAGCGGCCTGGAGACCTTCGACTCGGACGGCCCGCAGAGCCCCCGCAGGCTGGCTTTCCTGAAAGACTTTTTAGAATTGAAGGTGTTCCCCGAATTCCGCCTGGCCCGGCCGACGGCCAAGGTATTTCTCTGGAGAAGCCGCCTCACCTGGGCCCTGCGTTCCGCCATCGCCGGGATCGTGCTGATCTGGACCCTCGGCATGTGGTGGGGCTTCAGCCAGTTACAAGACGAAAAACAAACGCTCGAACCCCTGCTGGCCGACATCAACGAACAGTTGCGCTACCTGAAGGTCCGCGGACCGGAAGAGGACCTGTCCTTCAACAAAATGGCCCTGAATTTGCTCAAGGGGATGACCAACGTCAACACCACGACCCTCTCCTCGGTGTTCATCCCGCGTTCCTGGTTCAGCGATCTCGACGACCAGATCCGCCAGTCCATGGTGGTGGCCTACGACAAGATCATTTTAAAATCCCTGTTCTTCGAGTTGGAGGAAAAGGTCAAAACCACGCTTGAGCAGGCCGGTACCCTGGACCCCGGCGACAGCCTGGAAGCCAGCGCGGCTCCGGTGAAGTTTGACGACATCCCGCAGATGAAACGGCTCAAAAAGGTCATCACCGACCTGGAGGTTCTCTGGAAAAACGTGCAACTCTACAATGGCCTGCACAACAGCAAGGACCTGACGCAACTGGGGGATGTGGTCAAATACCTGTTCGGCTTCGACCTGCCGGTGGACTTCTATCAGAACGCCGCCTATTACCACAACGCCCTCAAGGACGTTGAATACCGGCTGTACGACCCGACGATCACCCGTTACCTGCTGGCCATCCCCAAAGTCCGCGGGCTGGCGCAGGACCTGTTCATCCGCCTGTTCGAGGACAACCTCCTGCTGGTCCGCCTGGAGGATTTCGCGAAGGACCTCGAAACCATTCCGGAAGAAAACGTGCGCTCCTTTACTCCCGGAGGCGAGAGCAAATTCGACGCCCTGCTGAGAAAAATCGGGGAGATGAAAGCCCTGGTCGCGCGTCCGGAATTCGCCTGGATGGGAGGAATGGAACTGAACTTCGGCAAGGGATTCAATGAAGTCATGGCGTCCATCGAAACCTCTCCTTTCCTGGGACCGGACCTCAAGAACGAAATTGAAGAGACGGGTAAAGAAGGATTCCACGACCTGACGTTCCAGTTGCGCAGTCAGGAGACCTCCTTCACCGGCCCGCTCCTCCATGCAGAGAGCGGTTTCATCCAGATGCACCTGTCCAACGGTGTGATCAAGGTCGAAAAGGCGCTACAGGAATTTCTCAGCCACGATTTCATGAAGGTAGAAGACAAGGGTGAAGAACTGATCACCGAGATCGCGCCCAACGACCGCCTGACCTGGGACCCGGAGCTCCTGCAGGCGTCCGTGAACCTGTATGAGGACTATAAGGAGTTCGAACACCTCACCCTGCCCCGCTTTCCCAGCCAGTTGAAACCGATGGTCCAGCGCACGTCCATGCGGCGGCTTGAATCGAGCATGAACCGGCTGGTGGCCCGGGGCCAGACGTTCAAACCGATCCGCGAACAGTTCGCCTTCAACCGCAAGGAGGAGGAACTGGCGCAGGAAATACGGAGTTTCAAGAAGGCCGCGCCGCATCTGGGGCAGTTGATGGACATTTTCTTCGAACTCGATTTCACGGAGTCCTCGTACACCCTGTTCGACCTGGTCACGCGCCACGGCTACCACCTGCTCAACAACGTCGACCGGATGCTGGAGTCCGAAGCGCTCTATGAATTCAAGGACGGCAATTTTTCCTGGTGGAACGGGCTGACTCCGGCTTCGCTTGAGGCCTATGAAGCGCTGGACGACAAGGAGCTTTCCTACTACCTCTCCATCCAGAGAGAACGCATCAAATACCTGGCTCGTCAGTACGCCGAACCCCTGGTCAATTTTCTGGTCAACCGCACCATCAAGCGCGGGCAGTTGGAGGAGCGCCTGGTCACCAAATGGCACCGGGTGCTGGTGGAACTCGACCGCTACGATGCCCGGCGCACGCAGAACACGCTCACCCTGCTGGAACGCTTCATCAAGGTGGAAATGGAAACGATCACTCCCGAAAACTGCCTGGAGAAAATCCCGGCCCGGGACCTCAAGGTTCCGGTACGCGATTTTTTTGGACAGAACCTGCACAACCTGAAAGTGGAACTGTCCAAGCAATGCCGGCTCCTGGCCAAGGACGAAGTGCTCAAGAACTACTCCGTCGTTCAGGCGTTCTTCAACAACCGCCTGGCCGGGAAATATCCTTTCGTGCCCTTGACCGACCGGACGGTCGTCGACGAAGCCAACCCGGCGGACCTGCGGCATTTTTACCGCCTGCTCGACCGGTACCTCGACCAGGGTCTGGGGCAACTTGAAAAGAGCACAAAATTTGGACTTTCGAAAGATAATGCTTTAGAATTCATATATCTAATGGAAGAAGCGCGGCCCTTTTTCGCCCCGTATCTGGCGCTGGAAAAATCCGAATTGTCGGATTATCTGCTTGAGGTGGATTTCCGTGTCAACCGCGAGGCCGAAACAGGAGCCAACCAGGTCATCGAATGGCAACTCGAGACCCGGGGACAGGCCGCTCACGATCACCAGACGAAGAAAACACCTTTGCTCTGGGATCTGGGTGATCCCATCCGGGTGACGTTTCGGTGGGCCAAAAATTCGCCGGATATTCCGGTTTCCGCCGGGGACTGGCCCGGAGCCAATGTGGAAAAACGGACCGTGACCTATGAGTACGACAACCAATGGTCGCTGATCCAGTTGTTGTCCCGGCATGAAGCGGGCATTGAGGATTTCGGACCGCTGGGAGATCCTAAACCCCACACCCTGAGGTTTCAGGTCAATACCCTTGAGCGGGATGAGGAGCGAATGCAAAAGGAAATTTTCGAACCCCGGTCCAGCGACGCCCGCCTCTTTGTACGCGTGGTCGTCAGGAATCCCCAAAACAAGGAACGGGTGGTCATGCCGGCCTTCCCGGCTGAAGCGCCGGAGTTGAGGCAGGGCGTCAACAGTTAAATGCAAAAGGACGCCACGGTGGCCCCGGGCGTTTTACTTTTACATGGAGAATCACTGGAACCGGATGTAACCAGGTATTTGAAGGTTTAGACACATTCCCACCATGGGAACAGGCAGGTTTCACGCACGGAGTTTGAGTTTTACCTTGAAACGTTCCGCACCTCCGGAACCAACAGGTTTCACGCACGGAGTTTGAGTTTTATCTTGAAACGTTCCGCGCCTCCGGAA
Organism: Nitrospina sp.; assembly: GCA_020430445.1. Classification (GTDB taxonomy): domain Bacteria; phylum Nitrospinota; class Nitrospinia; order Nitrospinales; family Nitrospinaceae; genus Nitronauta. Next base: position 30,400 of record JAGQJZ010000001.1, read on the forward strand.
CCAACAGGTTATTCGATATGGCAACAACCACGGCGCCCCGTTGGGTCGACTGGGACAAGCTGGACGCCCCCATCTCAGGTGAAAAGCCCGAGGGAGAATCCCTGCGCTACGAGGGAACCTACGACAAGATTGAAGACGCCCGCAGGCGGGACAACCCCAACCTCGAGTTGGGCGTGTGGGAAACCGAATTGAAACAGGCCGACTGGGATCAGGTGATCCAGTTGGCCACCCAGGCTCTGGAGACCCGCACCAAGGATTTGCAGATCGCCACCTGGCTGATGGAAGCCTGGGTTTACAAATACCGTTTTGAAGGGGTCCGGCATGGGCTGGAGGTTTTATTCCGCCTCTGCGACAAGTTCTGGAGCACCGCCTACCCCCAGATGGAAGGGGAAGACCTCGACGCGCGAGTGCGGCCATTTGAATGGATCAACACCAAGCTGAACCTGCAATTGAAGCTGATCCCTCTGTCGCAACCCCGGTTGACGGACCAGACGCCGGTCACCTACGCCGATTACGAAAAAGCCTCGTTCAACGAAAACGAGGCGCGGAAAAACGAAAGGGCCCGCGAAAAACTGGAAACCGAAATGAGCTACAGCCGGTTTTTCGCCAGTTGCGACCACACACCGCCGGATTTCTACCGGGAACTGGCCATGCAGATCCAGGGATCCCGCGACCGGCTGCGCAATCTGGAAGGGTATCTGGACGACAAGTGCGGCAAGGAGTCTCCCAGTCTACTCAATTACCGGGAGACCCTGAAATCGATCAACCGCCTGCTCGACGAAATCCGCGAGCGGCAGGGCATCGGCGGCGAGGAAGTCGAAACGGAACCGGTTGTCCAGGCGGACACTCAACCCCCGGCAGAGGAGATCACTCAACCCGTGGACGAGCAGGCACATGACCAGGCCCCCGAAGCTTCAGGCGCCGGAACCAACGGGGCCGAACCGGTAACAGCAGGCGCGGTTTCCGGTCCGCCGGGAAAATTCAAGACCCGGCAGGAGGCTTACCGGACCCTGAGCGAAATCGCGGATTTTCTCGAACGCACGGAGCCCCACAGCCCGACGCCGCACCTCATCCGGCGCGCCGTGTCCTGGGGCAACATGACCCTGGACCAGTTGCTCCTGGAAATCGTCCGCGACGAGAACGATCTCCGCTTTATTTATGATCTCCTGGGTCTGGGGAAAAACACGTACGGGGAAGACGACGAATAACAACGTAACACAGTGTGGCTTTGAACCTTTGATACACGTTTTTAACCTTATTATTAACACAATGGAAACCTCTAGAAGGAGGGGACATGGCTGAAAGCATCCAACACAAGCTTGGCCGGGTTCGGCCACCCAGAGTCCAGATCACCTACGATGTGGAAACCCTGGGTGCGATCGAAATGAAGGAACTTCCCTTTGTGGTGGGAATACTGGCGGATCTCTCCGGCAAACCGGAAGAACCCCTGCCGCTGCTCAAGGAACGGAAGTTCGTTGAAATCGACCGCGACAACTTCAATGACATCATGAATTCCATCGAGCCCCGGCTGGCTATGCGGGTGCCCAACACCATCGCGGGCGACGATTCGCAGCTCAATGTGGAACTGAAGTTTCACAACATGGACGACTTCGAACCCGTGGAAATCGTCAAACAGGTTCCCGCCCTTCGCAAGCTGTACGAAGCGCGTCAGAAACTGAACGACCTTTTGACCAAACTCGACGGCAACGATGAGCTCGACCGGCTCCTCAGTGAAGTGGTCGAAAATACTGACGGCTTGAACGAAATGAAAGCCGCCCGCCCCGCCGGTGAAGAAGCAGAAGGCGGCGAAGGTGGTGAGGAAGGAGGGGAAGGCTAATGGCTGAAGAAACCAGTGCAGAAGGCGGAGCCACAGCGGAAGAGCTGAGCCTCGTCGACAACATCATTCAGAACGGCCGCATCGCGCGCGACGAATCCCAACTGGAATACGCCAAGGACCTGGTCGCGGAATTCGCCACCCAGATTCTGGACGAGGGGATGACCGTCAACGCGGACACCGTGGCCATGATCTCCAACCGCATCGCCCAGATCGATGAACTCATCACCAACCAGCTCAACGAGGTCATGCACCATGAGGACTTCCAGAAGCTGGAAGGCTCCTGGCGCGGCATGCATTACCTGGTCATGAACACGGAGACCAGCACCACGCTGAAACTCCGGTTGATGAACGTTTCCAAAGCCGATCTCCTGAAAGACCTGGAAAAGGCCGTCGAATTCGACCAGAGCGCGATGTTCAAGAAGGTCTACGAAGAGGAATACGGCACCTTCGGCGGACATCCCTACAGCATGCTGGTGGGGGACTACGAATTCACCCGGCACCCGCAGGATTTCGCGCTGCTGGAAAAAATCTCGCAGGTGGCCGCCGCCGCTCACGCGCCTTTCATCTCCGCGGCGCACCCGAGGCTGTTCGATCTCGACAGCTACACGTCCCTGGGGATTCCCCGCGACCTGGCGAAAATCTTCGAAAGCATGGAGCTCATCAAGTGGCGTTCCTTCCGCGAATCCGAAGATTCCCGTTATGTGACCCTGACCCTGCCGCGGGCGCTCATCCGCCTGCCGTATGGCCCGGACACGGTACCGGTTGAAGGGCTCGACTTCCGCGAGGACGTCGACGGGCGTGACCATAACAAATACGCCTGGACCAATTCCGCATGGATCCTGACCCAGCGCATCACCAACGCCTTTGCCCTGCACGGCTGGGTGGCGGCGATCCGCGGCGTGGAAGGCGGCGGCAAGGTCGAAGGTCTGCCCACGCACACCTTCAAGACCGACGAGGGCGACATCGCGCTCAAGTGCCCCACCGAAATCTCCATCACGGACCGGCGGGAAAAGGAACTCAACGACCTCGGTTTCATCTCGCTTTGCCACTGCAAGGGCACGGATTACGCGGCCTTCTTCGGCGGGGCGACGACGAACAAGCCCAAGGTCTACAACCTGGACGCGGCGAACGCCAACGCGCGCCTGTCCGCCCTGCTCCCCTACATCCTCAACGCATCGCGTTTCGCGCACTACCTGAAAGCGATCATGCGGGACAAGGTGGGCAGTTTCATGACCCGGGACAACGTCTCCAGTTACCTCAACAACTGGATCGCAAGTTACGTCCTGTTGAGCGACGAAGCCGGGCAGGAAACCAAGGCGAAGTATCCGCTGCGTGAGGCCCGCGTGGACGTCACGGAGATCCCCGGGAAACCGGGCTGCTACAACGCCGTTGTGTTCCTGCGCCCGCATTTCCAGTTGGAAGAGTTGACCGCGTCGATTCGCCTGGTGGCGGAATTGCCGCCTCCCGCCGGTGGTTAAAACCTGATATAATGTCCGGGTCGCTGTTGCGGCCCGGACGGGTTGAAACCGTCCCCGGTGGGGATCCTATACCTGAACATGAAAGGAGACATACATGGCTGGTGACATGTATATGGAAATAGATGGAATCAAGGGGGAATCGACCGACAAGGATCATGCCGGCTGGTTTGAAATCACCTCCTATTCCTTTGCCGCCAATCAGCCCGCGGCGGCCACCCGCAGCACGGCCGGCGGCGCAACGGTGGAACGGGTCTACCTGTCCGATTTCTCTGTCACGAAATCCATGGACATCGGGACCCCGAGCCTGGCCCTGGCCTGCTGCACCGGACGGGCGCTCAAGAAAATCACCATCTCCTGCTGGCGTTCCGACACCACGGGGGAAAAACCCACCCCGGTTGAATACATCAAATATGTTTTGACCGATGCGATCATCACCAACTACTCGGTCAGTGGTGGCGCCGGGGATATTCCGAGCGAGTCCATTTCCTTCAACTACGCCAAGATCACCTGGAACTACCTCCCGCAGAAGGAAGGTGGCGGCGGCAAGGAAGGAAACAAGGAATCCGGTTGGGATCTGTTTAAGAATGAAGCGGTCTGAGGATCTTTGGCCACGTAAATCGAAGCCCGATCCCGCACGCGCGGGGCTTCTCGATCGTCTGGTCGACCACGACCTGCATTCGGACGAGGAGCCCCGCCCCAAGCGGACCTACGACCGGGACGAATTGTTCCTTTCCATCATCAAGGAACTGGACCGCGTCCTCAACACGCGGTGCATCGTCCCGAAGAACGCCCTGAAACAGCGTCAACGCAGCGTCGTCGACTACGGCGTGGCCGACACCACGGGCATGAACACCCTCGCCCTCGACGACCACATCACCATCACCCGTTCCATCAAGGAAGCCATCACCCGTTATGAACCCCGCCTCCAGCAGGTCCAGGTCTCGGTCGACCCTGTCGCCCCCAACGAACGTTCCCTCGTGGTGCGTATCAACGGCATGATCCAGCTGGATCACATTCGGGAGCCGGTGTCCTTTCCCATCGTCATCAAAAGCGATACCGGCCAAGTGACCGTGAATGCTCAATAGCCAGGACGACCACCTCCTTTACTTCCAGCGCGAGTTGACCTATCTCCGCAAGATGGGTCAGGCCTTCGCCGAGCAATACCCGAAAATCGCCGGCCGCCTCGAACTCGGAACCGAACACAGCCAGGACCCGAACATCGAACGCCTCATCGAGGCCTTCGCCTTTCTCACCGCCCGCATCCAGATGGCGATCGAGAACGAGTTCCCGGAAGTCAGCTCGGCGCTGCTCAATGTCCTCTACCCGCATTTCATGAACCCGGTGCCGTCCATGAGCATCGCCCAGTTCCAGCCCGACCCGGAACAGGGCCTGCTGACCAGCGGCCACACGATCAAGAAGCAGACACCGCTCTTTTCCACCACCGGACACGGCGAGATCTGCCGCTTCCGCACCTGCTACCCGGTCACGCTCTGGCCCCTGGAAGTGAAGGAAGCGGTGTTCGAATCGACGGACAAATACGAATTTCTCGATCAGGCATCGGACATCGCCACAGTCCTTCGCCTGCGCATCGCCACCCGCGGCGCGCCGCTCAAGAAACTGGCGATGAAGGACCTGGTGTTTTATCTCAACGACGAGTCGGCCACCTGTCACGAAATCTACGAACTGCTGTTCTGCAACGCGCGCCATGTCGCCTTGCTGCACGAGGACACCAAGACGCCGGTGTATCTGCCGGAACAGGCCCTGACGCCGGTGGGATTCGAACCGGATGAAGACATCCTGCCGTACAACCCGCTGGCCCATCCGGGCTACCGCATGCTGCAGGAGTATTTCACCTTCCCGGAAAACTTCCTTTTCTTCCGGCTGAACCACCTCGACCGGGTCGTGTCCAGCAAATACGTCGACGTCCTCATCCTGCTCGACCGCAAACCGCGCGACCGCATGGTGATCGGCAAGAACACCTTCTGTCTGGGGTGCACGCCGATCATCAACCTGTTCACCAAAACGTCCGAGCCAATCCGCATCGAAGGGCGTGAAACCGAATATCGCATCCAGCCCGATCACCGGCGGGAACGCATCAGCGAGATCCATTCCCTGCTCCGCGTCTCGGGCTCGTCCGACCCGAAGGACGACACCCGCGTCTACGCTCCCTTTTATTCGTTCAATCACGAAATGACATCGAAAGGGCAGGACGCCTTCTGGTACGCCACGCGGCAACCCACGGGGCGCAAGGACCTGCCGGGCACGGAGATGATCCTGCGTTTTGTCGACCTGAAATTCAATCCGCGCCAGCCCCCATCGGAGGTGATCTTCGCCCACACGCTGTGCACCAACCGGGACTTGGCGGAACAGTTGCCGGACAACGCGAAACTGCAAATCGAAGAAGCGGCGCCGCTGCAGCACATCCGCTGCCTGCGCAAACCCACGCCGCAACTGAACCCGACCATGCGCGGCGAGACCCTGTGGAAACTCATCTCCCACCTTTCGCTGAACCACTTGTCGTTCTCCGAGGGGGGAGCGGGCAGCCTGGCCGCGCTCAAAGAAATCCTGCGGCTGTACAGTTTTTCCAACCGGCAGTCCTCGGAACAGCAGATATCCGGCCTGCGCTCCATGGAATGCCGCAAGGTGGTGCGGCACGTGGGGCGCGAAGCCTGGAAAGGTTTCTGCCGGGGCACGGAAATCACCCTGACGTTTGACGAGAAGGCGTATGTCGGCAACAGCGCATTTCTGATGGCATCCGTTCTCAACCGGTTTTTTGCGCTCTACGCCTCCATCAACTCATTCACCCAACTGATCATCAACAGCGCCCAGCGCGATGGAACCTGGAAACGATGGCAACCTATGGCTGGCGAAAAGATCGTTCTTTAGAAGAGTGGCTCTACGCCGAAGGCCACGCCTTCGAGTTTTTTCAGGCGGTCCGCCTTCTGGAGACGCTGTACCCCGAACGCGTTCCCGTGGGGGAAGGCTCCGACCCCTCCAAGGTGGTAGTCAAATTTCTCGGGAAAACCGGCCTGGAGTTCCCGCCCAACGAAGTCGATCACGTCACCCCGCCGGCCCACGAGGACGAAGCCGCCCGCATGAAGGTCAACATCATGAGCCTGGCCGGCGCTCTGGGACCGCTGCCGCACTCCTACACGGAGGTGCTGCTCGAACGCTTGAAATTCAACGACACGGCGATGCGGGACTTCCTCGACATTTTCAACCATCGCCTGATCTCGCTCCTTTACCGCGTCCGCAAAAAGATGCGGCTGGGATTCGATTTCGCCTCTCCCGGGAAAGACCCGTTCACGCCCTATTTCTTTTCGCTCATGGGACTGGGCACGCCGGGTCTGGGAAAACGCTTCCAGTTTCCGGAACGCTGCCTCCTCTATTACACCGGTCTTCTGGCTCTGAAACCGCGCTCGATGGCAGGCCTGGAAAACATCGCGTCGCATTTCTTTGGCGTTGCGGTCAAGGGCAGGATGTACCAGGGAAGGTGGTATAATCTCGAGGAAGATCAGTGGACTTCCATCGGAACGTTCGGCAAAAACAGGACGCTGGGGCAGAACACGGTGCTCGGCGGCAGGGTCTGGGACCAGGAACGCGCGTTCCGTCTGGTGGTGGGCCCCCTCACCTTCCGTCAGTTCGAGGATTTTCTGCCCATCAATCCCGGCTTCAGGAATCTTTGCGAAATCACCCGTTTCTACACGGGCGACGAATTCGACTTTGACGTGCAACTGAAACTGAACGCCGCCGAAGTCCCCGCTTCCCGGCTCAGCAGCCGGATGGGCCCCCGGCTGGGATGGACCTCCTGGCTGCGCACCCGGTTCTTTAAAAACGACGACGATCAGGTGGTCCTGTCCCCCGACCGCCTGCCCGCAACCTCCCAGACCGGACAATGAAATTCGACCTCAAGGAATTGATCGGCAAACTCAACGGCACCTGCCGAAGCTGTCTCGAAACCGCCGCCGCGCTCTGCGTCTCACAGACCCATTACAACGTCGAGGTCGAACATTTCCTGGTCAAGATGCTCGACGTTCCCGATTCCGATCTCAACCGCATCTTGAAACATTACGACCTCAACGCAAGCGAAGTGAACCGCGAACTGATGGCCGCCATCGACCAGTTCGATCGCGGTAACAACCGCACCCCAGCGTTTTCCCTGCACCTGATGGAATTGTTCCAGGAAGGCTGGATCATGTCCTCCCTCGTTTTCGGCGAACAGCAAGTGCGCTCCGGCGCGATCGTCCTCGGCATGCTGAGCCACGAGGCCCTGCGCGGGGTGATGGTGGAATCGTCGAAAACCCTCATGCAAATTCCGCGTCACAAATTGCGGCAGGACGTCAAGGAACTGTGCAAGGGCACGGTGGAAGATCCCGGACCGGGGAAACCCGCGCCGAAACGAGACACGGGACCGCAGGGCACAGCCGGATCTTCGGCAGGCTCCGCCCAGGCTCCCGCCGGATCGTCGAAGAATCCGGCGCTCGACCAGTTCACCGTCGACCTGACCCAACGCGCGCGCGACGGCCAGATCGACCCGATCCAGGGACGCGACTTTGAAATCCGCCAGGTGATCGACATCCTCACACGCCGGCGGCAGAACAACCCGATCCTCACCGGCGAAGCGGGCGTCGGCAAAACCGCCGTGGCGGAAGGCTTTGCCCTGCGCATCGCCACCGGCGATGTGCCGCCTTCGTTGAAACAGGTATCGCTGCGCAGTCTCGACCTGGGTCTTTTGCAGGCCGGAGCGGGCGTCAAGGGCGAATTCGAAAACCGGTTGAAATCGGTCATCGGCGAGGTGAAAGCCTCCCCCACGCCCATCATCCTGTTCATCGACGAGGCGCACACGCTCATCGGCGCCGGAGCCGGCGGCCAGCAGGGGCAGAGCGACGCCGCCAACCTGCTGAAACCCGCGCTCGCCCGCGGAGAGTTGCGCACCATTGCCGCCACCACGTGGTCGGAGTACAAAAAATATTTCGAAAAGGACCCCGCCCTCACCCGCCGCTTCCAGGTGGTGAAAGTGGACGAACCCCGGCCGGAAGTCGCCATCGACATGGTGCGCGGCATCGTCTCCCATCTGGAACAACACCACCAGGTGGTCATCCTCGACGAAGCGGTGGCCGATGCGGTGAACCTGTCGGACCGTTACATCACCGGACGGCAGTTGCCGGACAAGGCGATCAGCGTGCTCGACACCGCCTGCGCCCGGGTGGGCCTGGGACAGAACGCGACGCCGCCCAAAGTGGAGGACGCGCAGCGGCGCATCGAACTCATCCGCCTGGAAGTGGAAATCCTCAACCGCGAAATGGCTTCCGGACGGGCGCACGACGACCGGCTGGCCAATCTCCAGACTCAGCTGGAGGGAACACAGGCTGAATTGAAAAAGCTCGAGGCACGCTGGAACACGGAACTCGACATGGTGAAGGAAATCCACCGCCTGCGCGAGGAAACCGAAGGCAAACAGCCCGAAGGAGAAACAGCGGCGGTCCCGGCGAAGTCCTGCCCGGAGATCATTGAGCTGGAACAGAAACTCGAAGCCTTTCAAGGTGAAGAACCGATGGTGCCGGTGTTTGTCGACTCGCGCGTAGTGGCGTCGGTCATCTCCGGCTGGACGGGCATTCCCGTTGGCCGGATGCTCACCAATGAAATCCAGAACGTTCTCGATCTCAAGGAGAACCTGCAGAAACGCGTGGTCGGGCAGGACTCCGGACTCGAAGCCATCTGCCGCCGCATTCGCACTTCACGCGCGCAACTCGACGATCCGGGAAAACCCGTGGGCGTGTTCCTGCTCGCCGGACCGAGCGGCGTCGGCAAAACGGAAACCGCGCTGGCGCTGGCGGACCTGCTCTACGGCGGCGAACGCAACCTGGTGAAGATCAACATGTCCGAATACCAGGAGTCGTACACCGTGTCCAACCTCAAGGGATCGCCTCCGGGCTATGTCGGCTTCGGCCAGGGCGGCGTGCTGACCGAAGCGGTGCGGCGCGCACCCTACAGCGTGGTCCTGCTCGACGAAATCGAAAAGGCGCACAACGACGTGGTCGAACTCTTTTACCAGGTGTTCGACAAGGGCGAGATGGAAGACAGCGAAGGCGTGCGGGTGGATTTCAAGAACACGGTGATCCTGCTCACCTCCAACACCGGCAGTGAAACGGTGATGCGTTTGTGCCAAAACGGCAAAGGCAGGGCTTCGGCGGAAGAACTCGAACGCGCTTTGCGCCCGGAACTGTTGAAGGTGTTCAAGCCCGCTTTTCTCGGGAGGACGGTGCTGGTGCCCTACTTCCCGCTGGGCGACGACGAAATCCGCGACATCACCCGGCTCAAGCTCGGCAAAATAAAGGACCGCTTCCACAAGAGCCACCGCGCCGACCTGGCGTTCGACGACTCGGTGGTCGAAGCGGTGGTGGAGCGGTGCACGGAGGTCGAATCTGGCGCGCGCAACGTCGACCATATTCTCACCCACACCCTGCTTCCGGAACTGGGACAATCCGTTCTGGAAAAAATGGCGGAGGGGCAGAATGTCGGAGCCGTCCGGGTATCGCTCGGCGGCGACGGAACCTTTGTCTACGAACTGAAGGATTCCTGATCCATGGCAACCTACGACGACGAGAACCTGAGCCTGAAACTCACCACCCCCCTGGGGCCGGACAAGCTCCTGCTGAAAACATTTCACGGCGAGGAAAAGCTCTCCGAACCCTACTTCTATTATCTGGACATGGTGTCGCAGGAATACGAACTCGACTTCGACCAGATTGTGGGAGAAGGCGTCACCATCACCATGGACCTGAGTTCCGGCGAGCAAAAATATTTTCACGGCATCGTCACCCGGTTCATCCAGGGCGCGTTCGACGGAACCGAATGCAAATATTTCGCTGAGGTGCGGCCGTGGATGTGGCAGTTGTACCTGACCCAGGACAGCCGGATTTTCCAGGAAATGAAAATCCCGGACATCATCACCAAGGTGTTCGACGACCTGGGCTTTTCCGATTACAAGGACGACCTGACCAAAACCTACGAAGAGGTGGATTACTGCGTCCAATACCAGGAAACCGCCTACAACTTCGTGCAGCGGCTGATGGAAGACAACGGCATCTGCTACTACTTCGAACACGAGGAAGGCAAGCACACGCTGGTCCTGTCCGACGACTCCACCCAGCATCCGGAGTGCCCCGGCGTGCCCACGGTCACCATGAGCCCGCCGGACAGCACCATGATCGAGGAAGACACGATCAGCCAGATTTCCCTGGAAAAATCCGTCGGCACCGGCAAATACGCCATGGATGATTTCGATTTCGAAACGCCTTCCACCGACCTCCTGGTCACCGATGTCGAAGCGCTCGAAGCGCACAAAACCACCGACCTGAGGGTTTACGAATACCCCGGCGGGTTCAAGAAATCGAACGTGGGCGACGACCGGACCAAGTTGCGCATCGAATCGCTGGAATATCCGGTGCGCCTGGTCAACGGCCAGGGCAATTGCCGGGATTTCCGTTTCGGCTACAAGTTCACGCTGGAAGAGCACGAACGCGAGGACATCAACGACACCTACCTGATTTACAGCCTGCAATTCACCGCTACCCAGGATTCGTATCACAACGCCTTCACCGCGTTTCCGGCGGACACGCCGTTTCGCCCCGAAGTCAAAACGCGAAGACCGAGAATCGTCGGTTCGCAGACGGCGATCGTGGTGGGCAAGGACAATGAGGAAATCTACACAGACAAGTACGGACGCATCAAGGTCCAGTTTCACTGGGACCAGGAAGGGGAAAACAACGAGAACAGTTCCTGCTGGGTGCGCGTCACGCAGGGCTGGGCGGGCAAGGGATGGGGCATGATCTTCATCCCGCGCATCGGCATGGAAGTGGTCGTGAGTTTTCTTGAAGGCGATCCGGACAAACCGCTCGTCACGGGTTGCGTCTACAACGCCGAACAAACGGTACCCTACGACCTGCCGGACGACCAGACCCGAAGCACCATCAAGACGGACTCCTCGAAGGACGCCGAAGGGTTCAACGAAATCCGTTTTGAAGACAAGGCCGACGAAGAGGAAATCTATGTCCACGCGCAAAAGGACATGAACATCGAGGTGCTGAACGACGAGACGCGCACCATCACCAAAAACCGCACCACCACCATCGAAGAGGAAAACGACACGTTGACGGTTTCCAAAGGCGACCGCACCTTTGAAGTCACCGAAGGCAACGAGACCACCACCATCGGCGGCGACCGGGAAATCACGGTCTCCGGCGACGAAACCCGGACCAACGAAGGCGACTACACCGTCAAGGTGGAAGGCGATTACAAGATCACGGTGGAGGGCGACCTCACGATCGAGGTGACGGGGAAAATTTCCATCTCGACGGACGACAACTACGAGTTGACCGTGGGCGGCGATTATACCAACGACGTCGACGGCGACACCTCGACCACCGTCGGCGGCGATTATTCGGTTGAATCGGATGGAGACATCAGCCAGACCGCCAGCGGCGACTTCAAGAACGAAACCGACGGGGACATGACCAACTCCGCCAGCGGCGACCTCACCAATGAAGCCGATGGCGACCTGACCAACTCCGCCGGCGGCGACCTGACGGATGAAGCCGACGGCGACGTGTCCATCAGCGCCACCAACGAAGCCACGGTCAGCGGCATGAACGTCACCGCGGAAGCGGACATCGAAGCCGCCGTTTCGGGCAGCACCGTCTCGCTGGGATAACCCCATGGCTCAGGTCCCGGACAACAAAACAGAAGAGACCGCCGCACCGTCTGCGGAAAAAACCGCCAAACCTGAAAAGGAAAAGCCGCCGCCCCCCACTGAAAAAAAGGTGGAATCGAAGGAAGGCACCCTGCGCAAACATTTTGCGCTCAAGGACGGAAAAAAAAACGGCGAGGCTCGGATCTACGACAAGGAAGGAGTCCTGATCCGTAAGGAGTGGTACAGGAACGGCGTCCTGGAAGGGCCGGTCACCCATTACGACGCCGGCGGCGGCATCAGCAAACAGTCCACCGTGATCCGGGGGAAGCTCGAAGGCGAAATGCTGCGCTTCAACAAGGGCGTCCTCGTCAGCAAAACCCAGTACCAGGGCGGCAAGCGCCACGGCGAACAACTGGTCTTCAATGAACAGGAGAAAATCGTTTCCAAGAAAAACTACGCCCGGGACAAACTGAACGGCGAGGTCATCGGCTACGACGGGCAGGACAACGTCATCATCAAAACCACTTACACCAACGACCTGCGGCACGGCCCCACCACCGGGTACTATCCCGGCGGCGGACTGCGCGAGAAGGGTCAGTACCAGAACGACCGGCTGGAAGGCGAGTTTCTCCGCTATCATGTCAACGGCAAGGTCCGCGAAAGGCAATCCTTCAAGGAAGGCAAACCGCTGGGCCCGCCACAATATTTCAAGGACAACGGGGAACCCGATGCCCCTCCCGGCACGCCCCCTGAACAAAAGGGATGGCTTGAAAAAATCCTGGATTTTATTTTCGGCAAGTAAAACACCGCCTCAAACCCAACACCCGTTTCCCGCTGAGGGAAACCGCCTTTCATGAAAATCATCCTGCGCCTGATCGTCCTCCTCGTCGTCGCCCTGTTCATTTTCACCGGCGGATTCTGGCTGGGCAACAAATGGAAGAGTGACCGTTCCGAGACGCCTGCGGAAGGATTGACGGCACAACTTGCCGGAGGTGGCGGGACCGCCGCACCGGCACCCCCGGCAGACGCGGCGCAGCCTGCTGCGCCTGGAGTCACACCCGCCGCCGGAAAACCGGAGGCTGCACAACCCGGACCTGCGACAACCCCCGCGATCAAAAAAGAAACCGCGCCTCCAGCCGCCGCTCCTCCCACTCCACCTTCTGCAGGAAGTGCAAGTCCGGAGCCCGCACCCGCCGCTGCCAAGGCAGCAACAGCGGAAACAGCCGCAGCACCGCAACCCGCACCGCCGGAAACGCCATCGGAACAGTCCGGACCTGAAGAGAAACAAGCCGCCGCACCTCCCGGGACGTCTTCCGCTCAAAAGGAAGCCCCCTCCCCTGCACCGGCTGCCGGAGGTGACAAGGGAAAGAAAGCGCAGCCTCCGGCTATCGTGACCCCGCAGGACCTGGGAGAAAACCAGATCACCTACTCCGTGCAAACCGGGGCGTTTCTCGACAGGGCACTGGCGAAAAACCAGTTGGAGATGCTCAAGGCCAAACAGTATCCGGCGTTCATGGTCAGTGCGTGGGACAGCCAGAAACAGTTGTGGCACACCGTGCGCGTCGGCCGCTTTACCGATATAATGGAAGCTGAAAAGGCGGCGCAAACGCTTCAGCGGAAAGAACGCATCGCCGCCCGGGTGTATGGGCTGGGGTCCCTGCAATATGAGGATCCGCCGGTTCCTGAAACCATGCCCGATGAAAAATCAAAACCGGCGCCGCCCAAGGCCGTCGTCAACGGAGTTCCGGAATCAGGGGAGAACTCAGGATGATGCAAGACCAGGAACGGCTCGACATGTGGCTGGGCGCGGTGGGGTTGCTGCGCGCCAAACTGAGCCTGGTGATGAAAGCGATTCACGAAACCCGGCAGACCTGCCGGCAGCAGATGGCCCGCGCGCCGGAAGGATTGAGCCCGTTGATGGCACAGGCGCAGGAGTTATTCGTCGAGATGCTGAAGGCGGGTGAGTTTGTCTCCACCGCACGCGACAATCTCGAGCAAAAAAACACTCAAACCTTTGACGAGTACCTGGAAAGCTGGGCCGTGACGCAGACCGAGGACCGGTTCCGCCGTGTGGGCGCGTATCTTTCTGAATTGTCCGAGACGAGAATTCCGGGGTTGAATCTCGATCCTGAAATCTGGGAGGAAGGTTTGAAACTCATCGACGAGGTCCTGCAAAACCGAAAATGATGCGATCCCGCCGTGTCAGTTGTAAATAGCGAAGCTGATCGCGCCCCCCAGTTCACCCAGCTTGCCCCCTTCCTTCTTTCCACCCGTGATGTCCCGTTCGCCCCGGGGTTCGCCGTGGCACCCCAGACAGGTCTTGTTGTAATACTCCGGAATCATCAACCGAAACGCGGCGCGTCCGCGGTGGCGCGCTTCTTCCATGAAAGGCTTGTCTTTGATGTACTCCGCGTTTTTGAAGGAATTCTCAATGACATTGTGCTCCCATTTATCCGGCCGGTTGGAACGGTTGCGAATGTACCGCCGGGGAGCGGTGAGCTTGATATAGGCGCGCCGCTTCATCAGACGGTTGAAGCTGTCCGCCACAAGACGGGCGAAAACAGCGGGTAGAAATCCTTTGAATCCGCGCCCGCGTTCATTGATCAAAGGCTGGGCGTTGGTCATGACCTCCCGGATGGCGTTGAGCATCGCCAACTGCCCCAGGCCTTTCAACGTGGTCCCCGCCTCCAGGCGGAATTCCTTTCCCGACACGGTTTTGTAATTGACCTTGGCCTCTTCGATCACTTTCTCAGGACTCAGGCCCTTGTCGCTTTCGTTGGGATCGTTGATGTGCTTCTGGTGTTTCGAGATGACCGCCCGGGCCGAGCGGAAAAGGCGGGTGATTTCGAGGGCCACTTCACGATTTTCTTCAAAAGTGAGCGCCCCGGCAGGCGGCACAATCCCCGGCAGCGACATGCCCGCCAGAACCGTACCGGCAAAAATGAAAAGGGTAACGATTTTCCGGCAAACCATACGCCCCTCCTTATCGCCTTAGGAGGCGGCGGTCAAATTCCGGGACCGTCGCCGATTCTCATTGAGTGAAGGTAAATCCCAGATAGCGGTTATAGACCTTCATTATAAAATATTTTAAAGATGGACACCTCTAAAAACGAAATAGCATGCCCGAACTTTTGAGACATCCCCGGCAAACAGGAGCGACAACCAGGTGCTTTCCTCCCGCAGGCTCAGGACGAGGGGCGGGCCCTCTGCCGGGCCCATTCCCGGAGATCGGCAATACGTTCCTGCGCCGTTACGGCCAGAGGAACCGTTTCCTTCACCGCCTTTATGATGTCCTCGGTGGTGAATTCCCGGTTTTCAGCAAACGCCATGTACATGGCGGAAACCACCGCCTCCTGGATTTCCGCGCCACTGAACTGTTCCGCCGCATCCGCTAGGGCGTTCAGGTCGTACTGTTCGGGCTTTCTTTTTTTCAACGCAATGTGAATGCGGAAAATTTCCATCCGCTCCCCGTGCTGCGGCAAGTCGACAAAAAAGATTTCGTCGAACCGGCCCTTGCGCAACAGTTCCGGCGGCAACGCCTCGATATTGTTCGCGGTGGCGATCACGAAAACAGGTTTTGTTTTTTCCTGCATCCAAGTGAGGAAGGTGCCGAACACCCGTGCCGTCACCCCCGAATCCCCCTGACCGGAACCCTGGGTGCCGGAAAACCCCTTTTCGATTTCGTCCAGCCAGAGACAGGTCGGGCTCATCGCCTCCGCCTGCGCCAGGGCCTTGCGCATGTTGTCCTCGGAATGACCGATGAAAGAATCGAAGATCTTGCCGACATCCATGCGCAAAAGCGGCAGGTTCCATTCGGTGGCGATGGCCTTGGCGGCGAGGCTTTTACCGCAACCCTGCACCCCCACCATCAACACGCCCTTCGGTTCCGGCAGGCCGTATTGCCGCGCCTTGTTGCTGAACGCCCGCGCCCGCTGGCGCAGCCAGTGTTTTAATTTCTCCAACCCGCCGACGACGCCCATCTGCGTGGACAGGCCGATAAAATCCAGGATACCGGACTTGCGGATCAACTGTTTCTTTTCCTCGATGATCAGCGGCAGGTCTTCTTCGCTGAAATTCCGGTTGTTGATGAGCGCCTTGGCGTAGACGTTTTCCGCTTCGTTGCGCGTGAGCCCGGTGGTGGCCTGCACCACTTTCTCGTTCAGTTCCGCCGAGAGGTCAACATTCACCTTGTCCGAGTTACGGTAAGGCTCCAGCAGGTTTTTCAGCACCTGTCCCAGTTCCCTCGTGTCCGGCAGGGGAAGATCAAAAACCGTCACGTCCTTTTCCAGCTCCGGAGGAATCTTGAGCACGGGAGAGACGAGAATCACCGTCTTGTAACTGCGTTTGAGCTGCGAGACCAGGTCGCGCAGGTGCCGCACCACATCGTGGTCTTCCAGAAACGGATGGAAATCGCGCAGGATATAAATCGCCTTTTTGCCGGACTTGCCGATCGACTTCAAAGCGTCTTCCGGTTTCAGCGGATTGGTCTCATCCTTCGGCGCCGGTTGGAAACCGCGGGTGCGCGTCCAGAAAATCAACTCCTTGCCCACTCCCTGGCTGATCTCTTCAACAATCCTTTCCGCCCGGTCTTCCTCCCAGGTGAGCAGGTACAACAGGGGATACCGGGCGCGGATGGACAGTGTGAGGTCCGCCTTGATCTTCTCCATAAAATCATTCCATTAAAAAATTAAGTCTCAATTCCAAGAACACCGCTAGAAAACAGCCATGAGCCGCGAGTTATCGAAGCAAAGAACGCCGGGTCATCGGGCTTCTCCGATCTAAAACTCCAGCCAGGCCGCGCGGCCGCTTTCAGTCTCCGGCAAATCCAGCAGGCGGAAGAAGTGCAGCGTCCGTTCGGAAAGAACCGCCAGCCGGTTTCCATGATGGCCCACCGCCAAAGCCTGAACGCCGTTGGGTAATTCCTGCTGCCAGATGCGCTCGTCCTTCAACAGACGGTAGCACCCCACGGATTTTCCTTCCGGCGCCACTTCCAGAATTTCGTTGGCCACCATGGCGACCACGGAACGCCGGTGCTTGAGCCGGGCCTCGCCCAGCGGAACCCCATCGTCCTGAAACACCGCCACGCGGCCACTGGCCGAAAGAAACGCCACGCCCTGATCCAGCGGAATGATCCGTTCCACCGCCTCGCCCAGCGCGTGCGTCCAGCGTGTGTGCCCCTGGTAGTCGATACCGTAGCAGGTCCCGGCCTCGTCTCCGGCGTAAATCGATCCCTGATTGAGGCGCAGCCGCGCCACATTGTGTTGGAGAAAAATCTTTCCGGGCCGCAAGCTCTGCAGGTTGAGCGTGTACAGGGTTTTTCCCATCCCCTGGAAAACCGCGACCTTCTTCTCCATGTTGAGCCGGATCTTGCTGATCTCCCGGTCCAGTTTGCGTTTCCACATCAGGTTGCCGGAACCATTGTACAGTGAAAATCCGCCGTTTTTATGCAAAACCAGAAAGCGGTTTCCCGCCGGATCGAACCCGACCTCACGCACTCCCTCCGGGTAAAAAGTGAGGTGGTTTTCCTCACCGGTGAGTGGGTGGGCGCAGTAGACCTCGTCGCCGTTACCGAGAAGCACCGTGTCGCCGGAGTCGGATATCCAGCCGTCCTCCCGCCGCACCATGAATGATTTTTCCCAGATCCGGTTGGCCTCCGCGTCATACAGGTAGAAATTCTTGTGAATCCCGAACAGGATGAAACGTCCGTCCGCCGAAAGTTTCAGAATGCCGGTCCAGTTGCCTTCAAAGTGCGGTGCCGGCCTGGCCCAGATCTGACGCGGCTTTAAAACATCCTGCGGGGTGCGGATTTCGAGAAATTCGGTGCGTTCGCGCGAACTGTCGGTGAACTCGAAACAGGTCAGATTGCCGTTTTCCTCGAGCACCACCGCACGGTCGCCTTCGCGATCCAGCTTGCAGAAATACACTTTCGAAGCCATCTGCTTCTGCCAGACGATCGTGGCCTGACGGTCCACCAGATAGATTTTCCCCAGGGCATCCGCCAGCAGCATCCAGCAACCGTCGCCACTGACGGAGACCCGCGACGCCATCGCATCCAGATCGACGTGGAGGAGTTCGCGGTGCTTGATGTCGTAAACGTACACGCCCTTCTCAAAACAGGACACCGCCACGCGCTCCCCGTTTTCACTGGCGGAAACCTCCGACGGGTTTTCGCGGGACAGGTCGATGGCGACGGGATGGTTGACGCTCCAGAACTCTTTCCCATCGCCGCTGTAAACCCCCAGCGTCACCTGGTTGTGCACCACAAAATAAAGGTCGTCCCGGCTCAGGGCGCGGACCACGCGCCAGGGTTTGGGGATGTCGAGTTCGCAAATCGACTTGCCCTTGTAATCGAGCTTGCGCGGCGGCGCGCGCCAGCCCCACACCACCACCGCGTTCGACTTGAGTTCGAACGAAGTCCAGTACTGATCGAAATTGACCTTCTTCAGCACGTTGCCCTTGAGGTCGAGGTACACGAGGCGGCTGTGCTCGTCCAGGGTGATGACGCGCTTTTTGAGATCGGCCACGCGCACATGGTGGACGGGAACATCGATACCGGCGGTCCAGGCCTCCGCCCCCTGGTTGTCCACCATCTGCACCGTGCCGTCCTCGTAACCCAGCGCCGTCCAGTGGTGAACCGGAGAAAAGTCGAGGCAGGTCAGGGGACCGTCCACCCAACGGGTCCACAACTGGATGCCGATGCGGGGTTCTTCAAATTTTATGGAACGGCTCACTCAATCCACTCTCTCGTGCGGGAGTTTTCGAAATCTTCACCCGGGCAACTCGCAGGTCCTGAAAAACCAGGGCCCGCTCACGGCCAAAATCAATTATTTGAAATGCCCTTCAAATCGTACCAGAATTTGCTCCCGTTCAACGAAGCCCATGCGGCTTTCAACGCAGGCCGCTGGCAAACCGGCCCGCCGCCTGCCCCGGATGCGAGGCCGAATCCGCCGCATCGCCGATAAATTCCAACGCGAATCCGGTGTTGCCGGATTCGAACACCACCGCTCCCCAATAAGACAGCAGGGTGACATCCGGGAACCCTCCGCCCGGCACCCGGAATTTTGGAGTTGAAGCGACCGGATCGATCCGGAGGAACCCCGACCCGGATGCCGAATAGCCGGTGATGAAATGCGCCGTCGGCAGGTTGCCGCCGTTGAGGCTGGCGTGGCCGGAAGGCACGATGAACAGGCGCGAGGTGATGCCGGGAGTCAGGGTGAATTCCGCCACCGGACCGAACACTCCGCCACCATCGAGGAACGCCTTCACCGAAACCCCTATCGCCTCCGCCATGCCGGAAAGGGAGGGATGCGTCAGTCCTATGAAAGTGTAATGCTGGTCGCCCGCCTGCCAGTAGGGCGTCACCACGCTTGCCGCGTTATCGAAATCTCCGGCGATGGGCACCACATGCTCCCGGAAAGCGGCAACGGTGGCGGCGGTCTGGTTGAGGGTCTTGCGGTTGTCGGCGGCGTCGGCCTGACCCTCGGCGATGCCTGTGGGATTGCCGCTGAACAGCACATCCGGGTTCGACCAGTAGGCGATCCGCGGGCAGGAACCGCAATTACCGGAAGTGGTCGCCATGATGGTGCGGAAGTTGTTTGCGGTGTCCTCGTACCCATGGTTGAACGTGAACGGGCCGTCGGTGTTGTCCACTTCCCTCTGGTGCCGGGCCCCCATGTTGTGCCCGATCTCGTGGCCGAAGGTCATGTTGCCCGTGGCGCAACCGCGCCGGGTCACCGACATGGCGCTCGAAGCGAACGCGCTGGTGACCGTGCTCATGAAATACCCCAGACCGCACAGACTGTTATCGCCTTCCACCAGCATGACCACGAGGTCTGCGCCATACTGTTCACGCAGGCTGAGGGCATTGGGCACGTTGCCGTCCCGCAAGTCGGCAAGGGCCTGGCTGTAGCTGAAGCCGGATTCACTGTAGGCGACCTCCTCCGCGTGAACCACGCGGATGCGGGGATCGATACCGCTGTTGGCGTAGGCGGTGTTCGTTTCCGTCTCCGCCAGGTCGACCAGGACTTCGATCGCGGCAACCGAGCCCGCCGCCTCCCGCGCGGTGGACGTGTACACCACCAGCACGTCGATCAGCGAACCGTCGTCGACCAGAGTATCGCCCTCCGCCGGGGAACTTCCCGCAACCGGCAACGCCACCGGTTCGCCCGCATCGGGAAAGGCCGATGGGTCGAGGTCGAACACGCCGTGGCCACCGCCGGGCAGGGGCCTTATCTGGCAAAGCAAACCGCCGGCGGTCACCGTTGCCATCACCTGTCCCTCATGGACGGCGATCATGACCTGACTTGCCGGGTGCCCGGCCAGCGTGCCCACCAGGGAGAATCCACCGGAAAGATGGCGTTCGATGCGGATCACCCGGGCGGTGTAGGTTTCATTGGGAAACAGGTTCAGGACCAGTTCACTTCCCGGGGAAACAGGCGCACCATTGGCCTGCGTCAGTTGGGAAAGATCGACCTCCACCCGGCGCGAACGCAAAACCGTGCCCGCCGGGTCGCCCGCGACCACCTCTTCCTGAGGAATTTCACTGAAAAGGGGCGCCCCGTATGCCGGAGACACGGCCCCCCATGTCAAAAGGAAAAAAACCGCAACGCGGATTCCTGCATCCAAACAACAGGATCCCGGAAACGAACGGGAAATCCATCTCCGGCTTCTAGTCTGCACAACCTGACCTCCACTTCCTGATTTTCGGGAAGAGCGTTCATGCCTGCTGGCGGGTCGTGCTCAAGGAGATGGGGGCCCCTGTCCCACCGGCGATGTTGTTTTTTGTCCGAATAATTCCAAGGTAAGAGCACTTCCCGTGCGTGTCAACCCATAACCCCGCATCCGATCAGGAGATTCAGATTCATGGCAGACCCCCGATACATCCTTCAGTTCAAAGCGGCCACCGGTTTCAGCGTGGTTCTGGAATACGGCAGCGAGGAGAAACTGCAGGCCGACGAAAAAAGAATCCGCGAGGCGGGACTGGAGGTGGAACGTATCCACGACTATCATTTTAACTTCAGCAATGCGGACCTGTTCATGGACATGCGCAGTCCGGAGTGCGTCGAACAGTTCGATCTGGACGACTGGATTTGAAACTTCCATCGTAACCGGGCCCCGGCGGGATGGAACGCCTGTTCAACCGTCGAACCGGACCTGCCCCACCTGATACCCGATCAACTCCGCCACTTTTTCCAGGTCAAACGGCCAGGCGTATTTGAGGTCCACCGCGGGGAAACGTTTTTGCAGACGTGAAACCTCTTCCGGGATTTCCCCATCGGCATGCGATCCGCCCGGGGTCACCATGGTGGTGACCAGCGCGATCTGTCCGGCACCTTCGCCCACCAGTTGCTCCACCGCCTGTTCGATGGAAGGCGTGCAAAACTCGTTATAAGCGATGACAAGCCTGCGCCCGCCCAGCAAGGGGGCAAGACGTTTTGCGAGCTCCAGCAGGCCCATCCGGTAGGGATCGTTTTCAGGAGTCCTCGGCCATTCCCGGATGCGGCGGTCGGCTTCCCGCTCTTGCGGCGTCGGCCCGCCGCCTTTGGCCCGGCGCTCCGCTTCCAGTTTTTTGAGTTCCGTCACCCACTGGCGCGGCATGTCTTTCGGCACACCGCCATGGCCAATGAGGATGACCGCGCCTTGAGCGCTCATCGCAAGGTCCTTCCAAGAATTTCCATGCTAGAATACACGGGAGTTGATTTCATCCTTTTCCGGGAGGAGTTCCCATGGCTTACCTGGTTTGCGACGGCGCCACCATATCCTGCTCCGGTGAAGTTTCCCAGGGCACCTGCAGTCTCACCGTGTTGAATTCCATGATCACCTCCGACGACAACGCCCAGGCCACGATCATGGATTACGTGCCTTATATGAACGTCGCGTCCTTCGGTTCCTGCAACCTGAGTTCCAACCCGATGGTGGCTGCGGCCACGGCGGCCAAGCTCGGGGTTCACACACCGGTGACCTGCGTGCCGATGACGCTTTCGCCCTGGCTGGTGGGGAGTCCCACCGTGATGGTCAACAACCTGCCGGCGCTGACGGACGATTCCACCCTCATCTGCACCTGGGGCGGCACCATCAGTGTGGACGATGCCGGGCAATCCGTCGTCGAAACCTGACGCCTCGCGGTTCAACCTGCGCGGGTGACGGTGGATTTTCCGTCCTCACTCCAGGCCACCCGGATATACTCCGGGAATTGCGTCTCCCGGTCGAAATTCGCATCCAGAACCTGATCACAGGTGAGATTCAAAACACCTGAAAGATCGGCACCGTTGAGCCAGGCCCCCTCCATTTCCGCTTCATTGAAATCAGCCCCGCGCAGATTGGCTTCGGCAAAAACCGCATTGGACAGGTCGGCTTCGGAGAGGTTCGCATTTTCGAGGTTCGCCCGGATCAGGTAGGTCGAACTCAAATCCGCCCCCACCAGATTTGCATTGGAGAAATCCGCTTCCATGAGTTTCAGGTTGCTCATGTCTTCTCCCGCAAGTTGCTCTTTCCGGCCTTCCAGATCCTGGCGGGCTTCAATCCACTGCGCCAGCATTCGGTTCGCCTCTTCACTTAAACTGTTATTGTGTATAGCTTTATTGTTCATCTCGGGATCAATCCAGTCTGGAAAAAGTGGGTTAATTAAGATAGACTCCAGCAGATACCTGAGCGCTTTTAAGCCCCGGTTTTTCGTTATTGTAGCATCCTCGCGTTAAGAGGAAAAACCGCTTCCTCGAACTTTCCTTTATCAGGAACCCGCATGCAATAAACGAAAGTTTTCTACACTCTCAAACCGCCCCGGTTGTCCCTTCCTGGAGGATTTCATGATTTCAAACCCCGTCGCCCAAGAGTTGATCAAAAACCTGCCGCCTTTGAAGCATTTCGCACCCGGCTCTATTTATCTCACCCGCTGCCCTTTTCACACCGGAGAGACGCCGTCTCTTGTGATCGACTTTGAACGGGACGCCGCAGTCTGCCTGCAGTGTGGTTTTGGCGGAACGACAACTCAGTTGTACGCTGAACTGGGAGAAAAACAAAACAGGCAGGCGTCCCCATTGAGGAAAAGAAACAGCGGCTCACAAAACCTTTCCATTCCCTGGGACAATTACGGACATCTGGTGACCGAGGAAGTCAGCCAGGCCATTCACGGCCACTTGTTTTCCTCAAAGGTGAAGGAACTCAATTCCGCCGTCGAACAACTGGCGCAACTCGTCTCGCGCATGAAACTCTGGATCGACTCCAAGTAAAAACCGCAGCCCTCTATTCGCTGCCGGTTCTTCCCCGGACCAGCATGACCTCGGGCCCCTGCTTCGTGTGCTCTGTCCAAAGCGCGTAGACACGCCCCCCGGTTCCGGGAAACAACTGCGGATAGGAAATACTTCTTTGATTGAACGGAAGCGCCTGCGGAGCGAATACCGAGTTTCCAGTTCCAACCCGCACCAGCCAGGGGCCTGCCGGCCCCCAACCGTCTTCCTGTTTTGGATCCCGTCCCTGGAAAATCACCCAGGCCTCGCCGTCCACTTCCGCAATATGCGGGTGGTTGGGGTCGAGGACCGTCCCCTGGATTTCAAACGGGGTGGAAAAGGTTTTTCCCGAGTCAGTCGATTGAGCCATCAGCAACCGGGCCCGGCCCTCTCCCGCGGTGTACCAGGTCAGGATCAACCGTCCATCGACCCATTTCATGGCCGGACCCGAATGGGCGCAGCCGTTGATCTTCCAGCCTTTTTGCGAAACGCGAACCGGTTGCGACCAGGTTTTGCCTTCGTCCTTCGATGTGGCGACCACGATGACACGTTCGTTTTCCCCGAACACGTGACGCCAGGTCATGTATAAATTTCCCGCGTCGTCCGTGGTGAGAGCGGGACGGCAGCAGGGGCAGATACGCCCCGACACTTTCACGTTGGCATTGAAAGTCGCTCCCTGGTCATCCGACCGGGCCAGGTAGATGGAAGCCATCCCCGGCGGTTCCGTGGCCTTGTCGCGGCCGTCGATCCAGGCGGCGTAGACTTTTCCCTGCGCTGAGGTCTCCAGCGTAAAAAACGAATGCATCCCCTTGCCGCCGTCATCGTTGACCAGAACGGGAGGCAGAAAACTCCTGCCGAAATTCATGGAACGTCCAAATTTGATCCCGCCCGTTCCTTCCCAGAGCGAATAAATTCCAATCCCCGGTCCAACGCGTAACTGCGGATTGTTTTCCCCATGGGCGCTGACTTCCCCCACATCCTGATTGATCCGGTAGTCGTGACCAAAACTCTGCCCTTCGTTGTGTGACCTTTTGAACACGAGGTCCGCTCCCTTTTCACCGGGAGTGGCGATGATCATGTTGATCCCTTCCGACGCCCACACCCAGAATTGCGCCCCCATCCCGGGCCCCAGGGAGCGGGGTGAGGATTCCCAGGCAGGGTTCCCGGAAACCGCGGACGGAGACGCCGCAGTGGCTTTAATATCCGCCTGTGGCGCCGCGGCGCAGGCACAGAGGAACAGGAGACTGGTCAGGGCTGCGAGCCTGTGTATTGGCGAATTCATTATTTTCACCTTTCAGAAAGTGGTCAACCAGATATTCTCTTCCCGGGCACAAGCCGTGGACCTCGCGGTCCACGGCCGTCACCCTTAGGAGGAGGAATGTCCGCCACAAGGCGGACAATAGCAGGAAGAGCTGCACACACAACCGTCCTTCCTGAAACTGCACGACGTTCCCAAAGTCCGCTCCCTGTCTTCGGAACGCCCCAGGGTCCACTACTTCCCTTCCCGCCGCTAGTAAGTCGCCTTGACCTGCATGTAATAGGTCCGCTGCGGGTAGGGATGGAAATCAAACGCCTGGTAATTATTGAGATTGTTGATACCGAACGAACCCACCAGTTCATGGCCTTCCCAATACGTCCGGTAACTGGTTTTAAAATCGACGAACAACTGCTCGGTGGTGCCGCCGAACGTATCGGCGCGATCGGTATTGTCCAGCCGCGCATGGGCCCGGGAGGCGTAATGAATCCCGGTCACCACGTCCCACTGGTCCGTGATGTGGTACGTGGCCAGCCCGTTCACCCTCCAGGGAGCGATCAGGGGCAGTTGATTGCCCACAACCGATGGATCGACCCGGTTCGCCAGAACCTCGGAGTGAACATAGGTCGTATTGAAGACCAGGTCGAGGTTCGGGGTCAGCACACCGTTCTGGTGAAAATCAAACGCCACTCCCCGCTCCCGCACCTCATCGATATTTGAAAAGGTGGTGGTAAAGGAGGGAGGCGTGCTGAGGACCTGGGTCAGGATCAGGTCATCGATGGCGTTCTCAAAAAAATTGAGGCTCGCCCAGCCGTTTTCAAGGTCCTTGCGGATCATGAACGCCTTGTTGAACGCGTCCTCCCGGCGCAGGCCGGCGTTGGCGATCTGCACACCCAGCGCGCTGAACACGGTGTCGCCGTACAGTTCGCCGACGATCGGATACCGGTAGGCGCGGGCCAGTGAAAAAGCCAGGTGCCACCCTTCCGGTGCGTATTCCATGGAAAATTTCGGCGAAAAGGAATCCTGGCTCTTGTCGCTCAGGCTGGCGATCCCGGTTTTGAATCCCCGGTACGCCTGCCACCACTCCTGGCGTCCCCCCACCGTCGCGGTGAGGTCTCCCCAGAAATTCCAGGCGGCCTGCGCGAAGATGCCGTTGTTCATCGTCTGTCCGCCGTTCCGGCTGCGCAGCGAATCGCGCGTGGCTTCCACCCAGTTGAGGCTGTTGTATTGATCGATCTCCAGGGAATAATGGTCGAAATGGTACCCGGCGAAAAAGCTCAGGTCGTCATTTCCCAGGAATTTTTTGTTGGCAAACAGCATGTCGAAGGTCTGCCATCCGGTGTCCTTGAAATCGGACACCACGCCGGAGCCGGTGTAGAGCGGATCGTCCGGGTTGACGCTGGAAACCGATTGCCGGTTGTGGGGATAGGTGTAAAGGCTGAAAGCCGTGTCGAACTTCCAGTTGCCGGGCAGGTTGCCCTTGGCCCCCAGGCCGAGGAGAACGTCCTGGCGGTGCGCGGTGGATTCGCTGAACACGGAACCGGGAATATTAAAGGCCACGCCCTGAGTCTGGAACGGCGTGCCCATAAACCCCGGGCCGCCCCAGATTTTGTTTCCCGCGGCGTCGGTCAGGTAGTTTTCCACACTGGTCTGATCCACCCGGTTGTCCAGCGCCGCCACCATGATGCGCCCCGTAAAGTCGTCGGTGAAATCGTACTGCCCTTTAAATTTAAAAATATTTTTGTTTTGAACTTCCTTGCCCGTCGACCCGTAAACGATCCGGTCGTTGCCCCGGGGGTCCGTGTCGCGGAAAGCGCCGCGAACAGCGGTCTGGGCTCCCGCAGCCGTGAACGGTCCGGTAGCGGCGATGAACGTCTGCGGCTGGCTCTCCGTCGTCCAGTGGTCGTAGAACGCGGAATAGGTGAAGCGGTCCACCCGATCCCCGACGTAAATATGAGTCTTGAATCCGGTAAAGGCGTCGTCGGTTCCATACTGTTTGTACGGTTGCACGAAGCCGGTAGAGTTCATGTCGAATTCGAACCCTTCCGGCGTGTGGGTCTTGATGTCAATCACCCCGCCCATCGCATTGCCGGAGTACAGGGCCGAGAACGCCCCGTAAATGATATTGACCTGTTCCACTTCTTCCGGTGAAACCAGTTCCCAGCGCGGCGCTCCATTCCACTGCGACTGCAGGTGGTAATGCAGGGGAAAACCGTCGACAAACACCATGATGCCCGCCTGCTGGAAGTTTCCGATCCCGTTCATCGTGACCAGGCCGTTGGTGTCCCCGATGTACCGCTGCCGGATCTGCAGGTTGGGCGCGTAGCGAAACGTATCGTCCATCGAAATCGCGTTGATCGACTCGATATCCTGCGCCGTGAACGCCGATTTGTAAATCAATTCCGGGTCAGCCCCAAGGAGCTCGTGCAGACGGGCTTTGGGGGCCGAAACGGCCACATCCTTCAAACGCCGGACTTTTTTACCGGGATCCGGGTTCTGATCGGCCAGAATCATGGGAGCGGGCTTTTCCTCTTTTCCCTGCGACGCCTGGTCGTCGGCCACCGCAACCGTCCCCAAGCTCAATCCCGCAACCAGGGCAAACAGGAGCCCTCGAATTAAACTTCCTGGTTTCATAACACATCCTCTTGAGTTGTATGCCGCTGTTCAAGTGGGGAAAGAGGTCGTGGCCCGCGCGGACAAACCCGCGCCAATGCGCATGACAGATCACAAAACAACGGACGCGCCTTTTCCCGTTTAAATGTCTACTTGAATGGAAATGAACTCAGGAAATGCGTGGAGGGGGAATAGCGGGAAGAAAGACCCGGGGATGAAACACACACCCGGTCTCTTGCGGAATAAGGAAATCGCTACAACGTTTATCCCGGAGCGTGTTGTCTTCAGCCCATAAACCGGAATAGGAAGCGCCACTCCCGGCAGGCAACCCGTTCTGCGAGGGACCGCAATGGTTTTTCAGAACGCAGGGAGAAGGAAATTTTGATGGTTTTTTATGAACATGCGGGCAGAGGGTGCCTGCATGACGCCCTTCCAAATCACAAGCCAGATGCGCCTTGTCCTTCTTCTGGACAAAAGGGTTCCCGGCCTCATGGTGAGAATGCACCATGGCCTGGGCGGCCTGCGCTCCCAGCAAAAGCGCTGGAAACAGGGCGAATATAAGAAAAATCATTTTCCGCATGAGGGCAAGGGTAAATCAGCGAGACCTTTAAAATCAAGATTTTTTTCAGATTTTACCGCTGAAAACGGCTTTCCACCCTGGAAGGGATGGAAAAGTAAAAGGGCCGACACCTTTCGGCACCGGCCCTTTCTGGAGGAGGACAGACCGGACAGGCTTTGGAGAAAACCCGTCCGGTCAGCTCAAACTGGAACCAACAGGAAACACCCTCAGGTTAGAAAGTGATATCCCACTGTACGCGCACCCGGGCTTCCTCATCCTCGAATCCGGTGCGATTGTTATCGAGGGTCAACAGGGAAGCGTCCACGGTGATCTTGTTGTTGTGATCGGCGACGAACCAGTTGATCGCCCCGGTGAACTCGTTCCGGTGGTTCTGATAATGCGGAGTGTTGCCGTAGGGATCGAAATTGGTGTCCGGCTCGTCCACGAAGGCGTAGCGAAACGCCACTTCCAACTGCGGCGGCACGAAGGAAACCAACTCGTTGAAGAAGTAGCCGACCTGTGCGTACGCGCCTTCCATGTAACGGATATACTGCTGGCCGGTGTCATGAACCCGTTTCCAGTGATATTCTTCCTGGATGGAAAGGCCATTCCACTTGAAGGCGAATTCCTGCACATACTGCCGGATGTTGAACTGTTCCGGCGCCGCGGCGCCTTCATCGGTGAACTCGTCCAAGTTGCCGCAACCGGAAGAAGACCAGCGGGTACAAACGCCGTTGTTCTGCGCGGCGGCGAACGCCAGAGAACCGGTTGGCTTCTTGTGCCGGGAAACGTCGGACTGTTTCCACTTCAGGTCACGGCCGAGGAAGTTCCACTGGATGCGGCCCATGTACATGAAATTGTCATCCGGATTGTACACGCCCTTGCCCTCACCGTTGAACACACCAGCGTAGTAGCGCATGTCCGCCAAAGTGCCCTTGAACAGGTGCCCCTGCGCCATGACACCGATCTGACGATCGATGGTGAACTGCCGGTTGACGATGGACCGCTCGACAAACTGCTGTTTACCGGAGGAGTCGACACGTTCGCGGTTGTAGTTGATCTTCCACTGACCCACGCGGATGCCGAACCATTCCCACGGCTGAACGTCGATACGCCAGTCGATCACGCGGGTACGGCTGTCGCGGGACTGATCACCGCCACAACAATCCGCCATCGGCTGCAGGTCCACTTCGAAGTAGTATTTGATCCAGGGCTTGTAACCGTGACCGCCGATTTTCATACGCACCCGGCGCGTTTCAAACGTGTGAACGTCATCATCCGGACCGAAGTCTCCCATACGGCGGGGATCCCCTTCTTCCAGGCCCGTGAAACGCATCTGCGCGCGCCAGGCCAGATTGGTCTGGAACAACCCGTTGCCGGTTTCCAGGCGGAATCCCTTGCTGCCATAGCTCAGGCGAACATCATTGGTCGTGCTCACCTTGTGGGTGTTGTAGTTAACCTTGTTATCCGTAGCCGACAGAGAATCGACTTTCTCTTCCATCGCCTGCAAGCGAAGTTCGCCCTGGGACATATCCGCCTGGGCAGTGCTGACGGCAAGCGCGCTCAGCAACATGAAACCAAAACACAACCAAACTTTTTTCATTTCAGGATTCCTCCTCCTATTGATAGATGGCCCTTCCTGTTTCCCCTCGAGCCAGGCAGGTCAAAAAAACAGGTGAAGAATATTCCTGTTGTGTTAGTGAAATGTTAGCCAAAAGTTTAATTTGATTTAGACAAGGTAGGATAAAATTTTAAAACCCAAGAAGATAGCCGCTCCACGGATATTGCGTCATTCCCGGGTACGGCACACCAGGCTTTCGATGTAAACCTTCCGGAAGACCTGTGCAGGTCTCCCCTGCTTCCCGGTCCGGCAACACACAGGTTTTGAGTCCCGCTTGAGACCCAATACAATTCGAAGCGGCGTCCTAAAAATGTTCCCGAAGAATTTCCTGCTTTTTCTGGTTGTAGTCCGCCTCGTCGATCAGGCCGGCATCCAAAAGTTCTTTCAGCTTTTGTAACTTTTCCTTCACCACAGTTTCTCCATCTGACGGCGTCACAGGTTGAACGACAGGAGCCGTCGAACGGGAGGAAGCCGCTTCCTGCTTCGCCGGAGGCTTCCAGTTTCGTTTCAGCGTCGGAATTTTCAAATCCACCACCATCCAGTCTTCCTGCTCCAGCGGCATCAGACCCGTCTTGATCACGTGCAGTCTCTGGGCCCGGGTGATGCGGACCAGCCGCCAGGTCCTTTGATTCATCCCCAGAAACTTGGCCCTGAAGGGAATGCCGTGAATGGCCTGGAAGCGCCAGTGCAAACGGTCCACCGTGCTAAACAGCTCACCCTCGATCACGCCGTCGCGCGACAGGTATTCAAACTGGATGTAGTCGCCGGAGTCCACCTTGTTGAGCGCGGCCCGAAACAGGGGAGCGATTTTCCCGATCTCATCCTTGTGAAAAACCGGACGGGGAGGCGCCGGTTCCGTGGACTCTATACGCTGATACCAGAGCGACAACAGATGGTTTTCGATCTGTTTGCTGTCTATTTCGACAGGCTGGTCGATCTGGTACTGATCGAGTTGTCCCTGATATTCCTCGTTCTGCTCACCCAGCATGGCGAGGTTACGGAACACAATGGTGAGGTTGTTCTTTGAATAAGGTTTGGAAGCCTGATCGACGGTTTTGCCGCATGCCGGCAGGAACGCCAGAAGAACCGCGAGCAAACCGATTGCGGAAATATTTTTAATCATCCATCAAATTCCAAAATAAAAGACCAGAGGCAGGACACTTCAAACTATTGGATGCCGCGACCGGCGGCATGGCACTCAAAGGCCTGCGGGTTGCCACAAACGCCTTAGAAGGATTCGAAGCCCTTTTCAAATAATACCCTTAAAAAGGGAATTTCCATACCGGGGGCGGTGGGTTTCAGGGTCAAAAAAACGAGGTCAAATCAATTTCTAACATACAGGGCTGGCCAGGCGGACAGGAATCGGCTCCTCACACCATGCAGGAACGGACTCCCGCTTGCAAACGCCCGGCGTCCAGTCCACGGCCGATGAACACCAGACGGTTGAGCGGCTTGCCCCCCTTCCATCCCGCACCGGACTGGCTGTCGTACATCTGAAAAACACTCTGGAACAGGCACGGCAACGGTGAATCCGGCAGGTGCAGCACTCCTTTGGCCCGGAACACGTCCATCCCTTCCATGATCAACAGCATCTGCAACCATTGACGGAAGCGTCCTTCGTCGATCTTCCCTTCCAGTTCCAGACTGACGGAGGTGACGGGATTTTCCCCTTCATCCGGGTGATGGTGGTGTTGCGTCTCATCTTCTTCGTGATGGAGCAGGTCTTCGGAAATTTCAAACCCGCCCAGGTTGAGCAGCTTGTCCAGGTCCAAACGTCCATGCCGGGTGCGGTACAGGGCGGCGGTGGGGTTGATCGCACGCACGCGCGCTTCCACCTTTTGCAGTTCCTCCGCCCCGGCCAAATCCGCCTTGTTGAGCAGCAAAACATTGGAAAAAGCAATCTGCTCCCACGCCACCTCCAAATCCTCCAGTTGCCGGTGGATATGCAGACAGTCGACCACAGTGATCACCCCATCCAGTTTCAACGCCTGCGGCAGCGCCTCTTCCAGCAAAAACGCCTGCGCGATGGGCCCAGGCGAGGCCAGCCCGGTGGCTTCGATGACAATGGCGTCGAACCGGTCCTGCCGCTTGAGCAACCGGCCCAGGGTTTCGATCAGGTCCGAACGGATCGAGCAGCAGACGCAGCCATTGCTCATTTCGAAGATATCGTCGTCGGCCCCGATGATCAGGTCGTGATCGACCGGAATCTCGCCAAATTCGTTTTCGACCACCGCAATGCGGCGGCCATGGTTCTGGCTCAGGATGTAATTGAGGAGTGTGGTCTTGCCCGCCCCCAGGCAGCCCGCCAGCAGGGTGACCGGCAATTCGCTTTCAGAGTAAACGCGTGGACTCATCGTGTCTGCAATTCCGGGTCATCGAATCGGGGTCTGCCGCAACAGCCCGCAAAAGGTAAGCGAGACGAGGTAGGTCACACCGGCGAGCACCACAATGGTCGAGCCCGGCGGAAAATCGTAGACATAGGAAACGAACAGTCCGGACGCGGTGAACACCATGCCAAAGAGAACGGCCAGCACCATCATCTTGTTGAGCGAACGCACGTAATGCCCGGAGATGGCCGCGGGAAGAGTGAGCAGGGCGATGACCAGAATCACCCCCACGATCTTGATGAACAGCACCACCGTCAGCCCCACCAGGATCAGGAACAACAGGTAGAACCGCTCCACGTTGACGCCGCGCAGGCGGGCGAACTCTTCATCGAAGGAAACCGCCACAAACTGTTTGTAAAAAAGAAGGATGACCACCACCACGAGAAGGTCGAGCGCCAGGATCAACGACAGGTCGCCGTCGCCGATGACCAGAATGCTGCCGAACAGAAAATGCATCAGGTCCATGTTGAAGCCGGGCGTTTTCGACAGGAAGAGGATGCCGAGCGCCATGCCCATCGACCACAGGGCGCTGATCACCGTGTCCTCGTATTCGCGCAGACGCAGACTGACCCAGCCAAGGATGACGGAAAACGCGACGGCCGCGGCGATCGCTCCGAGCATCGGCGAAAACCCCAGGAAATACGCCGTGCCCACGCCGCCGATGATGGAATGCGCGACCCCGCCCGCAAGGTAGCTGATCCGCTTGACCACGACAAACGACCCCACTATGCCGCAGGCCACGCTGGCCAGAAGGCCGCCGATGAGGGCATAGCGCATGAAATTGTATTCGGACAGGGCCTGAAAAAAATCCATCATCCCTCTTCGAACGGTTCGTGCTTGTGGGCCACCATGTGGACCGGGTGGTCGTACAGGCTCTGCAGAATATCGTGGGTGATTTCCGTCGTCTGGTGCACCTGCAGGGTGCGGTTCAGGCAGGCCACCCGATGGATGTATTGCGAGATAAAGCCGATATCGTGCGACACCACCAGAATCGTCACGCGCTTGTTCAGCGTTTGCAGGAGATCGAAGATGTCTTCCTCCATGCGCATGTCGATATTGGAAGTGGGTTCGTCGAGAATGAGCATATCCGGTTCCCCCGCCAGAGCCCGCGCGATCAGGACGCGTTGCAACTGGCCGCCGGACAGCGTGCCAATGGGACGCTTGCGCAGGTGCGTCACCTCCACCTCGTCCATCGCGCGGCGGGCGAATTCACGGTCTTTCTTCCGGTAAAACCCGAACGCCGAGGTCTTGCCCAGGCGGCCGAGCAGGACCGTTTCCTCGACCGTGATCGGGAAGTCGCGCGCGAACCGGGTCATCTGCGGCATGTAACCGATCCGGCCCCGGCCGCGTTCCGGATGCTCTCCAAAAATCCGGATACTCCCCTGCTGCGGGTTCAGGATACCCAGGATCAGTTTCAACAGGGTGCTTTTGCCGCTGCCGTTCGGCCCGACCAGCCCCAGGAACTCGCCTTCCGGAATGGTCAGGTTGACCCGCTCCAGAACCGGCGGACCGGAATAACTGAACGAAACGTCTGCAATGGTGACCGCGTCCATCATTCTTTCATTGCCTCAACGAACTGACGAGCCACATCGCGCATGTTGCTGACATAGTTTTCCGCCAGCGGGTCCACCGAAACCACGCGCGCGTTCAGCGCACGGGCCACGGGCTCGACAATGCTTTTGGAGAACTGTTTCTGCACAAAAATCACCTTCACCCGGTTGACTTTCCCCTGCTCCACCACTTCACTGAGCGAACGCGGCCCCGGTTCCTTGCCTTCCATCTCAATGGGGATTTCTTTCAGACCATACGTGTTGGCGAAATGCTCCCACGCCGGATGGTAGGTCAGAAAAACGCGCTGCTGGATCGGTTCCAGCAGGTCGCGGATTTCCTTGTCCAGCGTCACCAGTTCACGGATGAAACGATGGTGGTTCTTGCGGAAATACGCCGCAGACGACGGGTCTTCTTCAATCAACGCCTGCAGGATGACGTTCGCCGCCGACTTCACCCAGACGGGGCTCAGCCAGCGGTGCGGATTTTCGTGATGACCGTGGTGGTCCGTCAGCTGCCGTTTTAAAGGCGCCGATTTGGCATGCAGGGCCACGACTTTCAGGGCCGGGTGCGCTTTTTGAATCCGCGGCAGCCAGGCGTCTTCAAAGGGAACGCCGACAAGAAAAAAGATGCGGGACTGCCCCAGATGCGCCACCTGCCGGTGCGTCAGGTCCACCGTGTCCGGCTTCTGCCCCTCCCCCACCAGAACCCCAACCCGCACCCGGTCGCCGCCGATCTGCTGGACAAAATATTTTTGCGGCAAAATGCTGACAAATACCGGAATGGGCTCCCGCTTGGTCTCCGCGCACAGACCGCCGGAAACCCCGCAAACGGCCACAAACACAGCGCACAGCGCCACACGGGAAATCCACTTCCCAAGAAAAAACAACTGCATGGTCCCTCGTAACATTAAATGGGTACAAGGGAGCTATTATATATAATTTTCAGGGATTTGTAACAAAGCTTTCCCAGGCCCGGAAACCCGGGCCGGATGGAGAAAAGGAAAGTCCCGGCCTCAGGGCCAGAGCGAGAAGCCCCACCTTTTCACTCCGCCTCTCCGTCTACCGAGTTAGACTTTGCGCTCAAACTTTTTCAATCCGCGCTTGAACCCTTTCCTCCGTTATGGCATCTTATGTTGGCTTGGGAAAAGTCCCCTTGGAACTGTATGACATATCAAACTGACAGATCATTGAAATCACCACACACTAAATTTACTGCCTTTTTACTGGCGATTTGTTTCGGTGTGATGAGCGTTGTGGGGGCTCCCCTGCACGAGCACGATCTGGACCCGTTTCATCCGGACCCCGACTGTATCCCCTGCCACGTAGCCCAGACCTCAATCAGTCTGGAAGTCGAATCTCCGGAACTGCCGTTTGCCTTGCAGATAACCCGGTCGATTTTGAATACCGCTACGAAATGGGTTATTCAGGCGATACAAACTCCTTCCAGCCGTTCCCCTCCTCCTCTCCATTGACATTTAATTAAACACCCAATTTTTATTTAAAAACTTCCCCGGCCCGGGGACTGTCCGCGCGTGTGCGTTGGCAGGTCCGCGCACTGCGTTCGCCCGAGCCAGGTAACTGTCAATGGAGTCGATCATGAATCGGATTGTGTGCACCTGTGTGCTGTTAACTTGTATACTTTTCACAGCTCAACCAACCTGGGCGGATGAAGCCGCGGAGGAGCCGGGAAGCCCAAAAAAACACTATGAAATCCATATGAAGGAAGTGATCGTCTCGCTCCCGATGCAGGAAAAACTATCCAGTTCGGCCAAACCGGTGGAAATTTTGCACGACGAGGAACTGACCCTCAAGGCCGCTCCCACCATCGGTGGAACCCTGCGACAAGAGCAGGGAATTCATGGCCAGTCATTCGGTCCAAACGTTGGCCTTCCGGTCATCCGCGGTCAGAGCGGACCCCGGGTACGCGTACTAAACAACGGTCTCGGCACGAACGACGCCTCACAGGTTAGCCCGGACCATGCCTCGACTGCGAACCCGCTGGCCGCGGAACGGATTGAAGTCCTGCGTGGCCCGGCCACCCTGCTTTACGGCAGTGGCGCGATAGGCGGCATGGTCAATGTCATCGATAACCGCATTCCCACAGTAGTCCCCGACGAGGTCGTTGGTGGAACGCTCGACCAGCGATTCAATTCCGTTTCCAACGAAACCTCCACCGCGATCAAGCTCAAGGGCGGGGATAAATTCTTCGCCTACCATCTCGACGGATTCTACCGGGACAACGGCGATATCGACACCCCCGGCCTCGCCATTGATGTGCCCCGGGCCTCTTTCAGCGAACCGGGTCTGGATGTCACTCAGAACACCAACGGTTTCATCGACAACACCAATGCCGATGCCAGGGGCGGCACCATCGGGATGTCCCTGGTGGGCGATACCGGCGTCATCGGCATTGCAGGCAACTTGTTCGAAACCAACTACGGCATTCCCCCGGAAGGCACGGACGATGCTGAACTGGCCCGGATCGATCTGGAGCAGGGAAAATTCGACTTCAAGGCCGAGTACCTCCAACCCATCTCCATTTTCAACGCCATCAAAACCAAGTTCAGCTATACCGACTACCAGCATACCGAAGGGGCTGAAGGTGAAGTGGAAGCGCAATTCGAAAACAACACTTGGGAAGGCCGAGTGGAAATGCCGCATACCCTGTTTGAAGGGTTGAACGGTGTTATCGGCTTCCAGGCTATCTCGAGTGTCTTTTCTGCCGTGGAGATTGAGGAAAATGAAACTATCGTTCCACGCACCAGCAGTCAGAATTTTGGGGTGTTCGCTCAGGAAGGCATGCGATTCGGTCCGGTGGATACCCAGGTCGGCCTGCGAATCGAACACGCCACTTCCGATCCCGACCTGATCAATATGAACCGTAACTTCACCCCTATCAGCGCTTCGGGTTCCGCTCTATGGGAAATTAATGAGAATCACACGGTCAACCTTGCGTTCACGCGTTCGCAACGCGCGCCGCAGGTGCAGGAACTGTATTTTGCCGGCTTCCACGAAGCAACGCGCGCATTCGAGCGGGGCAACCCCAACCTCACCATGGAAACCTCGCACAACCTGGATGTGGGCTACAAATTCGTTACCGATTGGATTGTTGTAGAAGTGGACTTCTTCCATAACTGGATCAACAACTACATCTTCCTCCAGCGTTCCGGGGCATTCGTGGACGGCGCGCCGGAGTTGTTGAACAGGCAGAGCGGAGCCACGTTTATTGGCTACGAGGCCCGGGCCATCATCCCGGCGATGGACAACAATTTCGGAACGTTGGATGTCACTTTGTTCAGTGATTTTGTCCGTGGCCAACTGTCCAACGACGACGATATTCCCCAGCAACCGCCGCTCCGTTATGGTTTCCAGGTCGACCACGCCCTGGGCGACTGGAATTCATTCCTGCGGCTGACGCGGGCAGAAAAACAGGAAAATCCGGGGCCTAATGAGGCGGGGTCACCCGACTATGTTCTGCTCAACCTGGGCACACATTACCACGTGGATAATTTATACGGGGCGGACGTCATGGTGTATGCCAAGGGCAACAACCTGCTCGATGAACGTATCCTGAACTCCACGTCGTTTCTGCGTAACTTCGCGCCCGAAGCCGGACGCGGCGCGGAGGTCGGCGTGCGTATCAATTTCTGAGGAGGGAACGTTTTTATTTTGACTTCCAGGAAGGGCGGGGGATTTGTTCCAGTCTCTGGTGGGGCAGAACATCCCCCGTCCTGAATGGGAGAGACAATGGCACGCGCGGGCTTTTCTTTAGTCCCATTCTGATCACCATGAAACGGAGCGAGGTGCCGCCGGAACAGGTGTGAACTCTCTCAGAGGTTCACTTGCCGGGTCAATTCCGACTCCAGCCGCTCAAGCTGGTCGTGGGTGATGCGGCTGTAGAAACTGAAGTAATTGTCGGACCGGTTTTTCATCAAACGGAGAATCTCCACATACAGGGCAAAGCGGAGCGCCAGCTTTTCCAGCACGTCCGAAAGGCCCGACACGCCCCCCTGGATCCCCCGCAGGTTGGAAGCGGCGGAGTGATAATAGCTTTTGCCTTTATCGAAATAGCCGTCTCCACGGATGCGGTACCCGGACCCGAGCAGGCCGAGATAGAGAAGCAGGAAATCGGCATTCACCTTGTACAACCAGTACCGGCGCGCCCGTTCCACCTCGTCGACCGCCTGCTGGCCCACGTCGGAACCCAGACCCACCACATTCCGGTTCATCATGGAGAGATTTTTGGGATTGGCAAGCTCCGCCAGGGTGAGGATCAGGTACTGGTTCACATCCTCATCATATTGCAGTTCATTGTCCTTCACCTGCTTCCAGTTGGCATCGCGCCAGGCGTCGTCCCGCCCTTCGTCCAATACGGGATTGAACCCCGCGTTGGAAGGCCGGTCCTCTTCCACCCGGGTGGTCATCAGGTTTTCAAAGAAAAACGATTCCGTGGTTTCAGTCGCTCCCGTGTCCAGATGGCAAAATCGTACGGTCATGTCGCAGCCTCCTGTTAAAGTCCACCCCCTCAGGATAGACAAGGCAAACCGCCCAATCAAGCTGTTGAACCATGAATACAACACTTTATCAGCACTCAAGGAACAGGATTGCCAATCCTGCGCCACCCGGACAGACGGGTTTAAACAGGCTGTTTTCAATCAGGAACACCACTTAAAATCGTGCCCGGCTGCGGGCGGGACGGTTCTTTCGGGAATCGTGAGACACTGGAGTCGGCAATATCGAATCACGAGGGGTTCTCTCAAGCCCGGCGCGCCGCCAGAGACAGGCCCACCAGGGTGAAAAAACAGAAAAACAGGATGATGGCGTCGTTTGCCTGAAGCGGGTTTTGATTGAGGAAAAATCCCCATCCCAACGCACCGGCGGCGAAGAAGAGGGGTCCGCCCCATTGCAGGTACCACAATCCGCCGGGACGTCCGAAAAACCACACCGCCACACCGATCAGAGGCACCGCACACACCGCGAGAAAGGCGACTTCATACAGATTGAATTCAGGAAGGGAGGGCGGCGGCGTGGTCCGTTCCGGAGTGAGCGCAAAAACCAGGTTGATGTTGCGCAGGGATTCACAACTGGGATGCACCCGCTCAATGTCGTCCCCGCAGTCGAGTTGGTAAAACGTGCGCGCCCGTTCATAATCCTTGGCCGAATGGAAACTGCGGGCGAGGTGGAAACAGGGACCGTAGTCGCGCTTCGCTGGAGGTTTGAATCCGTTCCGGCACAAGGGTTCGAGATGGCGGATGGCGCGCCGGGTCTGCCGGATTTTAAGATACTCCTTGCCCAGGTAATAACAGGTGACCTCGCCTTCGGTGGCGCACTTTTCCTCGAGAAATTCCGCCTCGCGGTCGAGGATTCCCATCTGCTGGGAAAGGGAGAGCAGCGGCGTGCAGGCACGCAGGCCCATGGGGTGGCTCTGGCAGGCCTGGCGGTAATAAACCAGCGCCGTGTCCATGTCCTTCGCTTTCTCCGCCTCGATGCCCAGCAGGATGCAGTTCATCGTCTGTCCCGGCTTGCATTCGATGGGAGGTTGCGATGGTGCTTCATCGGCAATCGCATGGCCCGCGAACAGCGCCAGCACACCTAAAAAAAACAAAACCCGCCGGATAAAAAAGTCCATTTTCATGAAACCGTCTTTTGAAGGAACAGGCAACAGGACGCCTCTAAAAACCGCAACGGACCGCGCACGGCCCGGCTTTCAGGACCTCCGGGTTGCCGGAAGGAACACATCGAACGATCAGGCGTCCCCGAAAATTTCATTATACCCTTCGTCCGTGAAAGGGTGTCGCATTTTCACCCGCCGTGTTTTAAAATCAGGACCAGACCGAACAAACCTTAAACCATCAGGAAACCAGCATGATCGACCGTCCGAGAAGAAACCGCGTCAGCCCCGGCATTCGGGACCTTGTCGCCGAAACCCGCCTGACCCCCGCAAACCTCGTCTGGCCCGCCTTCGTCACCGAAGGCAGCGGCGTGCGCGACGAAATCAGTTCCATGCCCGGCATCTTCCGCTTCAGTATCGACGAACTCGTCCGGGAACTGACCCGGGCGCATGTCCTCGGTGTGCAGGGCGTGGCGCTGTTTCCGGTGATCGAGAACAACCTCAAGGACCCGACAGGCAAGGAAAGCCTGAATCCCGACGGACTGCTGCAGCGGGCCATCCGCAACATAAAATCGAATCTGCCGGGAATGGTGGTGATCACCGACGTGGCGCTCGACCCCTACTCCAGCGACGGCCACGACGGACTGGTGATGGACGGTGA
Source organism: Nitrospina sp. (assembly GCA_020430445.1). Classification (GTDB taxonomy): domain Bacteria; phylum Nitrospinota; class Nitrospinia; order Nitrospinales; family Nitrospinaceae; genus Nitronauta. Next base: position 69,889 of record JAGQJZ010000001.1, read on the forward strand.
AATCCTGAACGACGAAACCCTGCCCCTGCTCGCGAAGATGGCCGTGGCGCAGGCGCGCGCCGGGACGGATGTCGTCGCGCCTTCGGACATGATGGACGGCCGCGTGCTGGCGATCCGCGAAGCGCTCGACGCGGAAGGGTTCACCAAGGTCGGCATCTGCAGTTACTGCCTCAAGTACGCCTCGGCATTTTATGGACCTTTCCGCGATGCGCTGGATTCCGCGCCACGTGGCGGCGACAAGAAAACCTACCAGATGGACGTGCGCAACCAGCGCGAGGCCCTGCGCGAGATCGAACTCGACGAAGCGGAAGGCGCCGACTGGCTGCTGGTGAAACCCGGCCTGCCCTTTCTCGACATGATCCGGCTGGCGCGGGAGAACTCAGCGCTCCCCATCGCCGCCTACCACGTGAGCGGCGAATACGCCATGCTCAAGGCGGCGGCGGCGAAAGGCTGGCTCGATTACGAGCAGTGCCTGCTGGAATCGCTGATGTGCATGCGCCGGGCGGGGGCGGACATCCTGTTCACCTACGGCGCTCTGGATGCCGCGGAATTGCTGCAGGGAAACCGGTGACCGTTCTCTCCGGCCTCTGCCGATGAAAACGAATCCATCCCCCAAGGCCAAAGACAAGTCGCTCGAACTGCTGCGCGGCAAAGGCCTCAACGTCACCCATCCGCGCCGGAAAATCCTCGCCTACCTTCTCGACCACCACGGACCGTTTTCCGTGGAGGAAATCCATCAAAGCATGGGAGAGGGATTTTGCGATCTGGCAACGGTGTACCGGTGCCTCGGCCAGTTCGAAAAGAAAGGACTGGTGGAACGGCGCTACTTCGGCGACGACATTCTGCGCTATGAATACCTCGACCACGCGCATCACCATCACCACATCATCTGCACGCAATGCAAGGCCGTCACGCAACTCGACGACTGCGATATCGCAAAACTCGAATCCATGGTGAAGGACCGCGGTTACCGCGACGTCTCACACACCCTGGAGTTTTTCGGCGTCTGCGCCAAATGCCAGCCCTGAGACCGCCTTAACCGATTACGAACCCGTTCAAACCGTCGAAACCGGCCCGTGGTCGTCGCAGTGCGTCTCATGCGGATGGTGCAGGTGGCCGTCGACCAGGTAGTCGATGTGATCGCCATGCGGCACCGCTTCGTGGCCGCAGTTCTCCCCGTGGACATGCTCCCCGCCGTGGGCGTTGCAGGAATGATCCGGCGTGCAGGCATCCGGGTTGGCGCCCCCCACTTCCAGCCGGTGTTCGTCGACGTGCCCGGCGTGCATGTTGTGCAGGTGGCCGTCGTGGAGGTAATCCACATGCCCGGCGTGCAGAATGCGGGTGTGACCGCACTGGTCGCCGTGCTGGTGCTGGTGTTCTTGATGGACATCGCAACTCATAAAATCCTCCTTTATGAATCAGCGCTGGTCCTCGTTGGCATGCTCGATCACGGTCTGGATGAGATCGTAGACATGCGCGTCGGCCAGACTGTAGAAAAAATGTTTCCCCTCGCGCCGGCGCTTGACGAGATTTTCCCGCCTCAAGAGGCGCAGGCGCTGGGAGATGGTCGAGATTTCCTCATCGAATTCCTGCGCCAGTTCGGTCACGCAGCATTCGTCCGCCGCCAGCCGCTCCAGCATGCGCAGGCGCGGCGTGTCGCCGATGGCGCGGAAAATTTCCGCCGCCCTCTCCAGCGTCGCCGGGTCGGTCAGGCGCACTTTCCGCCCCTTGCGGTGCGGGCTCGCCGAACAATCGTCCGGCGGCTTCTTCTTCGATCGTGTTTTGGCTGAATCAATCATTTCATCACTTGTTCAAATGAGAATAACAAAAAAAGGCCAGCAGCGTCAAGCCTGAGAAGCGGACGAATCAGAGTTTTTTGAGGATCGCCAGCACTTCCCTGCCGGCGCGGCGCTCGTGGGAGTGGTCGCATTTCTCCAGGCGCACAATTTCAAAGCTCCCGGAAAAATGTTCGCGGATGTGGTCCTGCGTGGTGTTGTAGGGCGGGCCGCCTGCCTCGCCGGTTTCGTAGAACACACCGGCGAGCAGCCCTCCGGGCCTGAGAATACGCCGTGCAGTCTCGACATACCGCTCACGGTCGCGCGGATGGATGGCGCAAAAAAAAGTCTGTTCCAACATGAGGTCGTAGGAAGCGTCGTGGGTCGAGTCGAGTTCAAAAAAATCGGACTGGATCACCCGGGCGGCAAGGCCGGCGCGTTCCAGGTTGCCGCGCAAAAGACCGACCGCGCCCTCGGTGTAATCGACACCGGTGACCTCGCATCCCTGACGGACGCAGTACAGCACCTCGTGCCCCTGGCCGCACCCGGGGATGATGACCCGTCCCGGATTCAACGCGCCCTCTTCCCACAGCCGTTTCAACGGTGGCGACACCGCGCCGATGTCCCACCGGAGGTCGTCATGATTGTAATAGGCCTGCCAGTGGTCGCGCTGGAACCCGTCTTCCGGAGCCCTCCGGCCATCCGGCATCAAATCAAAAAACCGCGCCAGATGGGCGATGGCGGCGCGCGCCATGGCCTCGACCGCCTCTTTCGCGTTGCCGCCGATGTGCGGCGTGGCGATGAGATTCGGGTGCGATAACAGGTCGAGGTCCACCGGCGGCTCCTGCGTGAACACATCCAGCGCCGCGCCCTGCAGATGACCCGAGCGCAACGCCGCTTTCAACGCGTCTTCATCCACCACCCCGCCGCGGCTGGTGTTGATCAGAAACGACCCGGGTTTCATCCGCCCGAGGCTGCCCCCGTTCAGCATGCCGCGCGTACTGGCGTCGAGCGGCACGTGCAGGCTGAGGATATCGGATTCCGCCAGCACGGTGTCCCAGTCCACCTCCACCACGCCCGTCTCGCGGCAGAAGTCCGACATGGGCAGAAGGTCGCGCACCAGCACGCGGCATTGAAACGGAGCCAGAAGCCGCGCCACCTCTTTTCCCACGTGGCCACAGCCGACGATGCCGATGGTTTTACCGCGCAGTTCGACGCCGCCATTCTTGTGCCACTCCCCCCGGCTCAGGCGGCTGCCGGTCACCCACACGTTGTGGCACAGCGTCAGCATGAAACCGAGCGTCAACTCCGCCACCGACCGGCGATTGACCCCACCTTCCCAGCCGAGCGCGACGCCCTGCTTTTCCAGCGCGGCCTGATCGACGTTGTCGAGCCCCACGCCGTACTTGGCGACAATTTTTAAGTCCGGAAGGTTTTGCAGCACCCGTTCGGTCACCGGATCGCGTCCGACCAGCAGTGCGGCCGCACCCCCGGCAAACCGGATCAGGCCGTCTTCGTCAAAATAATCGGGAGAATCGTTGAACAGGACTTCGGGAAACAGGCGGGAAAGTTCTGCCCTTAAGGCCGGTACCCGGCACAGGGCAGGCGGAGTCACGGCGACCTTCGGCGATGGCGTTCCCATCGTCCGTCAGCCCCAGATCTGGTGCGCGATGGAAAACCCGGCCACCCAGGTGCCGACGGCGGACCCCAGGTTGGCCATGAAGAAAATCAGGAAGACGCGGATGACGCCGTTTTTCCACCACAGCCTCCACTGCGCCACATCCTGCCGGATCGATTCAAAGTCGGAAACACGCGGCTTGCGGATGAACGATTCCACGATCCCGACGACCATGCCCGCGCCCACAGTGGGATTGAGCGAGGTGATGGGCGCGGCGATGAAGGCCGACAACACGGTCAACGGATGGGCGAAAGCGATGGCCGCTCCGAGCGCGCTCAGGCCGCCGTTGATCAACACCCAGGTGCCGACCAGTTCCCACCCCATTTCCGGAGACCGCTGGTAGCCGACGTAAAACATGGCAAGAACCACGACGGCAATGCCCCAGCCGATGTAATACCCCGTGCGGTTGGGCGGCGGTTTTTTCTCCAGTTCCTCCACCGCCTGTGCGCTGGGGATGGCTTCGAAGGCTTTCATCATGCCCGGCAGATGACCGGCGCCGACCATGGCGAGGATGTTCTTCGGCGCGTCGGGCTGTTCCGTCAGGGCGGTGAGCTTGCCCACCATGTATTGATCGCGTTCGTCGATGAGCACGGTCTTGACCGAAGGCAGCACGTCGCCGAATTCCTCCAGCAGCGAGTGCAGCATATCGCCTTCCTTGAGACCTTCGATCTGGTCCTCGGTCACCTCCTCGCCGACAAAGATGCTGGCGACGAGGCTGGAGAACAGTTTCATTTTCTGCCAGAAAGTGACGCCGTTGTACATGCGCTGCAGCGTGGTCGAAATGTCGCGGTCCACCACCTCGAGCTGCAGGTTGTGCTCCTTCGCCAGTTCGATGGCGCGGGACATCTCCCGTCCGGGTTCGATGCCCAGCTTGTCCGCCAGCCGTTTCTGGTAGGCGGAGAGCGCGAGATTGATGAGCAGCAGATTGCCCTTGCCCTGACGCAGGATCTGGTAAATATCGAGATTGCGCCACCAGTCGTTGTTGGTCAGGTTCTTGTAGCGCGGCGGGCACAGTTCGACGGCGACGCAATCGTAGCCCCCTTCCTGCACCTTGGCTTCGACCAGTTCCACGCTTTTGCGCGAGACATGGGCGGTGCCGACCAGGGTGATGCGGCTGCCGTTGACTTCTATGGTTTTGACGAGGGATTCGTCGGTTTCTGTGGGCATTTTTCGTTTCGGGTCTTTCCGGAGGCTGTGAGACAATAGCAGGCAAAACGCCAGCGGGTTACTCTAGCATAACCCTTTCTTCCTCCACAACGCTATACACAAAAGGCGCATGAACCCTTTCAAAATCGTATCGGAATTCGCCCCCAGCGGCGACCAGCCGGGGGCCATCCGCCAGCTCGTGGAATGGATGCGGCAGGGATCGCCCCGGCAGACCCTGCTCGGGGTCACGGGATCGGGAAAAACCTACACCATCGCCAACGTGATCGAGGAGTTGCAGCGCCCGGCCCTGGTCATCGCCCACAACAAAACCCTGGCCGCCCAGCTTTACAACGAATTCAAGACTTTTTTTCCGGACAATGCCGTCGGCTATTTTGTCAGCTACTACGATTACTATCAGCCGGAAGCCTACCTGCCGACCACCGACACCTTCATTGAAAAGGACGCGTCGATCAACGACGAAATCGACAAGATGCGGCATTCGGCCACGCATTCCCTGTTCGAACGGCGGGACGTGGTGATCGTCGCCAGCGTGTCCTGCATTTACGGACTGGGCTCTCCGGAAGCGTATCACGGCATGCTGCTGTTTCTCGAGACCGGCATGCAGCTCGACCGCGACCGCGCCCTGCGCAAGCTGGTGGAGATCCAGTACAAGCGCAACGATTTCGACCTGCAGCGCGGCACCTTCCGCGCCCGCGGCGACACGGTGGAAATCCTGCCGGTCTACGAGCGCAACGAGGCGGTGCGGGTGGAGTTCTTCGGCGACGAGATCGAACGGCTGTCGGTGTTCGATCCGCTGACCGGAAAAATCCTGCGCGATCTCGACCGCATCGCCATTTACCCGGCCAGCCACTACACCACGCCCAAGGACAAGCTCGAACAGGCGATCACGGCCATCCAGGAAGAATTGCGCGAACGCATCCAGGAATTCCGCCACCAGGACAAACTGCTGGAAGCGCAGCGCATCGAGCAGCGCACCCTGTTCGACCTGGAGATGATCCGCGAGATGGGCTACTGCTCCGGTATCGAAAACTATTCGCGCCACCTGATGGGACGCGAACCCGGCACGCCGCCGCCGACGCTGATCGACTACTTCCCCGACGACGCGCTGATCATCATTGATGAAAGCCACGTCACCATGCCGCAGTTGCACGGCATGTACAACGGTGACCGGGCCAGAAAGGAAAACCTGGTCAACTACGGCTTCCGCCTGCCTTCCGCGTTCGACAACCGGCCGCTGAAGTTTGTGGAATTTGAAAAGAAGATGAACCACGTCATCTTCGTGTCGGCCACACCCGCGGCCTATGAACTGGAAACCTCCGACGACCGCGTGGCCGAACTGATCGTGAGGCCCACCGGCCTCATCGACCCGCCGATCGAAGTGCGCCCGGTTGCGGGGCAGGTCGACGACCTCTACAAGGAAATCCAGTTGCGCGCCGAACGCGGCGAACGGGCGCTGGTCACCACGCTCACCAAACGCTTCGCGGAAGACCTGACGGAACACTTCACCGAGATGGGGTTGAAGGTGAAGTACCTGCATTCGGACATCGTCACCATCGAGCGCGTGCAGATCATCCGCGAACTGCGCCTTGGCGAATTCGACGCCCTCATAGGCATCAACCTGCTGCGCGAGGGGCTGGACATTCCCGAGGTTTCACTGATCGCGATTCTCGACGCGGACAAGGAAGGGTTCCTGCGCTCGGCCACCTCGCTGATCCAGACTTCGGGCCGGGCGGCGCGGAACGTGGCCGGGCAGGTCATCATGTACGCGGACAAGGTGACCGATGCCATGCAGAAGGCGATCGACGAAACAGAGCGGCGGCGGAAAATCCAGGAAACCCACAACCGGGTCCATGGCATCCAGCCCGAATCCATCCGCAAATCGATCCAGGAAACCCTGCCGCTGTTGGAGCCTCACTCCGTGGTGCCGGTGGTTGAGGAAGAGGAAGAAGAATTTCTGGAAGGCGGCAATGTCATCGCCCTGGCGGAGCGGCTGGAGAAACAGATGTACGCCGCGGCGAAGAACCTGGAGTTCGAGAAAGCCGCTCAATTGCGGGACCGGGTGCGGACCCTGCGCGAGAAAGAACTCGGGGTGACCGGGAAACAGGCCTAGTTGCGCTTCAGTTTTCTGCGATCGTTGATACGGCTTTCGACAAATCCCCGGAGTTTTTTCAAATCCTCTTCAATCGGCTTCACAAACCGGACCCCCGTCACGAATTGCTGATACCCCCCCTTGCGCTTGATCCGGACATTCCTCACTTCCCCCATCAGTTTGCTCAGCGGACCGGTATTCAAATCGAAATCCATGAAGATCCTGTCTCCCTTCTGCAACTGGTCGTCGTGCACGACGAGCGCCCCTTTCAGGCTGAGGTCCCGGATCACTCCCTTTGATTTTTCGGCCACGCCCTGCTCGTGGGAAAACGTCATGGGGAAATGCGCTTTCTGCCGCTGGTGCCGTCTTAAATTGTAGCTTTCAAAGTTCCGGGGAAATTCGAGGATCATCAGACTCACCACCTGGTAAAACGTGTGCAGCACGGCGGTCTTGAAAGAGATAAAAATTCCGTCGAGGGTGAAGCTGACCGAAACCCCGGTCTGGGGCGCCAGCCGCACCACCTCTCCATAAAAGCTGGGGATGTCCAGGATCAGGTACTGGTTGTCCAGCCAACCGCGTATCCCGACCTTGTACTGCTCTCCCCGGATGGTCGCCACAACACGGGTTCCCATCACAAGGGGCAGGCCGTTTTTCGTGATGACTTTCATAACATCGTGCATCCTTCCCCGTTTTGGTAAAACACTACGCGGGTTTGGAAAACCGGATTGATTGTCGAGGATTTTCCTTTCGTTTTCAAGATCATTTCCCCCGTATCCCAGGCGGCGGAGACCCCATCCGGACTCCGGCCTCTTTCAACCCGTCCGGGCCGGAACAGCGCTCACCTTTTCTTCTCCGGCCGGGGGTGGGTACAATTTGAAATATTCCTGCAGCAACTCTTTGGCAATCGGCGCGGACGTAGCGCCTCCGTGGCCACCGTGTTCAACGATCACAGCGATGGCGACCTGCGGGTTTTCGTATGGTGCGAAGGCGACAAACCAGGCATGGTCGTGGAACTCGTAAGGCAGTTCCCCATCTTCCTCCTTGCCTTCATAGGCCTTCATCCGGACAACCTGGGCCGTCCCCGTCTTTCCCGCCACCTGGATATTCTCCAAGCGGGATTTCTTGCCCGTGCCGCGCTGTTCGTTGACCACTCCCAGCAATCCGCGGCGGATCGCCTCGAAATACTCCCGGTTGCTTTTCATTGTGTACAGGACCCGGGGTTTGTTCTCTTCGAGAACCCGCCCCTGCTGGTCGGTGACCTTGCGTACCAGATAGGGTTGAACCACCTCCCCCCGGCTGGCGACGGTGGCGATCAGCCGCGCCTGCTGAATCGGCGTCACCAGATTGAACCCCTGCCCGATCGACACCGAAATGGTCTCACCCGGCTGCCAGGGTTCTTTCCGCGCCTGTATCTTCCATTGGGATGTCGGCACCAGTCCCGGTTTTTCTCCGGTCAGCCCCACCTGTGTGAGGCTTCCCAGGCCCATCTCCCGCGCGTAACGGGCCAGGGTATCGATCCCCAGCCGGTGACCGACGGTATAAAAATAAACATCGCAGGACTGCACGAGGGCGTCGTGCAGGTCGACATGCCCATGACCGCCTCTTTTCCAGCACCGGTAATACCCGCGCCCGAGCCGAAAGGAACCGGGGCAGTAAATCCGGGTGTCCGCCGTCACCACCTTTTCCTGCAGGCCGGCCAGCGCCGTCACCACTTTGAAGGTGGAGCCCGGCGGGTATTGCCCGTCAATGGACCGGTTCTGCAGCGGATGGCTGGCATTCAGGGACAACTGCTTCCAGTCCTCCCGCGAGATTCCCGAGGCGAAACGGTTGGGGTCGAAACCGGGCCGGCTGACCATGGCCAGGACCTCGCCGGTTGGAATGTCCAGCATCACCACCGACCCCCGCATGGGTTTTTCCTCGGTTCCCGTCATCAGCGAGGCCGCCAGTTGCTGCAGGCGCAGGTCCAGAGTCAGGGAAATGTTGTGTCCGCTTTGAGGAGGAAATTTGCGCAGGGTCTCGAGTTCGCGGCCGGCGACGTCGACCTCCACCTCCTTGTATCCCTTTCTTCCCCGCAATTCACCTTCATAAAGCAGCTCCATTCCCTTTTTGCCGATCAGGTCTCCCGGCAGGTAAGACTCGGTCGGGTCCTCCTCCAGCCGGTCGCGTGAAATCTCACCGAGGTAACCGAGGATATGCCCGGCCAGATCCCCGTGGACATAGTCGCGGAGAGGCTCGACCTTCAAATGGATTCCGGGCAGGAGCCGGTTGTTTTCCTCGACAAAGGCCACCTGGTCCCAGGGGATGTCGCGGCTCAACAGGATATTCTGGAACGGGGCAGCCCGCTTGATTTCATTCCGGATGCGTTCGCGGTCCACGGACACGCGCCCTTCCAGAAAGTCGAGCGTGGCTTCAAGATCGTGTGTGTCTTCCGGAGTCAGGTATAGATTGAAAGAAGGACGGATGGACACCAGCGTGGCGCCGTTGCGGTCCACAATCTCCCCCCGGAACGCCGGCAAGGACACGATGCGGACCCGGTTGTTCTCCGACAGATCCTTGAAACCTTCGCCTTTCAGGATCTGCAGGAACCAGACCCGCATCCAGAGCATGAGGAAACACAGGACGATCAGGATCACAAAGACGCGGATCCGCTTGCGCACGCCTTCGGAGACATCTTCCGTGTAGAGGTATTTTGACATCAGGGTACCGGACGTTTCACGAAGCCTTGAGCCTGCCCGCCCACCATTTGAAATTACGGTCGAACGCCATCACCAGCACAGGCCCCAGCACCGCATTGTACAGGGCATAAACGGGAAGACCACCGAAAAACTTTTCTGGAGAAAGCGGGTTCGGCAACAGCATCAGGCTTGAAATATAAAACACCACTCCATCGCACAAAGACGCGAGAAACATAAACACAAAAACAGGAATGGGACCTTCGACGATGATCTTCCCCTTCAACTGGCAGAAGATGTGCGCGATCAGGCTTTTCGATATGGTGTTCACCCCCAGCATGACGCCGGACAGGCAGTCCTGCGCAAAACCCAGCAGGAACCCGGCGAACAGTCCCCGGGAAAAGGACAGGGTGAAGGCGCAGTACACGGTGGCGATCAGTGCGAGGTCCGGAACGACACCGGACACGGCAGCTTTGGGGACCAGGGTGGTCTGAACCGCGAACAGCACAACCCCATAAAAAAATATCACCAGTGTGGCCATAACGGAATCCCGTCAAGGGAGCAGAACCAGCACCTCTTCCAACCGGGCGAAATCCGCCCCGGGAGCAAGCTGGATTTCCTGGAACAACCCCTGTTTGCTTTTGACAACGCTCAACACACGCCCCACAACGAGGCCCTTGGGAAACACACCGCCGATGCCCGAAGACAGGACCCAGTCCCCGGCCTTGACTTCGGCGGTCACCGGAACGTATTTCATCTCGCACAGGTCCGCGCCCAGCCCCACCACCACACCCGGCACGCGCGATTCCATGAACAGGCTGTCTATCGCGCTGCGGCGGTCGACCAGCAACAGGACTTTTGAAGAATTCGGGCCGGCCTGGGTCACATGGCCGACGATGCCGGCATTGGTGACCACCGCCAGGTTTTCCTGAACACCGTCACGGGTTCCCTTGTCGATGTACACCGTTTTCACCCACTGGGTGGCGTCGCGGCCGATCACCGTCGCCAGCAGGGATTTTTCGTCCGAGGTGGCCGCGTATTCACCCAAATGGCCTATGCGCTCCAGACGCCGGACCTCCTCCTGCAGCCGTTTGTTTTCCCGCAGGAGGGCTTCCATTTCCGCCTGCAGACGGTCGTTTTCCCGGGCGACATCGACCAGCATGAAATAGTGGTTGTAAGTTTCGGAGACGGCGTCGAGGGTGTTGGTGATGAGGGACTGAACGGGCGAGATCACCAGCAGAAAGAACGATTCAAAAAAGAAAGCCCCCTGGGCCCGCCTGTTGTCCACGGTCATCAGGGTGAATCCAATCAGAAAAATCAGGATCAGGATAACCGTATTTTTCCTATTTTTGAATGTCCTCTTCCACACGTCAGAATGTGACTTTTTTCAGCAGCTTGGGGTTGCCGAGCAGTTTGCCCGCCCCGGTGGCGACGGCGGACAGGGGGTCCTCGGCCAGGGTGATGGGCAGACCGGTGGCTTCGCGCAGGAGGATTTCCAGCCCCTTGATGAGGGAACCGCCTCCGGCGACAACAACTCCCTTGTCCACGATATCCGCCGCGAGTTCCGGCGGGGTCCGCTCCAGGGCGATTTTCACGGACTCGACAATCGTGCTGAAGGTTTCGGTCAGGGCCTCGCGCACTTCCTCGTCGGAGATGACGAGCGTCTTGGGAATCCCCGCGACGAGGTCCCGTCCCTTCACTTCCTTGGTCATGCGTTTTTCCATGGGATAGGCCGAGCCGATTTCGATTTTGACTTCCTCCGCGGTGCGCTCGCCGATCAGCAGGTTGTACTTCCGTTTCACGTAGTTGACGATCGCCTCGTCCATTTCATCGCCGGCGACGCGGACGGACTTACTGTAAACGATACCGGACATGGAAATGATGGCCACCTCGGTGGTCCCGCCGCCGATATCGATGATCATGTTGCCGGTGGGCTCTTCGATCGGCAGATCCACGCCGATGGCCGCCGCCATCGGTTCCTCTACCAGGAACACCTCGCGCGCGCCCGCGCCCAGCGCGGAATCGCGGACCGCCCGCCGTTCCACCTGGGTGATCCCGGAAGGCACGGCGATCACCACCTTGAACCCGAAGAGCATTTTCCGGCTCTGCACCTTGCCGAAGAAATGCCGGATCATTTTTTCGGTCACATCGAAATTCGCGATGACCCCGTCTTTCATCGGACGGATGGCCTCGATGCTGCCCGGTGCACGGCCCAACATCTGTTTGGCCTCCGCCCCGACCGCCTGAGGCTCCTTCGTCTGGTTGTTGATGGCGACTACGGAAGGCTCACGCAGGCAAATTCCTTTATTTTTGACATAGATCAGGGTATTGGCTGTCCCGAGGTCTATGGCAAGTTCTGTAGAGAACAAGTCCCGGAAAAAATTGAACACAATGAAATGTCCTGAGGAACAGAGAGATTGGAATGCGGTAACTTCTTGTTTTTACTACATCATTTTTATAGCAAGCAGGCTTCCGAATTGCAAGCACAATAAAGCCGAAGACAGGGGGCCAAAAGGCGGGTAAACAAGCGGATTCAGAACTTGCCAACGGACACGGTGTCCTATATCATTGTAAGTTCTGATTTTTTGGGCTAATACGACTTTTGAGGGATTGTTTATGTTGAGCTTTGTTCGCAAGCACGCCGACTCCTGGATGATCAAGACCATTCTCTGGGCGGTGATCGTCGCCTTTATCGGCACGACCTTTTTTGTCTGGGGAATGGGCGGAAGCTCCGGCTCCTCGGGGGGCGTGGTGGCCCTGGTCGACGGCAAGGAAATCCATGTCAATGAATACAACCGGGCCTTCACCAACCTGGTCGAATTGTACCGGCAGCAGTTCCGGGACCAGTTTTCCGAACAGATGGTCGAACGGCTCGATCTCAGAAATTCGGCCCTGGACCAGTTGATCCTCGCCAAGATATTGGAAACGGTGGCGGAAGAACAGGAGATTGAAGTCAGCGACGAGGAACTGGCGTACCGCATCAAATCACTCCCGGCCTTCCAGCGGGACGACAAATTCAATCCCGGATTGTATGAAAACTACCTCAGCTTTTCCCGAACCTCCGCGCGCGAATTTGAACAGGACATGCGGGAGACCATCCAGCGGGAAAAGGTCCAGAACATGATCAAGGAAAACATCCAGGTTTCGAAACAGGAAATCCTGGAACAGTACCGGAAGGAAAACGACAAGGTCCGCTTTTCCTATGTCACTTTTCCGAAAGACAAGTTCGAGGACAATGCCGAGCCGGGCGAAGACGAAATCAAGGCCTTCTTTGAAAAGCGGAAAAAGAATTTCATGATCCCGGAGAAAGTAGACATTCAATACGTCCGTCTCACCCCGGGCATGTTCGAAGACAAGATCACCATTCGCGACGAGGACATCGCGGAATATTACGAAGCGAATGAGATCAAGTACCACATCAAGAAAACCTACAAGGCCCGGCACATCCTGTTCCGCACCAACGCGCTGCCGGGAGACGATGAGGAGTCCAAAAAGAAAGCCGAGGCAGCGGACGCGGAAGCCCGGAAAAAAGCGGAAGACCTGCTCAAAAAAATAAAGGAAGGCGCGGACTTCGCGGAGATGGCGAAGGAGCATTCTGAAGACAGGGCTTCCGGAACCAACGGCGGCGACCTGGGTCAATTTCCCAAGGGCACCATGGTGCCGGAGTTCGAGGCGGAGTTGGAAAAACTCAAGCCCGGTGAAATCGGCGGCCCGGTCAAAACCACCTTCGGCTACCACCTCGTCAAACTCGATGAAGTCAACGAAGCACGGGTCAAACCGGTCGACGAGGTGCGCGAGGAAATCATCAAGGACCTCAAACTGCACAAGGGACGCTTGAGAATCCAACGGGCGCTCAAAAGCATCCGCAAAGCAGCGGAAAACGGGGACCTGGCCGCCGCCGCGCAATCCGCCGGTTATGAAGCGGCCACCACCGGTCCGGTTTCACGCCGGGACCACAGCGTTCCGGCCATCGGCGTTTCTCCGGAGTTTTTCAACACCGCCTTCGCGCTGGGGGACGGGGTCCTGAGTGACCTGGTCATCACGCCTGAGGCCTCCTTCCTGTTGAAGGTGACCGAGCGCATCCCTCCCCAGGAACCGAAGCTGGAGGATGTCCGGGAAAAAGTTCTGGATGAGTTGAAGGAAGACAAGACCCGCGAGGCCACGGAAAAGAAATTCGAAGAACTGGCGGGCCGCCTCAAGAAATCAAAAAACCTGGAAGAAATCGCCAAGGAACTGGACCTGGAAGTTCAGGAGACGCCCTTTTTCAGCCGGATGGACACCATCCCCGGCATCGGCAATATCGAACCGATCAAGAAAAGCGTCTTCTCCGTCAAAGCGGGAGAGGCGACCAAGGGGGAAAATAATTTCGCTTACTTCCTGATCCTGGTGCAGGAATTCGACAAGGCCGGGGAACCGGATGAAAAGGAACTGGCCAAACTGTACGACCGGTTCAAATCCATCCGCGGCGACCAGGTGTTCAAGGACTGGCTGACCGAAATCCGCAAGAAAGCCGACATCCGCATCGACCGCGAACTGATGGGCGCGGTCTGATCATTTTCTCCGCCAGACCTCGCGTTCCTTTTTCCCGGGACCCTTGCCGATGGCGCGGTGGATCTTCCGGATCCGGTCCACCAGCTCCTCGACGTCCCGCGCGATGACGCGGATCATCTCCTCTTTCCCCTGCCCGCCCAGGTCGTAGATGATGTCCGGTACGTGACCGGCATCCAGAATGGCCTGGCGCGTGCCCCACTCCAGGGATGACCCTTCGAGCTGTTTCACGTTCTTCGGTTCCTTGCTTCTCTCAAACGAACCGATAGACAGTTTGAGGCGCTTGCAGGCGTCGAGAAAATACTGCTGGAACTTGATGTTCATCACCGCCCGTTTTTCCGGATCGAAACTCATGGACGTGAGCACGATCTTCGCCACGTGCTGGGACGCCCCGAAACGGGGACCGTGCAGGGTGGCGATGGTCTCGCCGTCGCGGATGATGCGTCCGGGTATCGCCGCCACATCATCCGGAGCCGCCGCGCCCTCCAGACCAAACCCCATGTTCGACTGCACCTCGGGAATCAGGTAACCAATGCCTTCACCTTTCAATTCCCCGATCGCGTTTTCCATCCGCTCCAGCAGGGACACCCGTTCCATATCCTGATACAACACCCCCATCGGGTGCACGCGCCCAACGCCTTTGCCCGTCTTCACCCCAAGCTGTATGGCGCGGCTGATGAAACTTTTCGCCGCTTCAACGGAGTCTTCCAGTGAACGCCCCAGCGCCAGATTGGACGCAATCGCGGAAGACAGCACGCAGCCGGTGCCGTGCAGGGCTTCCTCTCCAATCCGCGCGCCCTCGAACAGGCGCTGCGATTTTTCCTGCAGCAGAAAATCGTCGGCGCTTTTCTTGCCGTGCCCGCCGGTGATCAATACCGCTTTCGGGCCGAGCTTCCGGATCGCGCGCGCGGCTTTCACCGCGTCCTTCGGGTTGCGTATGCGCACGCCCGACAGCGCTTCCGCCTCCTTGTAATTGGGCGTCACCAGGTCCGCCAGCGGGAGCAACTGCGTCTTCAAGGCTTCGACGCCCTTCGCCGAAAGCAGGGCCTTGCCGCTGGTCGAGCGGATGACCGGGTCGACCACCAGGTGGTGCGACCGCTTCTTTTTCAGGACACGCGCCACGGCGGAGACGGTGGCCTCGTTGCCCAGCATGCCGACCTTGATGGCCGCCGGTTTGCGGTCGGCCAGGACCGCCTCCAGTTGATCGGAGACAATGTCCGGCTCGATGTCGTGGCGGTTCAACACGCCCTGCGTATTCTGTATGGTCAGGCTGCTCACCACCGAAGCGCCGCACAACCCGTGCGCGGCAAAAGTGGTCAGGTCGGCCTGCAGGCCCGCTCCGCCCCCGGGGTCGGAACCGGCAATGGTCAACACGATGGGTACTGTTTTCATGTTCCAAACCTGTGATCAGTTTTTGATGGGAAGGCAGTTTCCATTCGTTTGAACCTGTGAACATCACATCTTCAAACGCGAAAACTGTTTTGAACGGTTGAAAGGGATTAACCTACCCTACGGTGACCGATTTGGCAAGGGACCGGGGCTTGTCGACGTTGCGCTTGAGGGAGGTGGCGGTGAAATAGGCGAACAACTGGGCGAGGATCAACTGCAGGAGGGGAGCGGCGAGCGGAGGCACGGAAGGCAGAATCAACTCCTCGCTGAACAGGTCGCGGTTCTTGCCGCGTTCGTCGAAATGGATTCCCAACACAAACCCGGAGCGTGCGCGGATTTCCGCGACACTCGACAGCGTCGATTCGTACAACTCCTTCTCCGTCGCAGGCGGCATGAACACGATGGAGTAGATGTCCGAATCGATCATCGCCAGCGTGCCGTGTTTGAGAAACCCGCCCGGCATGCCCTCGGCATGGATGTACGCCACTTCCTTCATCTTGAGGGCCGACTCCAGAGCGACGGGATAATACATCCCCCGTCCGAGATACAACCAGTGCTTGATGTTTTTGTACTGGTTCGCGATGCGATGGATGAATCCCGAGCGTTCGTTGAGAACGTTGCCGATGATCTCCGGCATTTCGTGCAAGGTCGCCAGCGCCTCGTTGTACTGCTTGCGGGTCATCTTGCGCGTCTTCAACGCCAGCCGCATCGCCAGCGTGGTGAGGATCACCATCTGCGCCAGCGCCGCCTTGGTGCTGATGACGCAGATTTCCGGACCGGACCCCTGCAAGATCACCCGGTCGACCATGCGCGACAGGGTCGAGCCGATCACGTTGACGATGGCCGCCGTCTTCGCGCCTTTCGACTGGGCGTGCTTGAGCGCGGTGATGGTGTCGTAGGTTTCTCCCGACTGGGAGATCGCCAGCACCAGACTGTCGCGGTCCACCGGAGACAGGGCAATAAATTCATCGGAGCTGATGGAGGAAAAATACCGCCCGGCCAGCCTGGCGAAAATGTACTTGGCGTATTTGGCGACATAGAACGTGGTGCCAACGCCGACGAGGTAGGTGTTGCGCTTCGTCATGAACTCGGCGACATCGTCCAGCGCTTTTTCATCCACCTCCAGGGCATTGAGGATGGTCTGCGGCTGTTCGTAAATCTCCTTCAGCATGTAATGCGGGTAGCCGCCCTTCTTCGAGGTCTCGCTGTCCCATTCAATCCGGGTGATCGGCTTGACGATTTCCTCCCCGGTCAGAAAATTTTTGACCACGTAGCGGTCGCGCGTGAGGATGGCGTACTCCTCGTCGTCGATGATGACGGCGTTTTTGGTATGGTCGATGAAGGCGTTGAAATCGGACCCGACGTACTTGATTTCGTCGCCGATCCCCAGCATCAGCGGCGATTCCTTGCGCGCGCAGAAAATCGTGTCGGGATGGTATTGCGTGATCATCACGACGGCATAGGTTCCCTCGAGCATGCTCAGGGTCTTGACGAACGCCTTCTCGACATTTTTGGTCTGCTTGTAAAATTTCTGCAACAGGTGCGGCACCACCTCGGTATCGGTTTCAGACAGGAAACGCACGCCTTCTTTTTCCAACTGCGACTTCAACGTCCGGTAATTGGAAATGATGCCGTTGTGCACCACGGCAAACGCCTTGTCCTGCGACATCATGGGGTGTGTGTTGTTGCGGGTGACCTTACCGTGCGTCGCCCAGCGGGTGTGGGCGATTCCCATGTGGCTCTTGTGCCGCAGCACCGAATCTTTCTGGTAAAACTCCTCCAC
>JAGQJZ010000001.1:87088-91700 GCA_020430445.1 Nitrospina sp.
CTTGTTCCTAGCGGCTGGTGACGGTGTAACGGGCCGGGACCTTTTTGCCCGGCGGGACGACCGTTCCCGGTTCGATCATGTTTCCCGCGCCGATCACCGCCTCGTCTCCAATGAAAGCGCCCAGCTTGGGTTTGCCGGTGTCGTAGCTTTTTTTGTTGTGACGCACCTTGACCGCGTCCCAGTCGATATTCCGGTTGACGGTGACGCAGCCCGCGCCGATGTCCACTTTTTCGCCGATCACGCTGTCGCCGACAAACGACAGCCTGCCGATATACGAGTTGTCCTGCACCACGCAGTTTTTCAACTCCACGCCATAGCCCACCGAGCACTGGTTGCCCACGGCGGTGTAACTCCTCACCAGCGTGTTGTTGCCGATGAAACTGCCCTTGCCGATGGAGCAGGGCCCTTCCAGCACCGCGCCGGCCTTGATATGCGCCCCCTCGTCGATCTTCACCAGACCCTGCAGGGTGACGTTGGCCTCCAGCACGGCGGACTTGGCAATGGACGCCTGGTTCCAGGAATCCATGATGATGCTGTTGGCGGTGAGGATGTCCCAGGGATACACGATGTCGAGCCACTCGTCCTCCCACATCGACGCCCGCAGCCCGTGGTCGACCATTTCCTGCATGGCCTTTTCCATCGACCGGTTGTGTCTTTCCAGCACATCGAAAAATGTTTCCGGCAGAATGTACACGCCCGCCAGAACGTAGTTGCCGAGTTCGTCCCCTTTGGGTTTTTCAATGATACGGGTGATGCGCATGTTGGCGTTCAGGAACACGTTGCCAAACATCTCGTTGGTCGTCGGCAGGCAGATGGACGCCACCGGTGATTTAAAGGAGTGAAACGATTGCTGAATCTTGCTGTAGATGTTGGCCGAGGTGATGATGTCGCCGTAGATCAGCAGGAAATACTCCCCCGGAAGGATTTTTCCCCGCACCTGCATGACGGCGTCGCCGATATTTTTTTGCCGCTTCTGTTCCACGTACTGCAGGCTGAGCCCGTTGTAACGGTGCTCGCCGATCTGTTCGATCAGCTTTTCCTTCTTGTGCCCGACCACCACCAGCACATCGTTGATCCCGGACGCCTGCAACAGGTCGAGGTTGTGGTCGAACAGCACCCGCCCGGCAATGTTCAGCATCGGGTTGGGCCGCGTGTCGGAAAAGGGGCTCAGTTTGGGGCCTTTGCCTGCGGCGAGTATGACGGCTTTCATTCGGTTTTATCCCCGGTACAGGAGGGCGGACGGTTCAGGATCGGGTGGCAAGCAGTGCTTCGGCGCGTTTCAGGTCTTCCAGGGAGTTGATGCCGAATATCTCGGTATCATCCGGCGTCGCAACCGCCTCGACAGAACAGCCCGACTGGATCAAACGTTGAACGGTGTCGGTGAGGTAATATTCCCCCTGGGCATTCTCCGGAGTGATTTCACATAACGCCTTGAAAAGAAACTCCTTTTGGAAACAATAAACCCCGGAATTATATTCGTCAACCGTTTTTTCCTCGGGCGTCGCATCGCGGTGTTCCACAATTCTAACGACCTGTCCCGCCGCATCGCGAATCACCCGGCCAAAATCCCGGGCCTCCGGTGTTTTCAGACTCAGAAACGTGCAGGCCGCCCGGTCCGCCCGGTGTTTTTCAATCAACCGTTGCAGCGTCTCCGTTTTCATCAACGGCATGTCGCCACACAGGATGAGCACATCCCCCGCAAAACCCGCCAGCGCGGACTCGCTCTGCATGACGGCATGCCCTGTCCCGAGTTGCTGTTCCTGCAGGGCGAATTCGATTCCTTCACCGGAAAACAGGCGGCGCACCGCATCGGCCTGGAAACCGACCACCAGCACCACCCTCTTTGGAGCGAGTCCGGCCACCCGGTCGAGCACATGGCTCAGCATGGGCCGCCCGCCGAGCGGGTGGAGCACTTTCGCCGTTTCCGACTTCATCCGCGTTCCCTTCCCCGCGGCCAGGACAACGACGGCTAGGTCCCGTTTTTGCATTTGATGCTGTAATCCTGAATCTTTTTGCGGAGAGTGTTGCGGTTGATGCCGAGAATGGTCGCGGCCCGTGTCTGGTTGCCCTCGGAGACTTCCAGCACGATTTTAAGCAGGGGTTTTTCAACACCACTCACGATCAGGTCGTGCAGGTGTCCGTTCTGCTTCCCATCCATTTTTTCCACATACTGCTTGACGGTTTTGTGGAGCCATTGGTCGAGAAAGTTATGAATTTCCTGCTCATCTTTCTTCATGGCAAAACAAGACGCAAAGGTGGGAGTCGAAAACGGTGACCTATGCTAGCAAACTCGCTATAGGCGGTCAAGCAAAGTCCCCAAAACCACGCCAAATCTGCAAATCCGGTTGATTCTCTTGCACTTCCTGTCCTATGATGAAGACTTGGACACGAAAAAAAACGGACGGAATCAATAAAAACATGAAAGTCGCCTTCACCACACTCGGTTGCCGGACCAACCAGAACGACACCGCCGAAATGCAAACGGTTCTGGAACGCGAAGGGTTCACCGTGATCGATCCGGCGCAGGAAGCGGATATCTACGTCATCAACTCCTGCACCGTCACCGCCAAAAGCGATTCGGCGTCCCGGCAGGCGGTCAAGAAAGCTCTCGCGATCAACGAACAGGCGATGGTCGTGTTCACCGGCTGCTATTCGCAGAACCAGCCGGAGGAAGTCGCCGCCCTGCCCGGCCTCGATATCCTGCTCGGCAACGCCAACAAGCTGGAAATCGGCCAGGCCATCCGCAACCGGCTGCAAGACCTGCAACAGGAAGACGAGTTCGGGTTGCCGCTGGTCCACATGTCGGACATCACCGAACGCTGGGACTTCAAACCCATTCCGGTGCCGGATTTTCAGGGACGCACCAAGGCGTTCATCAAGGTGCAGACGGGATGCGACGAGGTCTGCTCGTTTTGTACCGTGGCGCGGGCGCGCGGCAGGTCGATCTCGGACAGCCGCGGGAACATCCTCAGCAACATCCGCCACTCCATCGACTCCGGCTTCCGCGAAATCACGCTGACGGGCATCAATCTCGGCACCTGGGGGACGGACCTGAATCCCCGTGAGTCCTTCGCCTCGCTGGTCGAGGAGATACTGGACCTGCCCGGAGACTTCCGCGTCCGCATCAGTTCGATCAATCCCATGGAGATCGAGAACCGGTTGATCGACCTGATGGCAAGCCACGAAAAACTGTGCCCCCATTTCCATATCCCGCTGCAAAGCGGCAGCGACACGGTGCTGGAGCGCATGCGGCGCAACTACCGCAGCGCCGACTACCGCCGCATCGTCGAACGCGCGGCGCAGCATGTTCCCGGCCTCGGACTGGGAGCGGACATCATCGTCGGTTTTCCAGGAGAGTCCGAGGCGCACTTTCTTGAAACGCAACGGCTGGTCGAAGAATTGCCCTTCACCTACCTGCATGTGTTTTCCTATTCACCGCGCACGGGAACGGAGTCGCACGCGTTCAGGAACGATGTGCCCAAGGCGGAAAAGAAGGAACGCAACCGCAGGCTGACTGAAATCGCCCAGGCTAAATCGCGCGCCTTCCGCCAGAGCCTGCTCGGCCGCACGGTACCGGTTCTGGTGGAAAACAGCCGCGATCCGGAATCCGGCCGCCTGCGCGGCCACAGCGGACATTACGTCCCGGTTTCGCTTGAGGGACCGGACGCATTGATGAACCGGATCGTACCGGTCACGCTTGCAAACCTGTCCGAACAGGGAGTCGAAGGATGTCCCGCATCATCACACTGACCACGGACTTCGGCGACACCGACCCCTTTTCCGGCATCATGAAGGGGGTCATCCTCGGCATCGAACCCAAAGCCACCCTGGTCGACCTGACCCATAAAATTGAACCGCAAAACGTATTGCAAGGGGCGCTGATGCTGGCCTCGGCCCTGCCCTTCTTTCCCCCCAAAACCATTCACTTGGTCGTCGTCGATCCCGGAGTGGGCACCGCCCGCCGGCCGATCATCGTCAAAACACACGACGCCCTGCTCGTCGGCCCGGACAACGGCGTGCTCACCGCCGCGTTTTCCGGCAAGGTCGAGGCTTACGAACTGACCAACACAAAGTATTTTCTGCCCACGCGCTCCAGCACCTTTCACGGGCGGGATCTCTTCGCGCCGGTGGCGGCGCACCTCGCGGCGGGCGTGAAGCCGGAAAAGATGGGACGCAAGATCAACAATCCCGTTGTGCTCAAACTGCCCCGCCCGAAGATGGACGGTCCCGTGCTGAAAGGCGAGGTGGTCTACGCCGACCGGTTCGGCAACCTGTCGACCAATATCACGGCGCAGGACATCAAGCGCCACCTTCCGGGGCCGCCGGTGATGAAACTGGGCCGCCGGACGCTGAAACAGTTTGTCCGCACTTACGGCGAATGCGAAAAGGGCAAGCCCGGCTTTCTCATCAACAGTTGGAACGCGGTGGAAATTTTTGTCCACGGCGACAGCGCCCAGCAGATGTTCAAGTTGAAACCCGGCTCACCGGTTTCCCTCCGCGCTTCCTGACCCGCCCCGATGCTCAACCTGCTGGCCGCCCGCACCCAGATGGCCGTCTCCCTGGGATTTCATATCGTCTTCGCCTGCATCGGCATGGCCATGCCTTTTTTCAT
>JAGQJZ010000199.1 GCA_020430445.1 Nitrospina sp.
AGGCGGCGGGCGACAATGGCCACCTGTTCATTGCAGCGGCGGGTAATGATTCGAACAACAACAATTCGATACCCAGTTATCCGGCGAACTACTCGGTTTCATCGACATATCAGGGCGTCACATATGATCCGGTTGTCTCGGTGGCATCGATCACCAGCACCGGCGCGCTTTCCAGTTTCTCGAACTACGGCGCGACCACTGTGGACCTCGCCGCACCGGGCAGCCAGATTGCCTCCACTTTCGCTGGCGACCAGTATTTCGACTCCGGTTATACCTACCTCTATCTCAACGGCACTTCGATGGCGACGCCGCACGTCACGGGCGCGGCTGCGCTGATCGCATCCGAATTTCCTGGCTTGCATCCCGCCGATCTTCGCTCGGCCATCCTGGGTGGCGTCACGACCTATTCCACGCTCTCTGGCGTGGTCGCAACCGGCGGAACGCTCAACATCCCCGGCAGCCTTTCTCTTGTCGGCCCCGCGCCGATCGTCACTATCAACGACACGCTTCTGACACTGGCGGATGCCGCCGCAACGGTAACTTTCACGTTTCCGGAGGCCGTGACGGGCTTCACTCTTGCGGACATCTCGGTCAGCACAGGACACGGTTCCGTGTCCGGCCTGTCGACGACGA
>JAGQJZ010000200.1 GCA_020430445.1 Nitrospina sp.
CGATCGCATCGGGCGTCACTTCGGTGGCGGAGGCGGTGCCGGAGAGTTCCCGTTTGAGATGCTCCTGCAGGCGCAGTGCATTGGCGTTGATCTCGTCGCGTCGGTTCCGCCATGCGGCTTCGACCTGGACGAGGACATCCATGATACCGGGCCTGCCGTAGCGCGCGTGTTTGGGATAATAGGTGCCGCCATAGAAAGGCTTGCCGTCCGGGGTGAGGATCATGGTCAGCGGCCAGCCCCCCTGCTCGCCCATGGCCGACAGGGCCGCCATGTAGAACTGATCGATATCCGGCCGCTCCTCGCGGTCGACCTTGATGTTAACATAGAGGCGGTTCATTAGCGCCGCGACTTCGTCGTCCTCGAAACTCTCATGTGCCATGACGTGGCACCAGTGGCAGGCGGCATAGCCGATCGACAGCATGATGGGTCGGTCAAGCGTTCGCGCGGCTTCGAGCGCGTCGTCATCCCAGGGCTGCCAGTGGACAGGATTGTCCTTGTGTTGCAGTAGATAGGGGCTGGCGGAGCCCGCGAGCCTGTTTTCGGTCGGGCCTGTCACGCTTTCATCCTTTCGATTCGGGTCAACAACGATATGGACACGATTTACGCGCTGTCGAGCGGGGGTTT
>JAGQJZ010000201.1 GCA_020430445.1 Nitrospina sp.
GGCGACGCGCTGTTTCATCCCGCCCGAGAGCTGGCGGGGGAGTGCGGCGCGGAAGTCCGACAGTTTGGTCCGCGCCAGCACGTCGTCGATGATGCCGCGCGCCACCGCACCCCTGATGCCGTGATCCTCCAGCACCAGGCTGACGTTGCCCTCAACTGTTCGCCAGGGCAGCAGCGCGAAGTCCTGGAAGATGTAGGTAAGCGGGTTGAGCGAGTCGGCGGGCGGGGCGCCAGAAATCAGCACCTGGCCGTGATCCGGCCGTTCGAGCCCGCCGATGAAGCGCAGGAGCGTGGACTTGCCGCAACCCGATGGTCCGATGATGCAGACGATTTCCCCGTCCTTGAGCGTGAAGGAGATATCGTCGAGAACCTCCACCTCGCCGTAGCGATGCGAGATCCGGTCGAGGATGATGTCCATCGCGAATGCCCCGTTTTTGCCGGTGACCGGCCGAGCCGCGTCGCGCCCTGCCAGATCTCCGTGCGTTCTGTCACGCACGGAGAACGCTTTGTCATTTTGAGTCCACGCTTCAGGCGGGACGCATCTGGGCCGGCGTCAGTAGGTTTCGACGAAGCTGGTGTCGACGAGGTTCTCCATCGAGGAATCCTCGGGGACGAGC
>JAGQJZ010000202.1 GCA_020430445.1 Nitrospina sp.
GGCGGTGCCCACGAGCCTGCACCACGCCGTCGTCTGTCCGCTGCTGCGGCGCGGCGTGCACGTGCTCGTCGAGAAGCCGATGGCGGTCACGCTCGACGAGGCCGCCGAGATGCGCAGGCTCGCCGACGAACGCGGCCTCGTGCTCCAGGTGGGGCACGTCGAGCGCTTCAACCCCGTGCTCTCGGTGCTCTCGCAGCTCGAACTCGTGCCGCGCTTCATCGAGGCCAACCGGCTCGCCCCGTTCAACTACCGCACCCTCGACGTGTCGGTCGTGATGGACCTCATGATCCACGACATCGACATCGTGCTGCAGATCGCGGGCTCGCCGCTGGCGCGCCTCGAGGCGGTCGGCAGCAACGTGCTCGGCAAGCACGTCGACATCGCGAACGCGCGCCTGACCTTCGAGAACGGCTGCGTGGCGAACATCACCGCCAGCCGGGTCTCCTTCGAGCCGGTACGCAAGACGCGTGTCTTCGCCCACGACGGCTTCGTGAGCATGGACTTCGGCACGCGTCGCGCGTTCGTCGTCACGAAGGCCGACGGCTTCGACCTCGGCAGCCTCGACGCGGCGTCGTCCGCGACCGTCCAGCCCAAGGGCTCCTTCAAGGAGTTCATC
>JAGQJZ010000203.1 GCA_020430445.1 Nitrospina sp.
GTTTGCGCGAGGCCGGCGTCGGGATCGCCTCGCTGAGGCCGCGACGCCGCGCGTCGCACACCCCATCGAGCGGGCAGGCATCGCAACGCGGCGACCGCGGCACGCACACGACCGCACCCAGCTCCATCAAGCCCTGGTTCAGATCCGCGGGCCGCGAACCGGCAACGAGCCGCGTCGCCAGCTCCCACAGCTCCACCTCGTGGGTCCGCAGCTCGCCTTCGCGCCCGAACACGCGCGCGAGCACCCGCGCGACGTTGCCATCGAGGACCGGCGCCTCACGCCCGAACGCGATGGACCGCAAGGCTCCGGCGGTGTAGCGCCCGATCCCGGGCAGCGCGAGCAGGTCTCGCTCCTCGACCGGGATCTCGCCCGCGCGCTCCGCGTGGACGACGCGAGCGGCGCGATGCAGGTTGCTGGCGCGTCGGTAGTAGCCCAGGCCCGCCCAGTGGGCGAAGACGTCGTCCTCGCTCGCCTCCGCGAGGTCGCTCACCCGTGGGAACCGCTCGAGGAATCGCTCGTAGTAGGGTACGACGGTTTCCACGCGAGTCTGCTGTAGCATCGTCTCGGAGATCCAGATGGCATACGGATCGCGCGTGCGCCGCCAGGGCAGATCGCG
>JAGQJZ010000204.1 GCA_020430445.1 Nitrospina sp.
GAGGCTCGGATAAGAATTGGAACCTCCGCCTTTGATCACTTTTTCCAGTTTGGAACTGCTCGCGCTTCGCGCAGACTCGCCGGTCCACTCCCAGACATTTCCAGCCATATTGAAGCAACCGTATGGCGACGTGCCTTCCGGGTAATGGTCGGCCGGTGCGGTGTAGATGTATCCGTCGCGTTCCCCTTTCCACTCGTAACCCCCGCTGTTGCACTTCGCGAAGTCCCAGTCGTTGCCCCAGGGCCAGATTCGACCGTCCGTGCCCCGCGCGGCCTTTTCCCATTCCGCTTCCGAGGGAAGACGCTTTCCGGCCCATCGGGAGTACGCATACGCGTCGAACCAGTCGATACCCACGACCGGATGGTCCGGCTTCCGGAACGTGGCGTCATTGAACTGCTGCATCCGGTCCATACCTGTCTGACGGAGCAGAGCCGGCCGCCAGAGATTCCAGTAACGTGGTGTGTGGTTTTTGCCGGGTGGCTGCTCAGGATGCCGCACGGTCGTGTCGGAGTTTGCCGCTACCCAATCCAGAAACAGTCGGTACTGGGCGTTCGTAACCTCATGTCGATCGATATAGAAGGCTCCGGTTGTGGCCGTCTTTGTCGTTGAAGTCG
>JAGQJZ010000205.1 GCA_020430445.1 Nitrospina sp.
CTTGCTTTGTCCACTCATGTAATCTCTTTCTGCTGGCTTGGGTGATTCAGTCAAAATCGTCTCGAAGTACGATGGATAGAACTACGATAGATAATCGCAAACGACGTGCCATTGATGTCAAGTCGCAGTCTTACTGGGTGTTCTGCAAGTCTTGAAACTGTTTCCGCAGCTTTTGCAGGTTTTCAGCATACTCTTGTGCATCACCGAACTCGCAGAACAAGCACGTGCGGCTGTGGCAGCCTTTGGCTCTTCGCGCGTGTTTGATGGGGCACCAGTACTGCTCGGTCCTCGACGCGACTTCGCGTGCAAAGGCCAACACGCCATTGCAATAGCCGCAATAAGCGCAATTCACCTTCTCGATCACGTTCAGATATGCCAACGAATGCCTATCGACGACGACGTAATCTTTGCGTGTTACATGGGGAACCTGGTAAACCGGAAAGCAAATCAGCTGATAGAGGCTGACAAATAGGTCCAGCATCGAAATCGGGATCAGTAGCGAATAGATGACCGGTGCGGTCGCAATCGTCAAAAACGACGACTCACGAATTGTCCGCCAAGCTCGCTTGGCCAGTGCCCTGTGACGCCTAAGCACATCGTCGCTAAAAACT
>JAGQJZ010000206.1 GCA_020430445.1 Nitrospina sp.
TCGCGCCACCTCCGTCATCGCCACGACGCCGTTGTGCCCGCCGAACCCGAAACCGCTGCACAGGGCCGCGCCGACGCGGCGCCGGCGCGCCACGTTGGCCACGTGGTCGACTCCCGCACACTCCGGGTCGAGGTTCGTGAGGTTGATGGTGGGGGGGATGACCCCCTCCGCCACCGTGAGCGCCGTGAGGGCGGCCTCCACGGCCCCCGTGGCGCCGACGCAGTGGCCGTGCATCGACTTGGTGGCGCTGACGCACGTCGTGGCGGCGTGGGCGTCACCCAGCGCCGCGCGGATGCCCGCCACCTCGGCGATGTCGCCCGCCCACGTGCTGGTGGCGTGCGCGTTGACGTAGTCGATCTGCTCGGGCTCCAGGCCCGCCCGGCGCATGGCGATGCGCATCGCCTCGGCCTGCTCCATGCCGCCCGGCGCGGGCTCGGTGAGGTGGTGGGCGTCGCACGTCGCGCCGTAGCCCGCCAGTTCGCACAAGATGGGCGCGTCGCGGCGCAGCGCCTCGTCCATCTCCTCCAGTACCAGCACGGCGGCGGCCTCACCCAGCACGAAGCCGTCGCGGTTCGCGTCGAACGGGCGGCTGGCGCCCTCAGGGTCGTCG
>JAGQJZ010000207.1 GCA_020430445.1 Nitrospina sp.
GGTATCCAGGCTTGCGATCCCGGTGCCAGAGCCTGGCGAAGATGCCGGCAACCTTGAGATGACGCTGCACGCCGGTCAGATCGAACCAACGCCGGAGCGTGAGGTAGTCGACACCATCGAGCCAACCGCGACGCTGAGCGCTCGCATGGTAATAGCGCAACCAGGCATACACGGCACCATCGTCGAAACACACGTACGCGTCACGCAGCAGGCTGACCAGGTCGTAGCTCACAGGCCCGAGCACCGCGTCCTGGAAGTCGATGATGCCCGGATTGGCGCCCGCGTCCGCGTTTGTCAGGACCATCAGGTTGCGGCTGTGATAGTCGCGGTGCACGAACACCTGAGGTTGCTCCAGGCAGACCTGCACCAAAGCAGCGTAGCTGTCGCGCAATGCCGCGCCGAGGGTGGCGTCGATCTCCAGCCCCAGATGTCGACCCAGGAACCAGTCCGTGAACAGCTCGAGCTCGGTCCGCAGCAAGGTAGCCGAATAATCCGGCAGGCCATCGACCCGCGCCTCGCACTGCATACGCAGCATGGCATCGACCGCATACCGGTACAGCATGGCAAGCGACGACTCGGAGTCCGGCGACGATGCACGCAGCCGGTCAAG
>JAGQJZ010000208.1 GCA_020430445.1 Nitrospina sp.
CATCCCTGGAAGGCGGGGGCCGATGCGACCTGATCGACCGGCCCGGCGCGGCCGGGCCTTCCTGCGTTGATCCGGAAGGGCAACTGGGACATAGTGCTTCGCGGTTGCGCTGTACGGCGGCGCGGATTCCTGTCGAAGACGGTCGTGTCATGAGTTCCGAAGAGATCCCGGCCCCGCGGCATGCGCGGGGTACCTATCGTCCCGACATCGATGGTCTGCGCAGCATCGCCGTGGTTCCGGTGGTGCTGTTTCATGCCGGCTTCTCCCTGTTCTCCGGCGGCTATGTCGGGGTCGATGTCTTCTTCGTCATCTCCGGCTACCTGATCACCGGGATCCTCGCGGGCGAGATCGACCGCGGCAAGTTCTCGCTCATCGGCTTCTACGAGCGCCGCGCCCGCCGGATCCTGCCGGCGCTGTTCGCGATGCTGGCGGTCTGCTTCGTGCTGGGCTGGGTGCTGCTGCTGCCCGGCGACTACCGCGACATGGCGAAATCGGTGCTGGCGACGCTGGCCTTCCTGTCGAACTTCTGGTTCGAGCGGGCGACCTCGGACTATTTCGGCACCGGCGCCGAGATGATGCCGCTTCTGCACACCTGGTCGCTGGCGGTG
>JAGQJZ010000019.1 GCA_020430445.1 Nitrospina sp.
GCCTTTTTCCTTCGATCCGGACGACACATTCAGGATGACGAACATCAGGATCAGCGTCAGCACGATCTCCATCACAAACGATTGCATGCCGGATCCGGCGGGAAGCGTGGCCCCAAGGGTGGCGTGCGCGGGAAACAGCAGGCGCAGGAACGCAGCGGCGCCCAGCGCCCCGATGCACTGGCTACCGATATAGGCCAGCGCCTGGCGGTGCGGGATGCGTCCTGCCGCCCAGAAACCGAGCGTGACGGCGGGGTTGATGTGCGCGCCGGAAACATCTCCCAAGGTGTAGATCATCGCCATGACAACAAGGCCGAAGGTGAGGGCGACGCCGACGTGGGTCACCGCGCCGCCGGTGAGGTCGTTGATGACCATGGCGCCGCACCCGGCAAACACCAGGGCGAAGGTGCCGGCGGTTTCGGCTATCAATTTGGCTTTCAGGCCGGGGGTCATAAGCAAAAAAGCCGCCCGGGAGGGCGGCTCTGTATACGGGCTCCGGAGACAGGATTCGAACCTGTAACCCATCGGTTAACAGCCGATTGCGCTACCATTGCGCCACTCCGGAATGGTGTTTTTTTCGTCTTCTGGATTTCCCAAAGACAGTAATTTTATCAGTTCTTTCGGCGGGGTCAAGGGGTTTCATCGCCCCATTCGCCATGGGGGCGATTTCTTGCTACAAACCATGACATCCACGGGTTTTACTGCAGAATCGGGTGTCCTATCACCTTGCCGACCGCCAGGTCTATTCGCCAGACCTTGCGGTCAGCCAAATTGCCTCGTTTTCAGTCCAAAACTGCCAGATCTGTCATTCTGAGGCGAAGCCGAAGCATCCCGCCTTTGCCTTTTATTTAGGGTTTTCAAACCAGCCGTGCGCAAGCACCTCCCCCTTCTCCGAAGGGGCTTGGGGAGCTTCTTCCCTAAAGTTTTTCTGATGATTTTTAGCGGATCTGGGATTTACAGGCCTGCGCGGAAAGAAGAATCACCCTGCTTCGCGTCCCTCTTTACAAGAGGGAATATTGGATTCACCCCAAAGTCAAAAACAGTTGCCGGCTAAATCCTCCGCGTCAAGAAGCTGCCCGTCCGGCGGGGACCCGTCCGCAAGGATTCTGCGGTAAAACTCATTGAGGAAACTTTTGGGGTTAAGACGTCACCCGTCCGGAAAGACTCGTCTAGGGGGTTATTTCCGTGCGGCCTTCGAGGGCCTTTTGCAGGGTGACGGTGTCGGCGTATTCGATGTCGCCGCCGACGGGCACGCCCCGGGCGATACGCGACAGTTTCACCCCGCTCCCCTTGAGCAGCCGGGCGATGTAGGTTGCCGTCGATTCGCCTTCCAGGTCGGGATTCGTCGCCACGATGATTTCGCGCACGTTGCCCGTGTCCACGCGGGCCTTCAATCCGTCCAGCGTCAGTTCCGCCGGGCCGATGCCGTCGAGCGGCGAGATGACCCCCATCAGCACGTGGTAAACACCCTTGAATTCGCCGACGTTTTCCAGCACGTACACGTCGTACGGTTCTTCGACCACGCAGACGAGCCCGCGGTCGCGTTTTTCATCGGTGCAGATGTCGCACGGGTTGCGCTCGGTGATGCCGTGGCACTCCGAGCAAAGGACGATCTTCTCCTTCACCGCCATCACAGCCGCCGACAGTTTTTCCGCGCGCAGTTTCTCGCCGCGCATGATGAAAAACGACAGACGCTCGGCGGTTTTCTGGCCGATGCCGGGCAGGCGTTTCAGTTCCTGGATGAGGTCAGTGAGTGCACCGGGACGTTTCACTTAATCGGCGCGCCTTTATGTGAAGAGGCCGGGGATCTTCATGCCCCCGGTGAGCTGCGACAGGTCCTCCGCCGCCATTTCCTTGACCTTGCGCGTGACCTCGTTCATCGCGCCGGCAACGAGTTCTTCCAGCACGGCGCGGTCCTGCATGCTGATGAGGTCGTCGTCGATCTTGACGGACAGGATTTCGTTGAGCCCGTTGGCGGTGACGGTCACCATGCCGCCGCCGGCCGTGGCTTCCACCCGTTTTTCCCGCAGGGAATCCTGGATTTCGCCGAGCTTCGATTGCATTTCGCGGGCCTGCTGAAACAGACCGCCCAATTTATCAAACATAGGTTCACTCCCTGAGGCTCTTCGTTAACCGATGACCGTACCGCCGAGAATCTCCACTGCGTCTTTCAGCAATTGCTGCTCGGTGGGACTGGTCTTCTCCCCTTTTTTATTTCCAGGCGCGTTGTCTGTCAAAACCGGTTCGTTGTTCGACTCCGCCGGGCGGCAATCGAGCTTCACCACGATACCGGGATTGCCCATCACCTCGCTGGCGATTTCCTTGAGCAAGGCGCGGTTTTCTTCCTTGCTCACCTGGCCCTGCGTGAACGGATCCGGAAACGCGAGATGCAGCTCGTCCTCGCTCAACTCCAGCACCTCCGCCTGCATCAGGTAGGTCCCGAAAATCCGCTTGGCCTGGCCCGCCCGGTTTTTTATCTCGTCCCACTTGTTGGAAGAAGACGAAACCGGCTTCGCCGGCGTTGCGGCCGGTGGGGCGGCGGCTTGTTGCGGCGACGCCGCAGGCGGCGCAACAGGTTGCGGCGGAGCGCTTGCCGCCGGAGCCGATGGCGCGGCCGGGGCCGCCACAGGCACTTCGCCCGTCATGGCATTGATCTTCTGGATCAGGTCGTCGACGTTCTGATAAGGGCGCACATCCAGCAGGCGGATGACCGCCATCTCAAACACCGTGCGCGGCAGGGAACTGCGCTTCATGTCGAGGTCGGCCTTCGACAGCGCATGAAACATCTGCTGCAATTCGTCGAGATGCACCGCCTCGGCCTGCTTCTTCAAAACATCCAGATCAAACGCGCGCTGGCTGAGCAGCGCCGCCGGGTCCTTCGCCACCTTCACGATCATCAGGTTTCTCAGGTATTCAATCAAATCGCGGCAGAACAGACCCAGGTCCTTGCCATTGAGGGCCGTCTCCTGCACGGTCTGCATCAACTCCGGTCCGTTGCGTTCGACAATCCGGTTGAAAAACCGCGCCAGTGTGTCCTGGCCGACGATGCCGAGCACCTCTTCCACCGCGCCCGCGCCGATCGATCTGCCGCTGTAGGCGATCACCTGGTCGAGCAAACTCTGCGCGTCGCGCATGCTGCCCGCGCCGTTTTTGGCCACTTCATCCAGGCTGCCCGCGTCGATTTCGATGGATTCGTTTTCGCAGATCAGGCGCAGTTGTTCCATGATCTGCTGGTGCGACAACGGTTTGAATTCGAAATGCTGGCACCGGCTGAGAATGGTCTCGGGAATCTTGTTGATTTCGGTCGTGGCGAAAATAAAAACCACGCTAGCGGGCGGTTCCTCCAGCGTCTTGAGCAGGGCGTTGAAGGCGCTTTTCGAAAGCATGTGCACTTCGTCGATGATGTAGACCTTGAAGCGGCAGGAGGAAGTGCTGTACTGGACGTTGTCGATCAACTCCCGCGCCTCGGCGACGCTGTTGTTGGACGCGCCGTCGATTTCCATCACATCGACGCTGTGGCCCTCGCGGATTTCAACACAATGGGTGCAGGTGTCGCACGGCTCCGGCGTCGGTCCCGCCTCGCAGTTGAGCGCCTTGGCGAGGAGGCGGGCGGAGGTCGTCTTGCCCACGCCGCGCGTGCCGGAAAACAGGTAGGCCGGAGCGACGCGGTCGAGTTCGATCGCGTTTTTCAGGGTGCGGACGATGTGTTCCTGGCCGATGAGTTCCGAAAATTTCTGCGGTCGCCATTTGCGTGCGGAGGCCTGAAATTTCATGCTGAACCCGTGGGCAGGAGGGGGGTTGGCAACCGTTTGCCGGAAGCGGTGGCCCTTCCCCACTTGTGGGGAAGGGCTCTATCTGCATCCTCTCGGGGATGCGAATTCAAAGGCAGAATTGTTGGGGATCTCACAGCACCCGCGACGACTCGCTACCGTTGCTTCCTTCCGGACCTGGCGGGGTTCACAAGGCCACGTTGCGTGAGGCCCAACAAAACTGCCCAATTCAAAACTCGTTTGCTGAATCTATCTTAATCCTTTCACGGCCCGCAATCAACTGCCACCTTGCGTGGGACTGCTCGCCGCAAGGGCGGTGTTTCTCCATCATGATTCTAAAAACTAACGACGCCAAGATGTTGCCCTTCACAGCGACCACTCGGCGCGGGCCATCTTAATAACTTACCCGATTCTGCTCCCAAACCGACCGAGGTCACTTACGGTGCCAAGACACTGGACCCCCGCAAGATCGGCCAATGGCCCGTTCCTTCATGATTCTGCCCCAAAAACCTGACGAAGAAATTCATCACGTCAAGACGCTGGCCCACCGCAAGGTGGCGGAGAGGGAGGGATTCGAACCCTCGGTAGGCTTTTGACCTACACACGCTTTCCAAGCGTGCGCCTTCAACCGCTCGGCCACCTCTCCTTAAACGGTTTTCTTATTACACACAATTTTGTGCAAGGACCAGATTATTACGGCGACCGCTTAACGCGGGGCCGATGAAATTTCGACCCGGCTCTGCAGAAAAACCCATCGACGAAACTTGCGATGCCAAGACGCCGTCCTCATGGCAAATGGCGGAGAGAGGAGGATTCGAACCCCCGGTACCCTCTCGGGCACAATTGATTTCGAGTCAACCGCCTTCGACCGCTCGGCCATCTCTCCATAAACTAAAAAGCGCCCGGCAGAGTGTTTACTTTATTCACGCGTCCGGGCTTCAAATATTCAGGCCAGAAGGGCATGCAAGTTGCCCTTCTGGAAAAGAGCGCGCCCAAGAGGACTCGAACCTCTGACCTACGGTTCCGCAAACCGTCGCTCTATCCAACTGAGCTATGGGCGCCTGATTCTGTTTCTTTTACCCTACAGGGGAATTTTGTCAATCGTATTTCTGCGTCAACTCGTGCTCACCGGGATGAAATCCATCAACTGCAGGGACCACGTCTCATGTTCGAAGGCGTACATACTGGGGTATTTGGCGAAGGCCCAGCCTTCGAACAGGGTTTTATCCCCTTCCGTCACCACCAGGCGCACCGCCGGGTTGACCAGTTCGTTGCCGTTGGAGGTAAACGCCGCCTGGCTCATGACGAAGTTCGGCAGGAACGGGCCCACCGTAACCTTGAGGCCGCCGTCGATGTCGAAACTCTCGCCCAGGTTCACCATCCGCATTTTGCTCTTTTCTTCGTCCTTTTTGTTGCGGACCATGATCTTGACCGCTTTCCACTTGCCGTCCACATCCGGCGGCACCATCACCTCGCGCGTCGAATGCTCTCCGCTCTGGTCGATGACCGGGTGACCCTCGTTATCGGAGGTCGAACCTTCCGCGTACTCCGCCTGCTGGCTCTGCGGCGCGATGCGCGTCCCCGATCCCTCGGAAATCAATTCCGGCTTCGGGCTCTCAATATTGGCGCCGTCCGCTGGCGGCTTGATGGGCTCGCCATCCGAACCGCCACAGGCGGTGAGGCCCAGAGCCATGCCGAGCACAATGGCCCAGGTCATTATATTTTTCAGTAAAGTTGCCAAACTGTTGTCCTCAGCAAACTAAAAAGTCAGAAACAAAGTCGACCGCTTGGTACGGGGCCAGCTCAATAACCTGCCCAATTCTGCTCCCAAACCGACCGAGGTCATTTACAGCACCAAAACACTGGCCCACCGCAAGGTGCTCGGCGCACGGCCAATGGCCCGTTCCTCCATGGTTCTGCCAAAAAACCTGACGAAGAAATTCACCACGTCAAGACGTTGGCCCACCGCAAGGTGGCGGAGAGGGAGGGATTCGAACCCTCGGTAGGCTTTTGGCCTACACACACTTAGCAGGCGTGCGCCTTCAGCCAACTCGGCCACCTCTCCTTCTTACCTTCGCATGTCTCATTCAGAGGGTCACTCAAGGGCGCGGGACCAATGCCCACTCCATGATTCTGCCCAAAAACCTGACGAAGAAATATTCGACGCCAAGACACCACCTCTGCAAAGAGAGGAGGGAGTGGGATTCGAACCCACGGAACGCTCGTCACGCTCAACGGTTTTCAAGACCGTCGCCTTCAACCACTCGGCCATCCCTCCGTTTGGGCTCAATCCTCAATGTTCTCAATAATTTCTAACCATTCCGGGGAAAAAAGAAAAAGCCGTCCCCAGGACCGGCCAGGAACACCCTCTGAATATTGAGAAGTCCCCTAATAGTGTCCTGTAACACCCCGATTGTCAAGACGTCCGTTAAAGGAAAAAACCGGCATGGCGGAAAGCCCCTTTTTGCCGCCCATTTCCTTGGGAATCAAACCTTTGGGGAAATTTTTTCGAGACCGCCCATGTAGGGCCTCAGCGCCTCCGGGATCGTCACCGAGCCGTCTTTTTCCTGCCCGTTTTCAACCACCGCGATCCACAACCTCCCCGCCGCCAGGCCGGAGCCATTCAGCGTGTGCAGCAGTTCCGGCTTGCCCTTGGGCCCGCCGCGCCGGAAGCGGATTTTGGCTCGCCGCGCCTGATAGTCCGTGAAGTTGCTGCAGGAGGATATCTCGCGGTACATCCCCTGACTGGGCAGCCAGACCTCCAGGTCGTACGTCTTCGCGGAAGAAAACCCCAGATCGCCCGTGCACAGGTTCATCACCCGGTAAGCCAGATTGAGTTTTTTGAGGACGCTTTCGGCATCGCCCACCAGTTTTTCCAACTCATCCCAGGAAGTGTCCGGATGCGCGAACTTGACCAGCTCGACCTTGTCGAACTGGTGCTGGCGGATGATCCCCTGCGTGTCCTTGCCGTAGGAGCCCGCCTCGCGCCGGAAGCAGGCTGTGTAGGCCGCGTAGCAAACCGGCAACTGGTCCTCTTCGATGATTTCGTCACGGTGCAGGTTCGTCACCGGCACCTCGGCGGTCGGGATCAGGTAGAACGGATCGTCCGCCAGTTTGAACAGGTCTTCCTCGAACTTCGGCAACTGCCCCGTTCCCAGCAGAGAATCGCGGTTGACCAGAACCGGCGGATAGACTTCCGCGTAACCGTTTTCCGTCGTTTGCACGTCGAGCATGAACTGGATGATGCCGCGCAGCAGGCGCGCGCCCTCGTTTTTGAAGACGGCGAAGCGGGACCCTGCGATTTTGACCGCCCGTTTGAGGTCGAGAATGTCCAGCGCCTCGCCGAGTTCGACGTGGTTCTTCGCCTCGAAATCGAATTGTGGCGCCGCTCCCCATTCGCGGATGAATTCGTTGGCCGAATCGTCCGTCCCCGCGGGAACCGATGCGTCCGGCGTGTTGGGGATGGCCAGCAGCGCGTTGGTGAGTTCCTTTTCCTGCTCTGCCGCGGAGTCGTCGAGTTGTTTGATCTGCTCGTTGATCACCTTGACTTCCTCCATCAAGGCCGAGGCGTCTTCCCCCTGCTGCTTGAGCTTGCCCACTTCCGCCGAGAGGGTTTTCTTTTTGTTCTTCAGTTGCTCCGACTGGCTGATACCGGCCCGGCGCTTGCGGTCGGCCTCCAGCAGACACTCCATTCCCTCAGCGGCGGCGGCGCCCCTTCGGGCCAGGGCGGCCTGCACGGCTTCCGGGTTTTCACGAATCTTTCTGATATCCAGCATCGATCAACTTCTCCTTCCCGACCTTCTTTTCTTTTTGCCTCTCACTTTTTTGGGCTGCTTGTCCTTTTTGATCCGGCCTTCCAGCCCTTCCAGCTTCATTTTCACCATGGTCGGGTACTTGTAATTGCCTTCGAGCGCCTTGAAGCTTTTGTAGGCCAACACCAGCTGCCCTTCATCTTCCAGGCAGGAGGCCATGACGAAATCCATCTCCGCCTTGAAAGGGTTGTTCGCCCTGGATTTGGTGAACGCCTTGTAACTTTCTCGGGCCTTTTCACACTCGTTCAACGTGTAATGCAACTCCACGATCTTGTATTGCGCCTGATCCGCCCAGGCCGAATCGGGATAATTCTCGAGAAGGAGTTCAAACTCCACCAGCGCCTGATCGTAATTCTGCTTCTTGATGAACAGGGTGGCGATGCGGAACTGGTTCTGCGCATTGTCGTCGGGAACCTGGTTGCGGTCGATCAGGTTCTGGTACTCGATGATCGCCTGATCGTAATCCTTGAAATTCGTCTCCACGATCTCGGCGATGTATTTCTGCGCGTCGTAGCGGTAGGGGCCCTGCGGATTTTCCTGGATCACTTCCTTGAAGTAGTTGATCGCCTGGGTGGGGTTGTTCATTCCGTACAGGTTGATCTCGCCCAGGCGGAACAGCGCTTCCTCGGCGTAGATGCCGGTGGGGGCAATCTCGAGAATGGAATTGAACAACTCGACGGCGCTGTGATTGCGGCCCTTGACCCATTCCTCGTTCGCCTGGTTGAGCAGTTTTTCCACCTGGGTGTCCTGGCAGGCGGAAAACAGGCAGAGAAAAACGAGGAGGAGCCACCGGCCATGCCGGAGGGTTCCCCTTTGGTTAGCAGATTTCATCTGGATCCGGAAACGGGTTTTGTGTGAGGATCACTCGACAAATTTTTCGACAGCCACGACGTGGTTCCCCTCTTCCATGCGCGCCAGGCGCACGCCCTGCGTGTTGCGTCCCATGGTGGAGATCTCGGACACTTCCATGCGAATGATATTGCCGTTGGTGGTCACCACCAGCAGTTCGTCCTCATCGTTGACCTGCTCCACGCCGATGACGGTGCCGATCTTGTCGTTGATCTTCATGGTGATGACACCCTGCCCGCCGCGCCCCTGAACCGGGTAGTCTTCCACCGGCGTGCGCTTGCCGTAACCGTTGCCCGTCACCGTGAGGGCGAAGTTCCCCGGCTCAGCGATCACCGCGCTCACCACCGCGTCGTCTTCCTTCAGGCGGATGCCCGTCACCCCGCGCGCCGTACGGCCCATGGCCCGCACGTCCTGCTCCTGAAAGCGGATCGCCTTGCCCATCTTCGTCGCCAGCAGGATGTCCTTGTCGCCGTCGCTCACTTCGGCGGCGATCACCCGGTCGCCCTCGTCGAGGGTCAGGCCGATGATCCCGCCCTGCCGCACGTTGCTGTAGGCCATCAGCGAGGTTTTCTTCACCACGCCGCGCTGGGTGGCGCAGACCACGAATTTGTCTTCTTCAAACGTTTTTATCGGCAGGATGCTGGCGATCTTTTCATCCGGCTTGAGCTGCAGCAGGTTGGCGATGGATTTGCCCTTCGCCGTGCGCCCCGCTTCCGGCACCTTGTACACCTTCAGCCAGTGAACGCGGCCGATGTTGGTGAAAATGAGCAGGAAGTCCTTGGTCGAAGCGACGAAAAGCTGCGACACGACATCTTCCTCGCGCACCGCCATGCCCTTCACCCCTTTGCCGCCGCGCTTCTGCGACCGGTAGTTGTCGACCGCCAGCCGCTTGATGTAACCGCTGCGGGAAAAAGTGATGACCATATCCTCGTCGGCGATCATGTCCTCGATTTCGATATCGCCTTCATCGTCCTCGACGATCTCCGTGCGCCGGTCGTTGCCGTACTTGTCGCGGATGGTCTCGAGTTCCTCGCGGATGATCTGCAACTTGACGTCTTCATGCGCCAAAATGTTTTCGAGGCGTTCGATTTCCTTGCGGATCGCCGCCAGGTCATCGAGGATCTTCTGCCGCTCGAGCCCGGTCAACCGCTGCAGGCGCATCTCCAGGATGGCTTTCGACTGGATCTCGGAGAGTCCGAAACGCGACATCAGGTTCGCCTTCGCTTCCGCCGGGTCCGCCGCTTCGCGGATGGTGCTCACCACATCGTCCAGGTTGTCGAGGGCGATCTTGAGCCCTTCCAGGATGTGTTCCTTCTCCCGCGCCTTTTTCAGGTCGAACTCGGTGCGGCGGGTGACGACCTCGCGCCGGAACGAAATGAAATGCCGCAGGGCTTCCTTGAGGCTGACAATGCGCGGCTGCCGGTTGACGATGGCGAGCAGGATGATGCCGAACGTTTCCTGCAGCGAGGTGTTCTTGTACAGGGTGTTCAGGATCACCTGGGAACTGGCGCCTTTTTTGAGTTCGATGACGACGCGGATGCCCTCGCGGTCCGATTCGTCCCTCAGATCCGAGATGCCTTCGAGTTTTTTGTCACGGACGAGCTGGGCGATGCGCTCCACCTGCCGCGCCTTGTTCACTTGGTAGGGCAACTCGGTGATGATGATCGATTCGCGATCGGTTTTGGGATGCGTTTCGATCTCCACCCGGGCGCGCACGCGGATCTGGCCGCGTCCGGTGTGATAGGCGGCACGTATGCCGTTGGTACCGTTGATGATCCCCGCCGTCGGGAAATCCGGTCCGGGCAGGTGTTCCATCAGCTCCTGCACCGTCGCCTCCGGCTGATCGATCAGGCGGATCGTCGCGGTGATCACCTCGTTCAGGTTGTGCGGCGGAATGTTCGTCGCCATGCCGACGGCGATGCCCGCCGCGCCGTTGACGAGAAGCTGCGGAAACGCCGCCGGGAGCACCGTGGGCTCGGTCAGCGATTCGTCGTAGTTGGGAATGAACTGGACGGTGTCTTTTTCGAGATCGCGCAGCATCTCCTGCGAAATCTCCGCCATGCGCACTTCGGTGTAACGCGAGGCCGCCGCCGAATCGCCGTCGACCGAACCGAAATTGCCCTGCCCGTCGATCAACGGGAAACGCAGCGAAAAATTCTGCGCCATGCGCACGATCGTGTCATAAACCGCCGATTCGCCATGTGGGTGGTATTTACCCATGACATCCCCGACGATGCGGGCGGATTTTTTATAGGGCCGATTGAAGGTGTTGGACTGCTCGTGCATGGCGTAGAGCGTGCGCCGGTGCACCGGCTTGAGACCGTCGCGGATATCCGGCAGGGCGCGGCCGATGATCACGCTCATCGCGTAGTCGAGATACGAACTCCGCATCTCGTCTTCGATATTGATTCCTTCGATCAGTTCACTCATGGATGGCGAAATGGTTCAGGGTATTGGTTTATCAACGGGAATGGATCAGATATCGATGTTCTTGGCGTCCAGGGCGTATTTTTGAATGAATTCGCGGCGCGGTTCCACCTCGTCTCCCATCAACTGGGAGAACAGGTTGTCCAGTTCGACAAAATCGTCGGCGCGCACCTGCAGCAGCACACGCCCTTCCGGGTCCATCGTCGTTTCCCAGAGCTGGTCCGGGTTCATCTCGCCCAGACCTTTGTAACGCTGGATGTAAACGCCGCTTTTGCCCGCTTCCAGAATCGCATCGAGCAGGTCTTCCTTCGAGGCCACCTCGGTCGAGTCTTCCTTGTGGACCAGTTTGAACGGCGGATGATCCACCGCCCTCAACGGTTCGTAAATCGAAAACAGCTTCTGGATCAGCGGCGTGTTCAGGAAATCCGCTCCGAGATCGATCTTGATCTGTTTGCCCAGCCACCGTCCCTTCAGGGTGATGACGTATTTGCTCTTTTCCCGGTCGAAGAACAATTCCAGATGCGCGTCGCGGATGTATTCGTTGATTTCAATGCCTTCATGGCCGTGTTCCGTTTTGGCCCGGTAGCGGTTGTCTTCCTCCTGCGTCATTTCGAGGCCGAATTCCTCCAGGATGGCTTTCTCGTTGTCTCCCAGCGTTTCGCCGTTGTACATGACCAGGGGAATGTTGCGCAGTCCCTCGCCACAATTCCAGGCTTCCTTCCTCGGTTCGTCTACAATATTCTCCATGAGCCGCGCCATGGTTTCGAGAACCCGCTTCAGATCATTAAAGTTATCTGTCTTAAGATTGAGCCGGACGATGGCGTCGAGCAGGGAATAGGGAATGTTATTTTTCGTCACCGTCTCAGAGTAATCGCGGTATTTCACCAGGTTGTTCACCACCTCCACCAGCTCCGCCCCGCTGTAGGTGGACCCGTTGGCCGACGGGCGCACCTCGTGGTTGGCCACGCCCTGTTCGATCAGATACTGCGACAACCGTTTCTCGTCCTTGAAATAGGCCTCCTGCTTGCCTTTTTTGATTTTAAACAGCGGCGGCTGGGCGATGTACAGGTAGCCCTTTTCTATCACCTGCGGCATTTGGCGGAAGAAAAACGTCAGCAGCAGTGTCCGGATATGCGCTCCGTCCACGTCCGCGTCGGTCATGATGATGATTTTGTGATAGCGCGTTTTTTCGATATTGAAGTCGTCCTTGCCGATGCCCGTGCCCAGCGCCGTGATGAGGGCGCCGATTTCATCGCTTGAGATCATCTTGTCGTAGCGGGCCCGTTCCACGTTGAGGATTTTGCCCTTCAACGGCAGAATCGCCTGGAACTTGCGATCGCGCCCCTGCTTGGCGGAACCGCCGGCTGAATCCCCCTCGACGATGTAGATTTCGGATTTTTCAGGGTCTTTCTCGGCACAGTCGGCCAGCTTCCCCGGCAGGGAACTGATTTCCAGCGCATTCTTGCGGCGGACCAGGTCCTTGGCCTTTTTCGCCGCCTCCCGCGCCTGGGCGGCGCTGATGACCTTGGAACAGATCGCCTTGGCCACGGATGGCGACTCCTCGAAAATCTGCCCCAGCTTTTCGTTGACCATCTGCTCGACGATGCCCTTCACCTCGCTGTTGCCCAGCCGGCCCTTCGTCTGCCCTTCGAACTGCGGCTCCGGTATCTTGATGCTGAGCACGGCGAT
Organism: Nitrospina sp.; assembly: GCA_020430445.1. Taxonomy (GTDB): domain Bacteria; phylum Nitrospinota; class Nitrospinia; order Nitrospinales; family Nitrospinaceae; genus Nitronauta. Next base: position 12,545 of record JAGQJZ010000019.1, read on the forward strand.
CAGACCTTCGCGCATGTCGTCGCCTGTCAGGCTGACGCCCACGTTTTTGAGCATGCCCGCCTGGGTGGCGTAACTGTTGATCGTTCGCGTCAGCGCCGACCGGTAACCGCTCAGGTGAGTTCCCCCGTCGCGCGTGTTCACGTTGTTGACGAAGGTGAACATCTCCTCGTTGTAGCTGTCGTTGTACTGCATGGCCAATTCCAGCATGCAGTCGTCCTTCCGCTTCTCGATGTAAATGACGTTCGAATGGATCACCTTCTTGTTTTTGCTCAGCAGTTCGATAAACGAGCGGATGCCGCCTTCGTAGAAAAAGTCGTGGCTGCGCCCGTCACGCTCGTCGTGGATGTGGATTTTAAGGCCCTTATTGAGAAACGACAGCTCCCGCAGGCGGTGCGACAGAACGTCAAAGCTGAAACGCGTGTCCGCGAAAATCTCCGCATCGGGCTTGACCATCAGCCGGGTTCCCGTGGTGTCCGTTTTTCCGTCCACCTCAAGCGCAGTGAGGGGTTTGCCCCGGGCGTATTTCTGGCGGAATATCTGGCCTTCACGGCGTATTTCCAGGTCAACCGACTCCGACAGGGCATTGACCACGGAAACGCCGACGCCGTGCAACCCGGCGGAAACCTGGTAGGTGTCCTTGTCGAATTTACCGCCGGCGTGAAGCACCGTCATCACCACCTCGGCGGCTGAGATATTTTTCCCCTTGTGCAGGTCCGTCGGGATCCCCCGCCCGTTGTCCGACACGGTCACGCTGCCGTCGATATGCAGAATGACATCGATCTGCGTGCAGTGCCCGGCAATCGCTTCGTCGACGCTGTTGTCCACCAGTTCGTAAACCAGGTGGTGCAGGCCGTCGAGACCCGTTCCGCCGATGTACATCGCCGGTCGTTTCCGTACGGCCTCGAGCCCTTCCAGGATTTTGATATTCGACGAATCGTACGCTTTGGCCTGGGGGTTTTCCATAAAACCTAAACTAAAAGTTAAATAATTTAATACAGTAATTAAAGCAGGGGCTGTGAGTTTGGGGAAAACTCACTTAAAAGTCGAATTTTAAAGGAACTTTTTGCTGAGCGAACCGGTGTGAAATGGGCCGTCTCCGTTCAGGGGAAGGGGGATAAAATTCAACCTTCTTATTATAGCAAATTTTAGCCCCCTTTAGGGACAGAATTTACACGTTTTATTCACAAATCAGCCGTGTTCGATGATTTTGACGATCTCGTCGACCGTCTTTTCCATCTCTTTGTTTTCTTTAACTAATTTGGATATCTTTTTGTGGGAGAAAATGACGGTGGTGTGGTCTTTTCCACCGAACTGACGGCCGATTTCCGGAAGGGACGCAGAGGTGTATTCCCGGCAGATGAACATGGCGATCTGGCGGGGTACGGAAATCTCGCGGGAGCGGCGTTTGGATTTCAGATCCTGCACTTTCAGATTGAAAAACGAAGCGGCGATCTTGAGGATATTCGGAATGGTGAAGTTCCGGTTCTTGTCGACGGTGAAATCGCGCAGCACTTCCTGCGCCAGTTCGAGGTCGACCTCCCGCCGCGTGAATGAGGCGTAGGCGATGACGCGGAGCAGGAGCCCCTCCAGTTCGCGAATATTCGATTTGATGTTCTGCGCCAGAAAAGCCGCCACTTCCTGTGAAAGCTCTTTCTTGTGGTTCTCCGCCTTCTTGAAGAGGATGGCGATCTTGGTCTCCAGGTCCGGCGGGATGATATCGGCGATGAGGCCGCTCTCAAAGCGCGATCGCAGGCGTTCCTCGATATCGTGCATGTCTTTGGGGTAGCGGTCGGCGGAGATGACAATCTGTTTGTGGTATTCGTAAAGTGAATTGAAGGTGTAGAAAAACTCCTCCTGGGTCCGCTCCTTGCCGCCCAGAAACTGGATATCGTCGACCAGTAAAACGTCCAGCGGCCGGTAGCGCTCGCGGAAGGAGGCCATCTGGTCGCGCTTGATTGATTCAATGAGATCGACTGTAAAATTTTCCGCGGAGAGATACCGTACTTTGGCATCCGGATGACGGTTGAGGATTTCGTTGCCGATGGCGTGCAGGAGATGGGTCTTCCCAAGACCAACAGCCCCATATAAAAACAAGGGATTATAGTTGAATCCGGGATTGTTGGACACGGCCTCGCAGGCGGCCTGGGCAAACTGGTTGTTGGGACCGACGACAAAGCTGGAAAACTGGTACTTGGGATTGAGGCAGGTGCGGAACGTTGGATAGGCCGGGGGGAATGTGCAGATCGCCTCTTCCCTGGACGAGTCAACGGAGCGGGTTTCCTTGACGGGCGGAGCGGGTGTCTCCTCCTGTTTTCGGGAAGCCATCGGCGCGCCACCCGGAATCACCTCGAAACGAATGTCCACTTTTTCGGACGAAAGCGAATTGAGGGTTTCCTGGATCAGCTCCAGGTAATTTTCAGTCAGGCATTTTTCGTAAAAACGGTTCGGGACGGCAATGGTCAGTTGGCCGTTTTCATTTCCCGCAGAGAAGGTCGGCGAGAACCAGGTGTTGAAATTTTCCGGAAGAATTTTTTTTTCGATTTCTTCCAGACAGGAGTTCCAGAGACAATTCATGGAGGGTCCTCAACGAATCGGTGCAATGTTGAAAAAAACTTAAGAAAACAAATTGGTGGGGTGGAGAAACTATAGGAAACCGTTAGTGCTGAATCAACCAAAAAAGTTTTACTTAAAACTTGCAATTTCATAAGAGGCGTAATTACAGAATATTCGCAATCAAACTTTTTTTAAAAAAAAATCAAAGCTTCGCAAGGCGGCCTTCAACCTTGTTCAAAACACAATAAAACCGCTTTGTTTTTCTCAAGTTAACGTGTGGGTACCTTGAGCCACCGGTGGTTATTCAGGAAGGCAAAAACGCCTGACCCCCGGGAAACCCGCAAGAGAAGCGAACTTCCCGGGGTTTTGTCCTGACTCAAGCTTGCCCGCCCCGAAGTACAAGGGGTTTACACCTGCCTTTGGGGTGGCGGTTCGCCGCCACCCTCCCTCCTTCTTTTTTCAAGTGAAGGTGGCTCTAAAAAAAACCGCCTGTGGTGAGTGGGTTAGAAGCCTGGGAGTTGTCGGAATAAAAAATATCGGGTTATTAAAGGTCCTTTGAAATGACTTTGGAGTTTTTTCGCGCCCTCACGCCTTTTATCACGTTGGGTCTGATGTTGGGACTCGGTCTGGTGGGGTGGATACTGAGACGTTCTCTTGAAGTAACGGAATCGCGTCTGCGTGAATTGAAAAGCGATCTGATGAGCCGGCTGGACAAACAGGACATCGCTCTTGAAAAACTCGAAACGGCCCGCCTTCAGGATCAACGAAACCTGTACGAACAATTTGTCAACCGGGAATGGTTTTCCGTCTTCACTGGAAACTCGGAGATGACCCTTGTCCGAATCGAACGGCAATTGCAAACCCTCAACCGAAAATTCAACGGCCTCCTGGTCCGCTACAAAAAAACAGGATAGCGACTCGGATGCGGCTCTGTCCCCAAACGGAGTTCTGGAACATCTGCTGTCGGACCTCATTGAGGAACGCGCCGGCGTCAAACGCGCCCTCCGGCAGATGCCGGAAGAATTATCGGCCCACCGGGTCAACGTCATGTACGTCGACCGCATCCTCGATATCCTGAAAGCCCGCCAGCTCCACAGAAGCCTGGACCGCGACCGCCTGCTCATCGAATCCCTGCAGACGGTGGTGCAGTTTCTTGTGGAAAAGGGGGAAACCGATTGCGCCCGGGTGCTGGGCGAACATCTTGAAACGCTGGGCAACCGGGTGAAACGTATTTGGAAACTCTCAGACAGTCTGCCGAACTGGCACACGGCTATGCCCAAATCCGCGCCTCCCTCGCCCGCGCCGTCACCCCCTTCCGCAAAAACGGCCTGCAGGAGCGTAATAAAAGGAAAAACAAATCGTTAGGGAGTTTGCGCTATTTTGCCCACACCTATTTCCCGCATTACCTGACGGACGCACCGTCGAAAATGCACGAAGCCCTGTATGCGACTTACGAACAACTCATTCTCACGGCGGAGGCCACGGGCCGCGGACAGAAACAGGCCGAGGCCGCCCCCCGCGGTCATGCCAAATCCACCCTGACCTCGCTCATCCTGCCGCTCTGGTGCATCGTCGGTCAACGGCGCAAATTCATCGCGCTGGTGTCGGACACCACCCGGCAGGCGCAGGAGTTCCTCGATTTCATCAAGGCGGAGCTGGAAGTCAACGAGCGGTTGGCGTCGGACTTTCCGGAAGCCTGCGGGCGGGGGCTGCCCTGGCGCATCGGCCACATCGTCACAAAAAACGGGGTCGGACTCAAATGCTGGGGCAAGCGCAAGGCCATCCGCGGCGCGCGCCACCGAAACCGCCGGCCGGACCTCGTCATTTGCGACGACCTGGAAGGCGATTCGCATATTGAGTCGCCGGAACAACGTGAAAAAGACCGGACCTGGTTCTTCAAGGCCCTGCTCAAGGCCGGAGGACGCTACACGGTGTTCCTCACCGTCGGCACGGTGCTGCATTACGATTCGCTGCTGAGCCAGCTTTTGAAACGGCCCGGCTGGCACGGGCGCACCTGGAAGGCGGTCGAGCGGTTTTCCGCTTCTCCTTTATGGGAGCGGTGGGAGCTGCTTTACATCAACAGCGGTGAACAGGCGGCGGATGATTTTCTGGAGCGCCACCGGGACGAAATGCTGTCCGGCACTTCGGTTCTGTGGCCGGAGGTGGAGGATTATGCGTACCTGATGAAAATGCGCCTGTCGGACGGCCCGGCGTTTTTCGATTCTGAAAAACAAAATGAGCCGTTGCATCCGGACGAAGCGTTGTTCCGCGACGAATGGTTCGCTTTTGTCGAAGAGGAGGACATCGAACGCAACCTGGCGCAGGAGAGGTATCAGGCAATCTACTGCGCCATCGATCCCTCCATGGGCAAGACATCGCGGCGGGCCGATCCCTCGGCGCTCGTCATCGGCGGGCTGCTGCCGGATGGAACCCTCGACGTTCTGGAGGCGCAGATCGAAAAGCGCCATCCGGACAAGCTGCTGCAAGACCTGTTCGATTGGCACCGCAAGTACGGCCTGACGCTGACCGGGATCGAGGAGGTGCAGTTCCAGGAGTTGTTCAAGGACACGGTCGAGAAAACCGGGCGGGAGAGGAAACTCTACCTGCAGGTGGAAGGGCTGCGGCCCGGCACGAACAAGCACCTGCGCATCGCCCGCCTGCAGCCGCACATCAAGAACGGCGTCTTCCGTTTCCGCAGGCATCAATCGCTGTTACTCGACCAACTGCGGCACTACCCCAAAGCCGCGCACGACGACGGCCCGGACGCGCTGGAGATGCTGCTCACCCTGATCAGCCGCGCCCACGGCGGCCCGCGCATCCGGAACTTTTAATTTCAATATCGCCAACCCTTTCCAAAAAATAAAATGCCCCTACTCCCCTGGTTTCAGAACAAGGCGTCGAAGGCGACGCGGGCGCTCACGCTGTGGCTGCCCCTGCCCGCGGCCTCGCGTCTCAAACCGCGTTACGATCAACTGATGAAGGAAGGCTACGGCCAGAACAGCGTCGTCCACGCCTGCGTGCGCGAAATCGCCGGGGCCTGCGCCGGTGTCCCCTGGGTGCTCTACTGCACGCTGCCCGGCAAGGACCGGGAAGAGGTTCCCGTGCATCCCCTGCTCGATCTCATTCAAAGGCCTAATCCCCTAATGGGCGGATTCGAATGGATCGAATCGGTGGTGTCGCACCTCTACCTTTCCGGCAACGCCTTCATTGAATCCGCCGGAGCGAAAAACGCCCGCCCGCGTGAACTCTACGCCCTGAGGCCGGACCGCATGAGCGTCGTCCCGGACCGGACGGAATACATCGGCGGCTACGAGTACCGTGTCGGCAGCGAAACCGTGCGCTTTTCGCGCCAGCAGGTGCTGCACCTGAAACTGTTTCATCCGCTCGACGACTGGTACGGCCAGTCGCCGCTGGAGGTGGCGGCCACGGCGATCGACAAGCTCAACGCCTCCGACCGCTGGAACGCGGCGCTACTGCAAAACTCCGCCGTGCCTTCGGGCGCGCTGGTGTCGAAGAAGCGGCTGACCGACGAACAGTTCGACCGTCTGAAGAACGAGATGAACGCCAAGCTCCAGGGCGTGCAGAACGCCCGCCTGCCGCTTCTGCTTGAAGAGGACCTGGAGTGGAAGGACCTCTCGGTCTCGCCGCGCGAAATGGACTGGATCGAAGGTCTGCGCTTCAGCGCACTGCAGATCGCGCAGATCTACAACGTACCGCCGGAGTTGATCGGTCTCACGCCGGCGACCCACCAGAACCGCAAGGAAGCGCGCAAGGCGCTTTACACCGAAGTCGTGCTCCCGGCCCTGAGCCGTCTGCGCGACGCGCTCAACCGCTGGCTGGCGCCACGGTTCGGCGACGGGCTGCATCTGGATTTCGACACCGACGGCATCGAAGCGCTGTCGGAGGACCGCGAATCGCTCTGGCGCCGCGTCAACGCTTCGCGTTTTCTCACCCTCGATGAAAAGCGCGAAGCCCTCGGCTACGTTCCCCTCACCGCCGAGCAACGCGCCGAATTGAACCGGCAGCCTTAAAACCCTCATGAAATGAAGGCCTGGGCATAACCTTCCGAAAAACCTCCGAGGCGGGAAATTCAACTGATGTTCATAATAATGTGACAACTCACTCTCGTCATTCAGAGGGCCGTAAGGCCCGAAGAATCCCGCCTTTGTTTTTGACTCTTGTAAAGACCCCTTTCCAAAACTCATTTCAAATTTTTCCCGAGGACTTATGGAATACAAATCCTTCGCGTTCGATCTGAACGCCATCGAGGAAGACGGGCGCTTTCAGGGCTACGCCGCCACCTTCGGCAATGTGGACCTGGGGGGCGATGTCATCGCCCCCGGCGCCTTCACCCGCACGCTGCTTGAAACAGGCGGCCGCGTGCCGATCCTCGATCATCACAATCCGGACCGGCAGATCGGCTGGAACCTGACGGCGCAGGAAGACGCGCGCGGGCTGTTCGTCACCGGCCAGCTCGACCTCAACGTGCAGACGGCGCGTGAACGCCACAGCCTGATGAAACTGGCGCGGCAGGTCGGCGGCCGTAGCGGCCTGTCCATCGGTTTTCAAACAGTGGACGCGGAAATGGACGCGCACGATCCCTCCGTCCGCCACCTGATCGAGGTGGAATTGATGGAGTACAGCCTCGTCACCTTCCCGATGAATCCGCAGGCGGCGGTCACCACCGTCAAGCAGGGCGGTCCTCTCCTTCAGGCTCTCATGCGCCTGCACTCGGCCGTCCGGCCTTCCGCTTTTGCGCATTGACGCTAACGCGCAACCGTTTTTCCCCTCACTTTTATCCCTTCCCTTTTTAAGGAGACAACAATGCAGGACGTCAAACGTCTCGTTGAGAACATCAACCAGTCTTTCCTCGAATTCAAAACCAAAAACGATCAGCGCCTGGCGGAACTCGAACGCGGCCGTCGCGATCCGCTTCTCAAGTCGCAGGTCGACACCCTGTCGCGCGAGGTGCAGGACCTCTCGGAAATGAAAAACCGCATGGAGCATCTGGAGACGCGCCTGTCGCGTCCGGCTCTCGAACCCGGCAAACGGAACAACGATCCCGCCGCGCGGGAACGCAAGGAGATCACGCTGCGCTATCTGCGCTTCGGCGAAAACGCCCTGAGCGCGGACGAGGTCAAACTGTTGTCGGTCGACTCCGATCCGCAGGGCGGATATTGGGTGTCGCCGGAGATGTCGCATCAGATCGTCGAGCAGGTGTTCGAAACCTCGCCGATGCGAAACGTCGCCACTGTCGAGACGATCAGCACCGACGCGCTGGAGATTCCCGAGGACCTGGGCGAGGCCGATGTCGGCTGGACTTCCGAGACCGGCGTGCGCACGGAAACGGCAACGCCCACCATCGGCGTGCGCCGTATCCCGGTGCATGAAATCTACGCCATGCCCAAGGCCACGCAACAACTGCTGGACGATGCGCGGGTGAACGTCGAGGACTGGCTGGCGCGCAAGATCGCCCTCAGGATGGGCAACACGGAGAACACGGCTTTCATCAACGGCGATGGCACCGACAAGCCGCGCGGCATCCTCACCTATCCGGCGGGGACGGCCAATCCCGGCCAGGTGCGGCAAGTCAACTCCGGCCACGCCAGCCAGCTCACCGCCGACGGCCTGCGCACGATGTTCTACGCGCTGAAGACACCGTACATCAAGAACGCGCAGTGGCTGATGGCGCGTCCGACGATCGAGGCCATCGCCAAGTTGAAAGACGGCGGCGGCGACTACCTGTGGGAACCGGGGCTCAAGGCCGGAGAACCGCAGCGCCTGCTCGGCCACCCGGTCGAGCGCATGGAAGACATGCCGGCGGTCGCCGCCAACTCGCTGTCGATCGCTTTCGGCGACTGGAAGCAGGCCTACACCATCGTTGACCGCGCCGGGGTGCGCGTCCTGCGCGATCCGTTCAGCGCCAAACCTTTCGTGCTCTTTTACACCACCAAGCGCACCGGCGGCGATGTCACCAATTTTGAGGCGCTGGTTCTGCAGAAGACCGCTGCGTAATACCGGCACGCGGTTTTCCCTCAAAACAAAACGACTTTTCCATTCCCTTTATATAAGGAGCATTCCATGCGGGATATTCAAAACAATATCAGCGCGGTGCAGTCGATCAAGCCTTCGTCTTACACCGCCACGGAAAACGGCGACGCGGTGGACCTGCGGGGATTCTCGGCTGCCCTGGCGCTGTTTTACCTGTGGGCGGGCGATTACGCCAATGCCGACGAGGTGTACACGCCCAAACTTCAGGAAAGTAACGACGCCACCAACTGGAACGATGTGGCGGCGGGCGATCTGGAAGGATCCTTCACCGCCACTGATGAACAGGCGGGCGAAGGTCTGCAGAGCGCCGGCTACAAGGGATCGAAGCGGTACCTGCGCGCCGTGGTTGTGGTGGCCGGCACCTCTCCTTCGGTTGTCGGTTTCGGCACCATCGTCCTCGGCGAGCCGCATCAGGCCCCGGCGGCGTGATCCGTCCCTGAATCGTGAATCCACCCCGCCTTCGGGCGGGGTTTTCCAATGGAGCAACCGAATCCATGAAAGTGGAAATGAAAAGCACACAGTCCGCCTGCCCGGAAGGTCACACCGTGGTGCGTTACGAAAAAGGCGCCGTGATCGACCTCCCCGATTCCCTGGCGCGGGTGTTCATCGATCAGGGCTGGGCGAAAAAATCAACGGCGCGCAAGACCAAAAACAGAGAGGCCGCTCCGGAGAACAAGACGGCCACCGGTGGAAGGGGGCGCGATGGCGCTTGAACTCAAAACCCCGCCTGCGGGGGAGCCGTTGTCGCTCGCCGAAGCTCAGGTGTACCTCAAAACCAGCGATCCCGCCGAAGACACGTGGATCACCAGCGCCATCCAGGCGGTGCGTGAACAGTGCGAGGCGTTCACCCGCCGTGCGCTCATGACGCAAACCTGGGTGCTGTGGCGCGACGCGTTTCCACCGCCGTCCTTTGCCGGGTTGAACGAAATTGAACTGCCCTTCCCGCCGCTGGTGTCGGTCACGCACCTGCGCACCTGGGACGCGGGAGGAACGGGCACGGTGTTCGACAGCGGCAACTATCTCGTCGACACCGCCTCCACACCGGGCCGCGTCGTGTTGCGCGAGTCGGCGGTGTGGCCGTCGAATCTCAGAAACGCGCGTTCGGTCGAGGTGGAATACGCCGCCGGTTACGGGGGCGCGGCGGATGTACCCGAAGCGCTCAGGCAGGGCATGCTGCTGTGGATGCGCCTGCTCTATGCGGACAAGACCTGGTTGTTCGACTCCGGCGCGCCGGTGCCGGGTCTTCCCGGGTTCAACCGCGACGATCTGCCGCTCCCCGTGCGCGCGCTGTGGGACCCGTACCGCCTGTCCCGGTTTTGACAACCCTTCATCAATAAGGAATGGCCATGAGCCTCGTGTTTCATTACCCCGACGCTGCGAGCCCCACCCACACTTTTCGCCCGTCGAAGCCGCCACGTTTTCCGATCGGGCGAACGCATGACTACCCGCGCCAGGTCACCGGACAGACCGCAGCCGGCACCCGCCTCGTGCAGGACCTGGGCGGGACGGCGCAGGAACGGTTCGAACTGGCGTTCGATTTCCTGCCGCTGGCCGACCGGGACCAGGCGCGCGCGTTTTTCGACGTGGTGAAAAAATCGGCGCAAACGTTTGAATTCATCGACAACGAAGGCACGACGCACACCGTGCGCTGGCTGAATCCATTCGACTTCCGCCAGGCGGCGCATGGGCGTTACTCGGGAACCATTGAACTGATCAGGGAGTAAATCATGAATGCTTTGGAACAGATGGAACCGGACAAGATCCGTTTTGAAGTCGATGCCGAAGGCGTGCAGGAGTTGCCTGGCGCGGTGGTGTTTCCGCTCAAGGTCTACGACGCAAGCGGGCGCTACCTCTTCACTCATCCCGTTTCCCTGCGAGATGAATTTTACCGGCAGGTGTCGACGATCGAAGACGCCCAGGGGCAACTGTTGCGCATTTTTAAAACGCGGTTGAAGGAGGAGCTTGCGAAGCGGAACTCGCGGATACCGGTGTCGATCAGGGAACGGCTGGAAATCGCGCGGTCGACCCACACGCTGGGAGAGTGACGGATGCGGACGGATCTCACAACCGGATTTTCAAACGCAATGGCGGCGGCCGCCAATGCGCCGGTGTTGCTGCTTCGAATCGAGTGGCCGGCCCTGGGCGCTCTGGCTGGGCTGACCCTGCGCTTCTCCGACCGGGCTTTGGTCATCGGCGGGCAGACTTGGGAAGCGCGGGTTTTGGACTGGCAGCGGGATGCGTCCGGCGCTGTCCGCTCCATGACGTTGTGGAACGGCGTGTCCAACCCGGCGGCGGGGTTCGCGCGTTTTTCGGATCTGCTGCAGGCCTACCCGCCGGAGTTGGCGGAGGTTGTTCTCTATCGATGGTTCGACGGCGCGGGTCTGGACGAGACGGACTTCGCGGCGCTGTTCAGCGGAATGCTGGCGGACCCGATCGAATTCGACGAAACCGAATGCCGCCTCGGTCTCGCGCCTTATTCGGAAACTCTGGGCCGCAAGGTGGTGGGGGCCGTTCTCGCCACGAGTGACTACCCCAACCTGCCGGAGGAGAACCTGGGGGCGGTGAAGCCGATCGTGATCGGGTCCGTCAGCGATGCCCCCGGCCTGCGCGTGCGGCGGGTCAACCGGACGCGTCTGATTTCCGTGGCCGCGCCGGGTGCGGAGACTCTGGATGTGGGCGACACCAGCGGATTCCCCGCATCGGGGGCGCTTGTTGTCAACGATGACGAAGTCGCCTACACCGGCCGGACGGCTCAGGCGTTTACCGGATGCACCGGTGTCTCGGAGTTTCATTACGCGGACGACGAGGTGCTTGAAAAAATCAGCGACCACCGGTTCCTGTTCAGCGACGCGGACTATCCGATCCAGTCGATCGCCAATGTCAAGGTGAGCGGCGAGCCGGTGGACCCTGCCGGTTACATGGTGGACCTGGCAAAAGGCGAGGTGGTGTTCGCCGCGCAGCCACGCGAGGTGAGCTCTGTCGACACCAAGTTTCTGCAGGCGCAGTTCGATGAAGTCGCCGCCGGGAACACCGCGCTCGATCCGGAAACCGCCATGCAGCCGAACCTGCGGACGAGCTACGCCAGGATCAGCCAGGCCAACCGCAAATTGAACCTGCGGCAGGCCGATGTTCTGCCCGCGTTGGGACAGATCGGCCGCGTGCTGTTGCGCGTGGAACATTTCATGGAGGAGCGTCTGGTGTCGGATTCCGTCGCCGTGCGCCTCTCCGGACTGGGTCAGGTCGGTACCCTGTCGCTTCCCGGTGCGGACGACCGCGCGTTGACCAGCGGCTCGACCGACATCACCCACAACCACCTCGACACGTTTGGTTTTCCCATCAATATCCCGACGCCGGTGATCTCGCCGACTTCCCAGGCCGATCACGTGGTCGAACAGGGCGCGGTCTCCGGCATCGGTAAGAACCAGAGCCTGATTGCGGGGGTCACCACCGTCGGCATCACCTTTCCGTCCGCGTCCTTCGGAGTGCTCAAGGGGGAGTACCAGATCAACCTGAACGTGAACAGCGGCCTGTTCGGTATCGGCGATGCGTCGCTTTATCTGCATGGGCAAAGGGTGGCGCAATGGAATCCGTCGCGCGGGAATTTTGACTACACACCTTCCTTCACCATCAATGGCGCGGCGCAACCGAGCAGCATGACTCTGGCCGTTGGCGCGAATGGCGGACAATGGACGGTGGACGTGATCAGCGTCAAACGGCTGCTGTTTTACCCGCATGCCACCTCCGCCACCCAGCAGTCGCAGCAGACCGTCAAATCCGGCGGCACTTCCGGCATTTCGCAGCAGCCCGTCCTTTCCGCCGTCACGGAAAAGCCCTCGCGCACCGTGGTCGATTTTTTTGACGTCACCGATTCGGTGGCCGGCGACTGGAACTGGCTCACCGGGCGCGAGGTGGAGGTGGAGTATACCGGCTCTGGTGACGGGCGGACGGTGTTCGTTTTGCATACCGCGTTTGAAATCGAGTACGCGCGGCGGCGGCTCAAGGCCACGGATGTGGTGACGGCGGACGTGTCGGGGGTGATCGATTCCGCCGGCGGAACCGTCACCGGAACGCCGCTGGCTCTTCTAGAACGGCCCGACCATGTGTTCGCCTGGTCGCTGACGGCCCTGCTGGGCCTGCCCCAGGAAGCGCTGGATTCTGTTTCATTTAGCGATGCGGGAAGCCGGTTCGAAAACGCCGTTCCCGGCGGCTACCGTTTGTCCGGCGTGGTCCTGCGGCAACAGACGCTGGCCGGTTTGTGGAAAACATGGAGCCTGAGCAGCCGTTGCCGGATTTCATGGAACGCCGCCGGGCAGGCGCAACTGGAGTTTCTCCCGGTGAACTCTTCTTCCGATCTGGAGGGTGCGGAGGTGCGGACGCTGGATTCCGGCGCGGTCCTGCTGGAGGCGCGAACGGGTAAGCCGCGTTTTTGCCTCAGGCGGGGAAGCATGCAGGACCTGCTCACCCGAATGAATTTTCCCTATGCGCGTAACTGGTCGGATGGAGACAGCCGGTCCGCCTACCGGGGGTTGCTGAAGGTGGAGGACGCGGCGTTGTCCGGCCTGCTGGGTGCGCATGAAAAAGCGGGAGGGTTTGCCCTCGACTGGTGCGCCGGCGATGCGATGGCGCAGGATCTGGGAGCTTTCTACCTGGCGGAATCGGCCCGTCCGCCGACGCTGCTGGAGTGCGATGCCGTGCTGGAGCACCTCGATCTGGAGCCGGGCGATATCGTCAAGCTGGATTTACCGAATCTGGGTTTCAACAGTGTTTTCGCCCGGCTCGATCAGCGGCTGGACCTCACCCCTTCCGATAGCCCGGATGGCCTGCACGCCGTCCGGCTGGTGTTTCATCTGTTCCCGATCGAACGGATTCAGCAATTCCTGCCGGAGGCGGTGCAAATCGGCGAAACCTGGCTCATGGGTCTGGAGTGGAGTCATGCTGCTGAGGAATTGTTGCAGGTCCTGGAATCCGCCTCGCTGCACGACCTGCCGGCACCTGCGGTTGCCCTTGTGGAAAGTCTGGAAGCGTCTTTCTTTCACCCCGGCGTGCAGGTGACGGCTTTGGTGCAAATGGAGGAGAGCGTTGCGCGGAATTTTGTCTGCGCCGCAACCGGTGAATCCGCGGAAACGGACGAGGCCGCTTTTGCCGCGGCCAGCGGCGGGTGGGGCGCGCAATCCTGGGGCTTTTCAGGCTGGGGCGGCAGGGAGCACCTGGTCTGATGCAGAAAAAATTTATCCCGGAAAAACAGGGACCGGACGCAACGGCGGTCCTTCAACCACATAAAGGAGACTCCGATGATTGTTGACAGTGGATTGCAGCACATGGCCGACCAGATGGCCGAGCAGAACCAGGCGGCGATGTCTCACATGGCGCTGGGAACCGGCACCAGTTCTCCCGCGGCGGGAGACACCACCCTGCAGACGGAAATCGCGCGCGTGGCGCTCACCTCGGTGACGCGAACGGACAAGAAGGTGACCTATGTGGGCACTTTCGGGCCGGGGGTTGGGACCGGCGCACTGACCGAAGCGGCTGTCTTCAACGCCGGCAGCGGAGGCGACATGCTGACGCGCATCGGCTTCACGGTGAAGAACAAGGGCGCCAACGACACCATGACCGTCACCATCGAACACACCTACCAGAGGGCATCGTAAGCCATGCCGGAAAACACACCCCGACTGAATCTCGTCAAACCCGACACCGGAAACCAGTCCTGGGAAATCGATGTCGAACGCTGGGCTCAAAAACTGGACGAATGCGCCGCGCAGTATCTGGTGATTTCGCTGGGTGGCGAAGCGGTGGATGAAGAAATTTTCTTCAATGATTTCCTGTTCGATGAGGCCGTGACCATTACCGGTGCGTCCCTGTTCGCCCGCACCGCTCCCACCGGGGGAGCGTTTACCGTTGATTTCCTGAAGAACGACGTGGAACAGGGAAAGACCGTTTCCATCAACATCGGACAGAGCAGCGGCAGCGGCAGCATCGCCGGTCTGACTTACGACCCGTCTTCCCCGACACCGGAGAAGCTGGGCCTGAAGGTGAAAAACATTGGCGCGACCCTCCCCGGCGCGGAGATCTCCGTGGTCGTGCACTATCATGTTCAACCCGTACCCTAGGAAACCAACATGACCGTTAATTACCGAGGCGATATCGTCCGCGCCAACACCACGCTCGGACTGGGCGGAGTCGACATCAGCCAATGGCCGCTTCTGGACGAAGACGTCGCGGCCATCCGTGCCAATCTCATATTCAGTCTGTTTTACACAATGTCCCTTGTGGCTCAGGCCCAGTTCGATCTCGACGACGCGGTGGTCGACGCCTACCAGGATGAAAGCGGCATCGATACCGGCGCGTGTATCGATCAGTATTACAATTCCACCGGGAAGTTTTATATCAACCAGACCCCGGTGTCGGCGACCAACGAGGCCAACGCCATCAACAATACGGATCTGACCACGTACACGTTTTCCTCGCAGGCCTTCGGCGCGGCGCATGTCAGCCGCATCGTTGCCGTCCTTGTGGCGAGCGTCAAGAGCGGCGGCGGGCAGACGGTATCGTCCATGACCATCGGCGGCGTTTCGGCGGCATTCGCGGCCGGTCAGACCAACGGCGAGGACCGCCTTGAATTGTGGTGGGCGGCCGTCCCGACCGGCACCAGCGGCGACGTGGCGGTCACCTGGTCGGCGGGCGTTGCCTGCTGCTCCTGTTCCTGCTACCGCGTCCTTTACGCCAATTCAACCATGAAAGACAGCCTCGCCGTCGCGGCCAACCCGAGCATCGGGACCCTGGAGGTGGTGGCGGGCGGTGCGGTGATCGCGGCGACGCAGAACAAGAACACCAGTTCGAACATCATCTGGGTTTCAGGAGTGAATGAAGACAATGAGCAGGCGATGGATTTCTGCCGCGTTTCAGTGGGCAACGCCGAGACGGTGGCCGACAATGCAGCTTACGCCGTCGAATCCGATATCGCGATTGTGTCTTCGACCACAATGGTCGCCGGATCGTGGGAGAAAGGGGTTTTGGACATGACGCTGCAATCGGAGGCGTTCACGGCGGACAGCGTTCCCACCGAGGCGTACCTGCTGGTTTTTGTCAATGACTTCACCAGTCCGGCATACAACACCGATTTTAAGGGGTATGCCTCGCGGGATGGCGGGACCACGTGGACACAGGTGACGCTCACGGCCGAGGCCGCGGGTTTTCCTGGTCAGAAGTTCGTGCAAGGCACAGTGGATATCTCCGCTCAGCCCAGCGGCACCAGCATGCTTTATAAAATCACCACGCACAACGGGCACGTGTTTTTGATCAACGGCGCTTCGTTGTTCTGGAAATAGGAGGTCCCATGCCAGTGATGCGGATGAAGAAGGAATCGGCCAGTCCGGCTCAACGGATCAAGGATGAAGCGCGGCGGCGGATTGTGGCCGCTGTCGGGCCGGAGTGGAAACAGTTCAACCTGATGGCGCGGGCGGTGGAACTGCTGATGCGCGAATCGCGCGGGGTCATCACTCCGCCTCAGGCGATGGAGTTCCAGCGGATCATGGACGTGTGGGACTGGGTGAAGGCCGTGCGCGCCGCCAGTGCGGCGCTGGAAGCTTCACGCCCGGCGGACTACCGGGACAATCGCCACTGGCCCCCGCCGCCTGGGGCGTGACGCGCAGTCTTCGTCCCGGATGTTCAGCTTATACGCTGGCAAAATGTTGCGGTTCAATGTCCCGGGTTGTTGACGATGGCGTGGAGCTGGTCGTTGATGGTTTTGGGGTTGACCGGTTTGGTGATGATGCCGCTGAACCCGGCGGCGGCTATGTCATCCGCCATTTCTTCCTCATCGTAGGCGGTCATGGCGATGATGGTGAGCGCCGGCGCGGCGGCTGCCGCTTCTTTCTGACGCGTCTGGCGGGTGGCTTCAAAGCCGTCCATCTCCGGCATTTCCAGGTCCATCAGCACCACGTCAAACGTTTCCTGTTCGAGGCGTTCCAGGGCCTCGCGGCCGTTTTCGACTACAGCCACGCTGTGGCCGCGTTTTTCCAGCAGCCGGCGCGCGAGGTCGCGGTTGAGCGGGTTGTCGTCAGCGAGGAGGATCCGAAAGCCGTTGGACACATCTGCCATGGTCAAAGCTCCTTCCAGGATCCGATGATGCGGCCGACGATGGGGTTGTTCTGTTCGCCGGGGCGTATGATCTGGACCTGTGAATTGGGATTGATGGGGCGCAGGATCAGCCAGTCCCCCTGCTGTTCGAGATATTTGGCGGTCAGACCGTCTTCATAAAATACCGCATACATTTTGTTGCGGGCAATGCTTTTGTCCTGCCGGTCGATGACGACGATGTCGCCGGAGTGCAGCATCGGTTCCATGGAATCGCCGTCGACCCGGCTGGCGACGAGGTCCTGCCGTTTACCTGCGGCCCGGATGTGCAGCAGGACATAGTCTTCTATATTTTCTTCCTGGATGATCGGCTGGCCCGCGGCGATGGCGGAGGTGGTGAGGGGGATGGAAATGTAATCCTCGTTGCGGATGCCTGGGCCGTGGTCGAGGCTGGCAGGCGCGACGATCTTCAATTCCGGCGGAGCCGGTGGCGGGGTGTTCAGCCCGAAAAGATCCTCTGGAGGCAGGCCCAGCAGGGCGCAGGCCTTTTCCAGGTGTGAAAAACAGATTGCCGCGGACCCGGATTCGTACCAGTCGAGAACGGCTGGGGTGAGCCCAATGCGGCACGCAAACTCTTTCGGTCTTTCGTTGCGTGCCCGGCGAATCGCGGAAAGTTTTTGCCCGATATACTGATGCAGGCTGGAGGCTTCGTTGAGCCCGGAAAAAAGCCAGCCGAGGTCGACATGGAAATGGCAGGCGATCTTATGCAGGGACTCCGCATCGGGAATCGTGTCCCGTTGGAAGGCTTTTTTCAGTTTTTCGTAATTCAGGCCCACGTCCAGGCAAAACCCGGCCAGGGAACGGTTGTTTTTCAGGCTGGAAATCCGGGTCAGGACACTGTTCATGGCCAGGATGTAATCGGAAAACCGAAAAAATGGTTGACAGTGAGGGACAATTGTACCATACTTGAAAAATAAAGGGACATATTTCCCTAAATGACTTGTTTTCAATGAAATCCTGATTGATTGAACGGCGCGGTCTTGTACCGGTCGAACAAAACGCTGCAAAAAGAAGTCGGGGAAATGGGTTATGGTATCAAAATTCTTCGGAAATCCAAAAAATTTAATTCCAATATATCAAATACCAAATTTTAAGGAGGGAAAATGAAGGGAGAACACAACAGGTTGGACGCGATCCGGGCTGTTCCATCCCGGTGGCGGGGATTCCGCCTCTGCCGGGAAGTGCGCTTGACCCTGCAGAACGGGGAAGTGTTGAAGCGGGGGTGCGGCAGGCGGGGGTTGTATCCCTTTGACGGGGGTTGGCGCTGCTTTTACTGCGGGCGTTACCTGTATGAGTCGGTGCCCAGCTTGCAGGCGATGTGGTTTCATTTCCGGCTGGCGCGGGAGTACTGGCGGGTTCAGAGCGCGAACGGAAGGGATTTCATCAACGGCGTCCCGGTACCCGGGCTCCCCGATCCCGTGCCCCAGGCACTGCAAAGCGATCTCTCGGAGCCGGACCCGCCGGAATGGTTTTCCGTTTTTGTCGAATCCGAGGAAGCCGAGTTCAAACGCTACCTAAAACAAAAATATTTGCATTAGAGGTTCCATGCTGCCGATGAAAAAACGTGTCAGACCCTGCTGGGTTGAAAAATCGGGGGGTGGGCCCTGCAACCGGGAAACGCTTGCGGTGAGCCTTCCTCCAACGCTTTCCATCCTGGGGAAAACCCTTCCCGGACAACTGGACCTGTGCCTGTTCCACCGGAAGGAGTTGAACGAAACGGGTATCTGCCGGTTTTTCGAGAACCACCGGGGTCATTCAGCCGGGTGGGCCGGCACGGAGGATCTGCCTCCGGACGACCTGCCCCCGGACCGGCATTTGACCTTTCTCGATCCGGGAGTGCTGGAGGGGGTGGCCAATGCCCGGGGGCAGGTGGATTCCGGCTATATGTCTGCCGGGGTATCGGGATATGAGGACCTGCCGGGAATGCCGGTGAATCTGGAAGAGTTGTCGCTGACGGACCGGCAACTGACGGCGGTGTGTCTCGTGTTCTATGGAGGGGTGAAAAAGAAGCGCGCCGCGCGGGCCATGAATATTTCCGCCCAGGCGCTATCGGATCATGTCAAAGCGGCTCTCAACAAGATTCGGATTGCCCTGTGTGAGTCCTGAAATGGAGTGATATGGGATGTTGAATTATTTTTAATTTACATTATCCTCTATTAATCGGTTTTCCTACAGTGCTTGTTTTAAAGTTTCCGTTATTTCGGTAAGTCCCGGGGGAAGGACCCCGATTTCCATGCATGTTCAAACCAAGGGCATTCTATTGGGTGGCCTGATTCTGGCGTTGTTTTCTTTCCAGATGGTGAGCGTCCAACAGGAAAACCGATGGGCGAACGAGTTCCGCAACGGGGTTGAAAAGGCTTCTTTGTTACTGGGCACCCGGGTTGAAGCAATCAGGCAGAGTCTGATGGTCTGTCAGGCGTTGTTTCATTCAAACCGGAATGTGACCCGGCAGGAGTTCAAAACGCTCACCCGCCCTGTGCTTCAATCCCTTTCCTTCGTTCAGGCGATCCAATGGATGCCCCGTGTGAGGGCCCGGGACCGCGCGGATTTCGAATCGGCGGCGGCTCTTGCGGGCCTTGCCGGATTTCGCATCCGTCCCGGACGCGGCAATGCGGAACCTGACCCGGAACTGGAAGGTGAGGCGTATTTTCCCGTTTTCCTCATTGAGCCGCTATCGGGCAATGAGCGGTCCCTTGGAGAGGACCCGGCCGGTGATCCGATTCACCGGGCGGTATTGCATGCCGCGCGGGATGTGGGCCATGCCCGGATTCTCCATGGATCCCCCGGGGCTCCAGACCTGACGAATCGATCGCTTATCCAGGTTTTTCTGCCTGTTTACAGTGGCGGGGCCGTCCCGGCCAAGGTTCAGGACCGGCGCGACCGATTGACCGGTTTCATTGCCGTGGTGTTTGATCTCAAGGATCTGATCCATTCTGTCTTGAGCCCCTTTTTGCTTGAGGGGAGTTCGCTGGCAATCGTGGAGGAAGGGGCTAACGGACGAAATCGGGTGCTTTATGGGAAAACAGGTCCGGATGCGATTTTGAAAATTCATGAAACGACCCGGTTTTTCGATCAGAAATGGCAACTGGTCTGGCAGGGAGGCGCGGAGTCGGTTTTGGGCGAATACGGCGCTTTGCCGTTCGAGGTGGGGGTGGGGGTTTTTCTGGCCTTTGTTTTCCTGGCTTTTATGTTTGAATCCAACCTGGAGCGCATGCAGGTCCAGGCGCTGATCCAGACCAGTGTCGACGGCATCATCACTATCGATACCCGTTCGGTGATCCACGGGTTCAATCCCGCGGCGGAAAAGATGTTTGGCTACCGGGAGGACGAGGTGATTGGAAAAGAAGTGACGATGCTCATGCCGCAGGAACTTTCCCAGGACCATGAGAAAGGCCTCTCCCGTTATTTGAGAACCGGGGAAAAACGGATCATCGGCAATTTGGTTGAAATCACCGGACGCAAGAAGGATGGCAGAGAGTTCCCTATCGAACTGGGGATTTCGGAATTGAAAACAATGGGCCGGCATCTGTTCACGGCCATGATCCGCGATATCTCGGCGCACAAAAAACTGGAAAAGGAACTGGAGGCCCTGTCGCACACCGACAGTTTGACCGGGGTCAACAACCGCCGGTTTTTCGACCAGCAAATGGAAGTGGAGTGGAAGCGGTCCACCCGCGACACCAAACCGCTGTCCCTGGTCATTCTGGATATCGACAATTTCAAAATTTACAACGACACCTACGGGCACGTTCAGGGAGATGAATGCCTGAAGGCGGTGGCCCGGGCGCTGAACAACAGCCTTCACAGGGCGGGTGATTTTATAGCCCGGTACGGGGGCGAGGAGTTTGTGGTGCTGTTGCCGGGTATCGACCAGGAACACGCCTTCCTGCTGGCCGAGACCATGCGCCGGGCGGTGGAGTTGCTCAGCATCGAGAACCGGGGGAGCACCATCAGCCAGTTCGTGACCATCAGTGTCGGGCTGGCCACCATCGAAAATACGCAGGGCAAAAACACCAACCAGTTGCTGACCGCCGCCGACACGGCCCTTTACATGGCCAAGCAGAAGGGTAAAAACCGTACGGAGACGGCCCGGTTGTGAGGGCCGGTCATCTCAGTTTCAAGCCGGAGTGAAACCCGCATTCCTCTTTCAGCTTCTCCCGCGTTACCCGGTGATAATAGTCGAAACACGCCTCCCGCCTTCCCGGCACTTTCACCACAAAGCCGCTGTTGAGGTATTCCATCACGGTGGTTTCGCCGTTCTGGTTCCAGTCGCGTTCCTCCCAGGCGTACTCCTGTCCCCAGGCCATGAACCAGGCCTGCACGACGAGCAGCAGGAGGATCCCGCCCAGGGCGAGGACGGCCCATTTGCCGATTTTTTCCAGCGGCCATTTGCCGATGTAGGAGCGGCGGCCGCAGGTGTGGCACAGCAGGCCCGGCCCGCCGAAGAAAAACGGAAAAGCCAGCATGATGAACGCCGGACCCAACAGGTAGCTCGCCACGGCGCTGAGCGCGAGGGGAATGGCGACATGAAACCGGCGCAGGGTGACGGGCTCCGTGTCGGGACTGCCGCAGGCGGGACACGGAATGGGATCTTCGAAAACAGGCTCGAAACTGTGCGTGACATCGGACGCCAGTATCCGCCGCGCTTCCTCCGCCCGGTCGCTCGGCACCAGCACCTGCACGCCGCCCAGGGCGTTGGAGTACAACCAGTTGATGCTGATGGTGTGTTCGTTGGCGATGAAGGCCGGGATGCCGTGGTCGCGCAGGCGCTGCTGCACCAGGTGCGCTTCGTAAGGCTGGGAATAGGAACCGATGGTGGTGAGGTTGTCGTCGTTCATGGCCGCTGTCACAATTTCTTTATTCCATTTTATCGGACCCCGCGTGAAAGAAAAGGATTTCCCGGCTGCTGAATGTTTTCATTTGACCGTGACTTTGCGATAATATCCCGGCTATGCGTATTCTGGTTTGCATCAAACAGGTGATCGACACGGGCGCCCGCCTCACCATCAAAGATGGCAGGGTGGAAGGCGATGCCCTGCCGCGCGTGCTCAACCCTTACGACGAGTTCGCGCTGGAAGAGGCCATTCGCATTAAAGAGGCCGATGCGGACACGACGGTGACGGTGCTGACGCTGGGGCCGGAAAAGTTCCGGGACACCTTGCGCACGGGCCTGGCCATGGGCGCGGACGAGGCGGTGCATCTGCTCGATCCGGCGTTCGAAAGGCTGGATTCGCTCGGCGTGGCGCATGCCCTGGCCCAGGCGGCGGGAAAGGTGGGTTTTGATCTCATCCTCTGCGGCCGGCAGGCGGTGGACGACGACATGGCGCAGGTAGGGCCTGCGCTTTCGGTCTTCCTCGACATTCCCTGCCTGACGATGGTCACGAAACTCGAGTTCGCCGGCGATAAACAATCCGCCACGGTGACCCGTCAGGTGGAAGGCGGCGCGGAGGTGTACCGTCTGGCGCTGCCGTGCTTGCTCACCTGCCAGAAGGGACTCAACGAACCGCGGCTGCCTTCGCTCAAGGGCATCATGAAGGCGAAGAAAAAGGAAATCAGGGTGTGGGACGCGGCGGCCATCGGTTTTGACGCGGCCACCTACGGTGCGGGCGCCAACCGGGTGCGCGAAGTCGAACTCACTCCTCCGCCGGCGCGGCCCAAGGGCGTCATGCTTGAGGGTACGCCGCAGGAGGCGAGCGCGGAACTGGTGCGCATTTTAAGGGACGAAAGAAAAGTTATATAATGTATAGGATGATTTCATAACCGAGGCCCATGACCGATTCCCCTCTTCAATCCGAACCGCAGGCCAACACCCCGGGCACGGGCGAGCCGTCTGCCCCCGCCTCAACGGCAAAGCCCAATTCCCCCTGGCAGAAACACAAGGCGGAGATCGGCCTGGCGGCGTTGGTGCTGTACGTGTTCCTGCTGGCGCTCGGCACTGTCGGCGAACTGCTCGACATCGAATGGATTCTCGACCTCCCCCTGTTCCGTCCCCCCGGCAAGTTCTAGGTTCCCCTCCCGCTTCCGGATTTATCCGCCAATAAAGTCAGCTCCTGCTGTATTCTAATCAGGCGTGGTTTCATTCTGAATTTCGGTATTTCAGCAAGGAATCGAAAACGCCCATGACCCAGGCTATCCTGATAATCGAAGACGAGCCGAGCATTGCCGACACGCTGATCTACGCGCTGGAAAGAGAAGGTTTCGTGCCCACGCGCGTGGCCACGCTGGCCGAGGCCCGGGCGGCGGTGGGGGCGCATGCGTATGCGGCCATCGTGCTGGACGTGGGCCTGCCGGACGGCAACGGGTTCGACTTCTGCCGAGACCTGCGGCGCGATCACGCAACCCCGATCCTTTTTTTAACGTCGCGCAACGATGAGGTCGACCGCATCGTCGGCCTCGAGATCGGCGCGGACGATTACATCACCAAGCCGTTCAGCCCGCGTGAAGTGGCCGCCAGACTCAAAGCCGTGCTGCGCCGTGCGGTACAACCGGCGGTGAACGGGACGCCGGAATTCTTTCAAATCGACGCAGGCAAACGCTGCATTATTTTCCGTGGCAACGCGCTGGAGCTGAGCCGCTATGAATACGGCATCCTCAACCTGCTGCTGAGGCGGCCGGGACAGGTCTACTCGCGCCAGCAGATCATGCAGCACGTCTGGCCCGATCCGGACATGAGCCTGGAACGCACCGTCGACACGCACATCAAAACCATCCGCAACAAGCTGAAGCGCATCGCCGACGAAGAGATCCTCCTCACCCACCGTGGCGTCGGTTACTCGATAAAAGACGGACGATGAACTACACCCTGCGCATCTTCGTCAGCATTCTCATCGTGCTGGTGCTGGGCTTCTGGGGTTACGGCTACTGGCTGATGAAGGAGATCCGCACGCAGTACGCGCAGAGCATGGAGGATTCGCTGGTCGACTTCAGCAACCTGCTGGCGGGGTACCTTGCGGCGCAGTCCAAATTCGGTGAGCTGGAGACGCATGACTTCGGCGGCGCGTTCGATAAATTCCGCAACCGGGAGTTCCAGGCCAACATCCACGGCGTCCTCAAGACCACCAGCCAGATCAACGCTTACGTCACCGACCGGCGCGGCGTGGTGCTGTTCGACTCGCGCGATCCGGCCAATGTCGGCAAGGATTTCTCGCGCTGGAACGATGTGGCGCGGACGCTGCGCGGCGAATACGGAGCACGCTCGACGCGTGTCGATTCGAAGGACCCGCTGTCGTCCGTCTTTTACGTTGCCGCGCCGGTGACGCACTCGGGGAAAATCATCGGCGTGGTGTCGGTCAGCAAGCCGGAGCAGAGTTTGCAGGAGTTCATCACCAGCGGCACGCGGCGCATTCTGTTGATGGCGGTGCTCGCCGTCATCGGCGCGTCGCTGCTCGCCGTGGCGCTTTCGTGGTGGCTGACGCGGCCGATCCAGTCCCTGCTCGAATACGCCCACGGCGTGGCGCGGGGCGAGAAAACGCGGCCTCCGAAAACCCGCTCGCGCGAATTCGACCGGCTGGGACAGGCCTTCGACGAGATGCGCATCTCGCTCGAAGGCAGGAAGTCGGTGGAGAATTTTGTCCAGCATCTGACGCACGAGTTGAAAGGACCGCTCACCGCCATCCAGGGCGCGGCGGAACTGCTGCACGACGACATGCCTGAGGAGAAGAAAGACGTGTTCCTCGCCAATATCGACACCGAATCACGCCGGGCACGCAAACTGCTCGATGAATTGTTGAACGTCGCCGCGCTGGAAAGCCGCAGCGTGCTGAAAAATCCGGAGACGGTTTCGATGCGCGAACTGCTGGAAGAGATCGAAGCCTCCCTCGCGCCGCTGATTGCAAAGAAGAAGGTGAGGCTGGAGATGCGGGCAAGTGGGGAGGATGCCGTCACCGGCGAACGCCTGCTGATCCGCCAGGCGGTGGCGAACCTCGTTGTCAACGCGATTGACTTTTCTCCCGAGAGCGGCGTGGTTGGGGTTGCCGTGGAAAGTGACGATCACGAGTTGCGCCTGCGCGTGAGCGACCAGGGGCCGGGGGTTCCCGAGTACGCGCGGGAGCGGATCTTTGAAAAGTTCTATTCGCTGGAGCGTCCCGATACCGGCAAGAAAAGCAGCGGCCTGGGCCTCAGCTTCGTCCGCGAAGCCGCCGCCCTGCACGGCGGAAGGGTGGAACTGGAGTCGGCTTCGAATGACTCCGGGGCTTGTTTTTCATTGTTATTGCCTAGGTAATATTTTTGTCTAAAAAAACCTGTAGATCCATTGATGAATAGGACGAAAATCATGAACGTTGATTTAAAGAAAATAACTCTTTCAAAAAATGATTTAAATTCTTTTACAGAAGATGAGAGGGCATTTTTTCTTCGATGCTTAAATTTTGCAACTGACTTGAGCGTTTTTAGGAAATTAATGTTTTATTCAATAAAAACTGAACCGCAAGGTCAATTTAGGAGTCAGCGAAGTCAAAGCTTATGTTTAATTTTTGTTTTAATGGGGAAGTTATTCGAAGGATGGAAAATGATAAAAAAAGAACTATCAAAAAAAAATTGCGAAGAAATTAGTCGCTCATTTAATGGGAAAGAGAAATCTAGCAAGAAGCAATTGAAAAAAATATTTAAAACCGAACTTTTTAAATCTTTTAGAAACAAAGGTGGTTTTCATTATGATACTGATTGCATTGCTCAATCTTGGGCTCAATTGGAATTTGGTAGTATTGAAATATTTTTTCCAAAGTCTTCATCTTGGAATTTTATTTCAAATTACGACGAGATTCTAATTAAGTGTATTTTTAGAGAATATATTAAAGACTATTCTGAAAACAATTTTGAGAAATATATCAATAATGTTTTTTCTGAAATCAGAAAGGCCTGTATTCACTTTGATATTTTATTAACGGGTTTATTCAGGTTTTTTATCAGGAAGTACTCTTTTGAGGGACAGGAATTCCAAATTCAAGTTTCAAAAACACAAAGAGATGTTGAATTACCCTTTTTTGTTTTTCACCGAGAACCTGAGGATTAAAAAAATTAGGGTTTTATACTTTACTGACAAATTTTGAAAATCTATGGTGAGATTCTTCGCGGAGCTTGTCCCGAGCCTGACGAAGGGCTCAGAATGACAAAGAATCGTCATTGCGAGCGACCAGAGGGAGCGCGGCAATCCAGAAGTCTGGATGCTTTCCTTCGGCAAGCTCAGGACAGGCTCTGCTATCGCTCCTCGCAATGACGGGTTCTCCTCTTAAACTCCCCCGCTTAAAGCCTGAACGATGTGGACGGAGTCGGTGGGGTTGAGTGGGGTGGTGAGGTCGAACACCTGTTCGTTGTTGACGAAGACGCGCATGTGCGGGCGGATGTGGTCCTGTTCGTCCACCATGCGGAAGCGGATTCCCGGATACCGGCGGTCGAGATCTTCCAGCAGTTCCTGCACGGTCGCGCCCGTGGCCTCAACCTCGGGCTGGTGGGTGTAGGAGTACAACGGACTGGGAACGAGGACTTTCATCAGATGTTATTTCCCTCCGTAAGGAGACTTCCAAAAACAGGAGTGAAGGAAGAATCCCCCCCCCTTCCCCTTTAGAACAAGACCTTTGCAGAAGTCAAAAGCGAACGTCCAAGGCGAGATTCTTCGGCTTCGCCTCAGGGTGACCTTTTTTGTTTCTTTTGTATTTTGGTTTCCGGGTTGTAGCCTTGAGCCTGTCGGAAATGACTAACATTCATCAGATAGCCACGGTTTCGACGGAATA
>JAGQJZ010000209.1 GCA_020430445.1 Nitrospina sp.
GAATTTATCCAGGAACGTATTCAAAAAGAGGAAGTTCCCGGCTTCGGGGATTTACTGCACCATCTCGACGAAGATCAATTCGAGACCCTGGAGGCGCTGGTACGGGAGCTGGGCGAACTCGCCGGCCCGCTCAGCGCGGAATTGCATCAGTGGCAGGTCACCCGCATCGACCGTACCTTCCTGGGAACCTTCGGACGCTTCTGGTTCGACGAAGATAGCGGGGAGGCGCCGGAATGGCTCGAACATCCCCTGCTGCTGGAAACCGTCACCCAGCTGGAATCGATTTACACCCAGCCGCAGCCACGCTCGGTGGTGCTGGTGGGCGAACCGGGCGTGGGCAAGACCGCCATCGCCCGGGTGCTGGGAAAACGCCTTCATGACCAGGGCTGGACCATCTTCGAAGCCGGGGCGGTGGACCTCCTGGCCGGGCAGATCTACATCGGCCAACTGGAAGTGCGGGTGCAGCTGCTGGTGCGGAAGATCGGCGGAAAGCGAAAAGTGATCTGGGTGGTGCCGAACTTCCATGAACTGATGTGGGCCGGCACCTATTAACAGAGCCCGACCCCCCTATTGGCTATGCTCTTTCCCTACGTGGAAAAGGGA
>JAGQJZ010000210.1 GCA_020430445.1 Nitrospina sp.
TGCAGGCCGGCGATGCAGCGCAGCAGCGTCGACTTGCCGCTGCCGGAGGGCCCGACCAGCGCCAGCAGTTCGCCCGGCGCACAGGACAGGGTCGCGTCGAGCGGGATCGGCGTGCGCTGGCTGAGGCGCGCATGCAGCCCTGCGGCAGCTTCAGCCACGATGGCCAATCCGCTTGCCGAGCATGTTGATCGCCGTGATGGCGACGAGGGAGAAGGCCACCAGCGTTGCCGACATGATCGCGGCGCCATGGTCGTCGAAGGCCTGCACGCGATCGTAGATGGAAATGGCGACGGTGCGCGTCTCGTTGGCGATGTTGCCGCCGACCATCAGCACTACGCCGAATTCGCCCAGCGTATGGGCGAAGGTGAGCACGATGGCCGTGAGCAGTCCCGGCCAGGCCAGCGGCAGCTCGACTTTCCACAGTGCCTGCCGGCGCGTCATGCCGCTGCACCAGGCGGCTTCGCGCACCTCGCGCGGGATGGCGTCGAAGGCGCGCTGCACAGGCTGTACCGCAAAGGGCAGATTGAAGATGATCGAGGCAAGCAGCAGGCCATCGAAGGTGAACACGAGCGCGCGGCCGGTGAGCGATTGATACAGGC
>JAGQJZ010000211.1 GCA_020430445.1 Nitrospina sp.
CTATAATTCTAACTCTATAGTCCAAATATTAATTCAGCCATTAGGAGAAAACCATGCACAAATTGATAGCAGGAATCACCGTTGCGATGATGTTGTTGCCCATACCAGGGCTGGCTCAAACTCTATCCTATGATTCCACAAACGGGTTGGATTTGGGTACAGGCGCTACCGTAAATGAGTTTTTCGTTGATGGCACTCTGGCCGGCAATAGCGATAGTGCCATTCCAACAGAAAAGGCTGTGAAAACCTATGTCGACGGTTCCACGGGATCGCTCATTGTCAACATGCCCGACTTTTCGAGTCCATCGGAAACAACAGCACCCACGGTGAGTGCAGTTAAGGAGTTTGTCAATACCACGTCACCCGGAACCAATTACATCATTTGCGGAGGTTTCGAGAAAAACTGCTGGCCTCAGGAAACCTCTTACACAAGTATCGCGGATGACACATATGGTCCAGCCACCTTCCAATACCACGTTTCCAGCGACGCCGCCGTTATGGACCTGTCTCAGGATACGGGAACAACCGAAGCCGATCAAAAGTCCGAATACTCGGTGAAACTGGATACAACAACTGTGGATTCAAGCATCACAGGTGGA
>JAGQJZ010000212.1 GCA_020430445.1 Nitrospina sp.
GGGAGTAGGGCAGCAGGGACACTTTCTCGCGTCGGCACACCTCGGCCAGTTCATCCAGAAAGCGGCGGTTCAGCAGCGAGAAATTGTTCTGAATGGACTGGAAGCGGGCATAGCCCTCGTATTCCGCGATGGTATTGGCCTTGGTCAGGCCGTAGGCGTTCTCGTTGGAGGTGCCGAGATAGCGCACCTTGCCGGATTCCACCAGGCGATCCAGTGCCGCCATGGATTCGGCGATGGGCACCACCGTGTCCGGCCAGTGCACCTGGTACAGGTCGATGTAGTCGATACCCATGCGGCGCAGGCTGCCTTCTACTGCGCGTTCGATGTGGTGGCGATCGATGGCCGTGAGCCCGCTGCGGATCGGCGGCACAAACCAGCCTGACGCTGCACCGGCCAACTTGGTGGCGATCATCAGGGAGTCCCGGTTTTTCTTCTTCAGCCACTTGCCGAAGATGGTTTCCGTCATGCCGGCCGTCTCCGCTGTGGGCGGTACCGGGTAGACCTCGGCGGTATCAAAGAAGTTGATGCCGCGTTCATAGGCGGTATCGAGAATGCGGAAGGATTCTTTTTCGTCGCTCCAGCTGCCGAAACTC
>JAGQJZ010000213.1 GCA_020430445.1 Nitrospina sp.
TCGGGGCGAGCGGACTTGGTGGATTCTCCGCGCCGGGCGGGGTCGAGACGAAGGTGGCATTGCTTCGGCACGAAGGGGCGGCCTCCCTCCTGCTTTGACGTGATCTCTAACCTTCGGTTGATTGACGGGTGGAGGGATGGTTGCTCTCTCGGCTCGGGGCAGTTTCCGGGACGGACGAGTGTCGAGCTATCGCAGGGATATCGACGGGTTGCGTGCCATAGCCGTCCTGCCGGTCGTGCTGTATCACGCGGGACTTGGATTTCGTGGCGGATATGTCGGGGTGGATGTCTTTTTCGTCATCTCCGGCTACCTCATCGTCGGGCTCATCCATCAGCAGATGGTGGAGGGGCGCTTCTCTTTCCTTGAGTTCTACGGTCGTCGCATCCGCCGCCTCTATCCGGCGCTCTTCGTTGTGCTGGCCGCGACGACGGCTTGGGCCGTCGCGCGGATGCTCTGGGTCGATCTGGTCGGCTATGCCCAAAGCCTGATCTCGGCGCTGGTTTATGTCTCCAACATCTTCTTCTACGCCCAAACCGGCTATTTCACCGAAGATGCAACGATCAAGCCGCTGCTTCATACTTGGTCCCTCG
>JAGQJZ010000214.1 GCA_020430445.1 Nitrospina sp.
GTCCTCGACCAGCAGTCGATTGGATGACAGCGCCGGCGCGGCCCAGGACCAGGCGGAGCAGGCGGCCGGCGCGGTGGAGACCGTCAACGCCGGCATCCAGGCCGTCGCGACGGCGGCCCGCGAGATGGCCAGCACCGTGCAGGAGATCTCCCATCGGACTCAGGACATTTCTACCCGGGTGGCCGACGCCGCGAGTTCGGCGGAGCTGATGACCACCGCCGCCACCAATGCGGACGGGATCGTCGAGATGATCTCCAGGATCGCCTCGCAGACCACCTTGCTGGCCCTCAACGCCACGATCGAGGCGGCACGCGCCGGGGAGGCCGGTCGTGGCTTCAGCGTCGTCGCCGACGAGGTCAATAAGCTCTCGCAGAAGACCGGCGAGGCGACCACCGACATCGCCAGGATCCTGGGCGAGCTGCGCACCCACGCCAGCACGGTGCACGACGCGACCGTGCAGGTCTCCGAATCCACCGGTGCCGTGGCCAGCGCGGTCGAGGAGCAGAACGCGACCACCCAGGAGATCGGCCGCAACATGACCGCCGCCGCGGACGGCTCCGACGAAGTGGTCCGGCGGTCCTCTCAGTC
>JAGQJZ010000215.1 GCA_020430445.1 Nitrospina sp.
TTCCGGGAGTACGACGTGCGCGGCGTGGTGGATCGCGACCTCACCGAGGAAGTCGTCGAGGCCATCGGCCGCGGCTTCGGGACCTTCCTGCGACGGCGCGAGATGAGCGCCGTGTCGATCGGACGCGACGTGCGTGCCTCTAGCCCGGTGTTTCGCGAGGCGCTCGTGCGCGGGCTCGTCGCCGCCGGCATGGACGTGACCGACGTCGGCATCTGCCCCACCCCGTTGCTCTACTTCGCGCTCGATCATTACGACACGCCCGGCGGGGTGATGATCACCGGCAGCCACAACCCTCCCGACATGAACGGGCTCAAGCTGTGTGCCGGCAAGGTCCCGATCTTCGGCGACGAGATCCAGGAGCTCGCCGAGATCGTGCGTGCCGAGGACTTCGTGAGCGGCGAGGGCTCGCTCAGGCAGGCGGAGATCGTCGCACCCTACCTGGCCTACCTGAAGGGCAACGTGCGCATCGAGCGTGCCCTCAAGGTCGTGATCGACGCCGGCAACGGCGTCGCCGGCACCGTCGCGCCGGCGCTGATGGAGATGCTCGGCCAGCAGACGACCGAGCTCTTCTGCGACCCGGACCCGAGC
>JAGQJZ010000216.1 GCA_020430445.1 Nitrospina sp.
GCGGACCCGATGGCCCGCGAACTGGCGCTGCGTGTCTATACCTCGCGGATCATCGGCCAGGACCCGGATCTGGTGATGCATGGCGGCGGCAATACCTCGGTGAAGCTGCGCGCCCGCGACGTCTTTGGCGATGAGGTCGATGTCATCCACATCAAGGGCTCCGGCTGGGACCTTGGCACCATCGCGGCGGCGGGCCTTCCGGCGGTACGCATGGCGCCGCTGATGCGGTTGCGCGGGCTTCCGTGGCTGTCGGATGAGGAGATGGTGAACGTCCAGCGGTCGAACCTTCTTGACAGCACGGCGCCCAACCCCTCGGTGGAAACGCTGCTGCACGCCTATCTGCCGCAGAAATACGTCGATCACACCCATGCCACGGCGATGCTCGCGCTCGCCAACCTGCCCGAGGTAGAAGCCGCCACGCGGGAGATTTTTGGCGAACGGATGGCGTTGGTCCCCTATGTCATGCCCGGCTTCGCATTGGCGAAACTCGCGGCCGAGACGTTCGAAGCCCATCCCGACGCCGAAGGGCTGCTTCTGGTCAACCATGGCCATTTCGCCTGGGGGCCGGATGCAAAATCCTCCTATG
>JAGQJZ010000217.1 GCA_020430445.1 Nitrospina sp.
GCGCGTTTCCAAGGTGTCACGGGCAGCTCGCCAGAGCTCGGATTCGGCGTACAGGCTGGGCCTAAGCAGGCGTTCATCGACAATCACGGTTTCGGATTGTTCGCCGATCAGCCCGGGTGGGCTGTCATCAAGTGCGCACACCGTGCTGCCAGAGGCTGTTGCCAGTGCGCGACCGATGGCGTCGTCGGCATAGACCTGTGCCTCGATGGTGGGGACATCGGGCCGTGGGCCGTTGCCCCAGAACCAGACGCTGTTGACCGGCAAACGCCCTGCCCGTTCCCGCCGTACATTGACCTCGGACATATGCAGCACCATCTGCATTTCGGTCATCAGCGCGTTCCAGCGACTCGCGTCGGGTCCGGCCGGGAGATAGGGGTCGACCACGCGACCGACGATCTCGCTGGGCGGGAAGGTGCGGATGTCGGGCTCGGCATCGAGGCTCAGATACCATCGATCCGGTGCGGCAACGTGCAGCTGCCAGCCGAGATCCGCATAGATCGCGGTGATCTCCCCCGCCAGAGTCTCCGCCTCGGCCTGTTCGAGTTCGAGAACATGGGCATCGAAAAAGCGCAGGTGGTCGCGGT
>JAGQJZ010000218.1 GCA_020430445.1 Nitrospina sp.
CGTGTCTATACCTCGCGGATCATCGGCCAGGACCCGGATCTGGTGATGCATGGCGGCGGCAATACCTCGGTGAAGCTCCGCGCCCGCGATGTCTTTGGCGATGAGGTCGATGTCATCCACATCAAGGGCTCTGGCTGGGACCTTGGCACCATCGCAGCGGCGGGCCTTCCGGCGGTACGCATGGCGCCGCTGATGCGGCTCAGGGACCTTCCGGCGCTGTCGGATGAGGAGATGGTGAACGTCCAGCGGTCGAACCTTCTTGACAGCACCGCGCCCAACCCCTCGGTGGAAACGCTGCTGCACGCCTATCTGCCGCATAAATACGTCGATCACACCCACGCCACGGCGATGCTCGCGCTCGCCAACCTGCCCGAGGTCGAAGCGGCCACGCGGGAGATCTTTGGCGGCCGGATGGCGCTGGTCCCCTATGTCATGCCCGGTTTCGCGCTGGCAAAGCTCGCCGCCGAGACGTTCGAAGGGCATCCCGATGCCGAGGGACTGCTTTTGGTCAATCACGGCCATTTTGCCTGGGGACCGGATGCGAAATCCTCCTATGACCGGATCGTCACGCATACGAACATG
>JAGQJZ010000020.1:0-17540 GCA_020430445.1 Nitrospina sp.
TTTTTTTTCAACCTTTTTGATTTCCGGTCTGCTCTAATTTAAGGGCCCCTCTAAATCAACCACCGCTGGCGGCGAGCCGGCTGGGCCTGCGGATTGCGGGAACAAATCCTATCGAATTATTAAAGGTCACCTTAAAAGCGTGTTTGAAGGGGGACAATGGAAAACAGGTTTGCAGATAACGGCGATGGTACGGTCACGGACACCCTGACCAAACTGGTCTGGAAAAAAGAAGACTCCTTTCACGAATTCAAGAAATTCATCACCTACCGCCAGGCGAAGAAGTACCTGGAAAAACTCAATCAGGAAGCCTTTGCCGGTCAATCCGACTGGCGGCTCCCTTCGCGCGAAGAAGCCCACTCCCTGTTTTACCAGGACAAGTCCCAGAAGGTCATGGACAAATACGAAATGGAGCTCTTCATCGACCGCGTTTTTCCCGACGGTTGTGGCTGGGATACCTGGACCGACCATACGCGCGGAAAAATAACAGCTTATACCTATTCTTTCGCAAGCGGGACCGGGGGGCACAAAGACGTGGACGACAACCTCAATTCGAGCCTGCGCCCGGTGCGGGGAGAGGCCGATCCGGAAGTCCTGAAATCATTCGGTAAGATCAAGCCTCGGAAAGGCTACTTCGTCAGCGATCAACGTTGACCGCGTTTTCCCGGAAGGCAATAACTCCGTGTTTCTTATAGGGTTTGAGAGGGTTGCGGGTATTGAAAATCGCCCCACCGGATGCTATTGTTACGGTACACCATTGACTGGAAACAGGTTGGCGGAGTCCAGGTGAAAGCACGGCCGGACTCCGTTGTTTGTTTACGATAGAAAACAACGGGATGGGGGTTCATGAGCCAGGATGACAGCCGCTTCGCCGACAATGGCGATGGCACGGTGACGGACAATGAAGAGGACATCAGCTGGGCCAAAAAGGATTCCCGGCAGGAGCTCGGGCGTTGGCTCAACTGGGACGAGGCCGTGGCCTACCAGCAGGCCTGCAATGAACAGAAATACTGCGGTCACGACGACTGGCGGCTCCCCACCAAGAGCGAGTTGAGAAGTCTGCTGAAAAACACCGAGGTGTACTGGACCCTGTTCATGAATCTGCCTCCCAAGAAAAAAAGGCAGGTTTCGGATTACCAGGCCGGAGGGGAGTGGAGCCTGTGGACCTCGGAGACCCGTTACGATTCCTACGCCTGGAAATGTTACTTCCCCTCAATGAAGGAAGTCTGTGTTGATCAACAGGTGTCCACCACGGGAACCTCGGTTCGCCTCGTGCGGGACTCCTGAGTTCGCATTCGAACCCGCGCCTGATCGGGAGAAATAAAATGTCTGACGAAGAAAAAGAAGAGTCCGGAGGAAACGAAGCGGAAGGAACCGTCGGCCCGGACGACCTGGGCGACGACGGCGGCCTGGACCTCGACGAATCGCTTGATCTCGAAGACTGGTCGGGCGACGATGAGTGGGAAGAGGAGGAAGCCGAAACCGCCCGTTTCGATGGCCCTCAGTTTGTCGACAATGCCGATGGCACGGTCAGCGATTCGAGGCGGCATCTGATGTGGCAGAAAAAGGATTCGTTTCACGATTTCGGTTACGGCATCAACTGGTACGAAGCCAACGATTATATAGAGGAGTTGAACGAAAAGAAATTCGCCGGGTTCGACGACTGGCGCCTGTGCAGTTATGAAGAGGCGATGTCTCTTTTCTCGTTCAGCGTTTCCAACCGGGACAAGGACGGCGCCGAAATTCACATCGACACGCTGTTCGAGGAAGGCGGCGGGCACAACACCTGGACCTACGAGGAAAAGCCGGATTACCAGCAGTACGCGATGAACTTCAACTTCATCACCGGGAATGAAAAGTGGGAGCACAAGGACAACGAATTCACCCATGTCCGCGCCGTTCGCGATGAAATCAAGGAACAGTGGGAACCGTCCTGGAGAGACAAGACACGTAAGTTCGACAACTGAACGGGACGCACGTCCCACACTGGAAAGCCATGTCCCATTTTCTGATACTTGGAAAAGACGATTGCCCGCACACGCAGAAGGCGCGTGAGGACTATAAGAAAAAATGCATTCCCTTTCTGTACGTCAACGTGGAGAAGGACCCGCGGGCCATGGAGAAGCTGCTCGATTATACCGACGGCAAGTACATGGTTCCGGTCATTGTCGATGTCGACAAGGGAGATGTCATCATCGGTTACACCGGTGAAAACTAGCCGCAGCAAAACCGCTGAGCTGAAAGGAAATTGAAATGGGCGTTGCCGCCGATCTGGACCCAAACTCCGAAGAGACACCCAAAGACCAGAAAGCACTGGAAGTCAAAAAACAGGGCGCCGGTGAGATAGAGCAAGCGGAAGAGGAAGGACCGAAACGGTTCGTTGAAAAAGGTCCGCATGTGCTGTTCGATACCGAGACCAGTATGTACTGGATGAAGAAGGACTCCTGGCTGGACAAGGGGAAGTTTTTCAACTGGCATGAAAGCAAGGAATACGCCATCGCTAAAAACGTGAGGAAGATCGGCGGGTTCGACGACTGGCGCCTGCCTTCGCCGGACGAAGCGGCCACGTTGTACAATGAAGAGTTTGAAAACACCGCCAAGGGAGGCGACAAGATTTTCCTGGACAAGACTTTTCCCGAAGGGGGATTCAAGGTGCAGTGGCTGACGGCCGACACCTCGACCAAGCGCCCCCGGTTCGATTACACCTCGGGAAAAATCCTCCAGGCGGATGAATACGCTTTCGGTTCGGTGCGGCTGTGCCGCCGCGATCCGGTCAAAAAGGACGACCGCCGGACGCGGATGGCCAGGAGGTAAGATTTGATGAACGAGGTGGCCAACACAACCGGACGTTTCACCGACAACGGCGATGGAACCGTTACCGACCATGCCAAGAGCCGCATGTGGTTGAAAGACGACTCCTGGGTGCACCAGGGCAAGCGTCTTTCCTGGTGGCAGTGCAAGGAATTCTGCGATGAAATGAACGCCCGGAAGTTCGCCGGCCACGACGACTGGCGCCTGCCCAATGCCGGAGAGGCGAAAGACCTGTTCGACCCGTCCTTCAGCAATACGGACATGGAAGGTTGTGAAATCCATATCGATCCCATCTTCACCTCCGGCGGGGGGTTCACCACCTGGACCACCGAATCCCGCGGGGCCAAGGCGGCCATGGGTTACGATTACCGCTCCGATTACGAATTCTGGCTGGCCAAGGAAAACGATGGGTTCCCCAGCGCCGTCCGGCTGGTGCGCACGCTCGGCAAGAAAACCGCGAAGGAACTGGAGGAACGCTTCCAGGTGCACAAAAACGGAACCATCAGCGACTTTGAAACCGGGCTGATGTGGAAGGCCAGCGACTCGTTCCTCGATCTCGACAAGTGGGTCACCTGGCAGGAAGCGAAAGTTTACGTCAAGGAACTGAATCACGATTTGTTTGCCGGTTACACGGACTGGCGCATGCCGACGAGAAAAGAAGTGCAGTCGATTTACGATCCTGCAAGCCCCGTCACCGACACGTTTGGCGACACGATTTATATTCCGAAAGTGTTTCCGCCGGGAGCCGGGCAGACCACCTGGACCAAGACGCTGCACAAGACGGATCCGAGTATCGCCATCCGGTTCCATTTTTACAACGGCGACTTCAAGTTTCACAAACGCGGGCTCAGGAGCCACGGCGTGAGAGCTGTCCGCACCCTCAAGGCGGAGGGCGAGGATGCGGCCTGATCCGGGGAGGACCCGATGACAGGGGAATCACAGACACCGGCTGTGGAACAGCGGTTTGTGTCCGGGGACAACGGAACGGTGATCGACACCCGCCGCCGGCTCCTCTGGATGAAATTCGATTCCTGGCAGATCAAGAGCGAATGGCTCAACTGGCTGCAGGCGAAGGAATTCGCGCAGGAAATGAACGACGCCCGGTTCGCCGGGTTCAACAACTGGCGTTTGCCCACGGCCGACGAGGCCAAAAGCCTGTTCGATAAAACGCAGGTCAACGAGGATTCCATGGGGCAAAAGGCGTTCTGTTCGCCGCTGTTCGCCAGGGGATTCGGGTTCCTGTGCTGGACGGGCGATGTCCGCAGCAAGGTTCAGGCGGTACGGGTGGGGCTCCGCAAGGGCGGCGCCATGTACGATAACATCTACCGGAATTCCCGAGGCGCCACCCGGCTGGTTCGAAACATGGGAAAAAACGAATAACGCGGATTTCGGTATCCGTTTTGGATTTATAAATAAAATGCAGAAACGTTTTGTGGACAAGGGAGACGGCACCGTCGTCGATATGGAAGAAGGGCTCATGTGGAAGCAAACCGACGGCTTTCAGGACGAGAGCAAATGGTTCCACTGGTTCGCCGCCGAGGAGTACATCACCGGGCTCAACAATAAGAAATTTGCCGGTCGGCGCGACTGGCGCATGCCGACGCTTGAAGAAGCGGAAACCC
Organism: Nitrospina sp.; assembly: GCA_020430445.1. Classification (GTDB taxonomy): domain Bacteria; phylum Nitrospinota; class Nitrospinia; order Nitrospinales; family Nitrospinaceae; genus Nitronauta. The sequence continues at coordinate 4,431 of JAGQJZ010000020.1, forward strand.
TGTTCGACGAGAGCGTGTCCATCCGCGATTGCGACCGGTTCGAGATTTTCATCGACCCGTCTTTTTCACCCGGAGGTGGGCATTCCACCTGGACCACGACCCTGAAGCCGCACAATGGCGCGGTGATCTTTTATTACCGCTACGGGCACCCGAATATCAACAACCGGGACGACCCTTCGAAGGACAGCATCCGGGCGGTCCGCACCCTGACCCCCGAGGAGAAGGAAAAGCTGGGGCTGGATTGATCCATCGGGGATTGTCCGGTCATTGTGTCGAAACGGTCTTTGTGCAACAAACAGATTTGGAGGAAAGGTGATGGAGCCGTATAGCATTATCAATGCATACAGCCTGATCAATCCGCAGGAAAGCCAGAACACCATCCTGACGTACCGGTTTGAGGAGGAAAACTACAAGAACCGGTATGTGCTGGAGGACTATTACGACACCAACCCTTTCAACGACAACCAGTCGGCGGTGCTTTCGTTCCGGCACGAAGAGGATCCGGAGAGCCGGATTTCCTTTGTGTTCAACTTCAACCGCACCTGCGGCGTGGTCCCCAACCAGAAAAAACTGACCGAGGTGCAGACGCAGATCACCGACCGGTTCGTCAAGGAGATGCCGGAAGAACTGTTCGTGCTGTTCAAGCAGCGGTACCTGGAGGCCAAGGCCTACGGCGAAAAGGAACCGTTCTCGTACCTGGTCTTCGATCCCAAACGGTTCGTCAACTATATGGAGATCGCCCCCAAGGGCAACCAGCTGCTCGATTTTTCGTTCGAGGATGAAAAGTATTTCGTCGAAGACGCGTACAACCTCGACCCGGAACGAGCCAACCGCAACGTCCGGTTGACGTTCTACAAGCTGGACCCGAACGAGGAAAAACTGCCTCCCATTTTTCATTACACCTATTACTTCAAGGAAGAAAAGCGGGAGGCGGAGGACGCGAAGCTGACCTCGGACCAGCGCGACATGCTGACGGAATTCAACCGGTTCATCCCCAACCTGTACGATGTTTTGAAAAAGCGGTACAAGGAAGCAAAGAAAACGGGCGAGATGCTGCAGGAATCCCAGTCCGGCTTGGGAGTCGGTTGAACGACGGTACCAGCTTCAGGATGTTAACCATGATCCGGCCGCTGAAGGCATGGCGTTTCCGCCTCACGGCCTCAATCAAATAAAGGAACGACACCATGAGTGTGGGTGAAAAGCGAGTCAAGAAAATCCAGGCGCGACACATCCTGGTGGCCGACAAGGAAAAAGCGGAAGAGTTGAAAACCCGCATCGTCGAAGGCGGCGAGGATTTCGCCAAGCTGGCGGAAGAGTTCAGCGAGTGCCCTTCCAAGAAACGGGGCGGGGACCTCGGCTGGTTCGGCAAGGGGTCCATGGTCCGGCCTTTCGAGGTCGCGGCGTTTTCCGCCCAGGAAGGCGAAGTGGTGGGACCGGTCAAGACCGAATTCGGCTGGCACGTGATTTACGTCTACGAGATCAAGGACGACATCGATCCGGATTCCGGTCCGCCCACGGGCGACGAGGACGCGGACGAAAAGACACTGCGTCTGGTGGCGGAAAACTACGCGCACGAATTCATGATGCTCGGCTACTCCAGCAAAAAGGTGCTGAGCCTGTTCACCAGTCCGCATTTCAAATCCGCCAACGCGGTTTACAATATTCTGGGTGAAGAGGAAATCCTCAAGGTCATCGCCCAGGTGTTCGGGCAGACCTACGAACCTCCCGCCAAAAAGGACGACGCGGCGGAAGGCGACAAGAAGGAATAGTGTAGAGGACCTCACACGGCCTTGGCGCAAGCGGACGGTTCTGGTTTTTCAGGGCTGTGGGTTGCCGGAACTGAACATACCGGGTTTCTTGTAAACGTCTGGAAATAACAAAAGCCCCTGCGGGAATTCTCCCGCAGGGGCTTTTTTATTTGCTTTAAAGAACGACCGAATACACCTGCAGGATGTTGGGAATTTCCCGCAACTGCCGCAGCGTTTCTGAGGTCGGCGGTGTGTCGATGTTGATGACCGAGACCGCATCGCCCGAGTCGAGCCGGCCGAGATGGAACCCGGCGATGTTGATCTTGTTCTCGCCCAGGGTGGTTCCCAGTTTGCCGATGACGCCGGGGACGTCCTTGTTCTTGAGCACCAGCATGTGTGGGGTGATGAGGGCTTCGAACGAGGTGTCGTCGATGCTGACGATACGGGGATCGCCCTTGCCGAAGATACTGCCCGCGACCTTCCAGGCGCCGTCCTTGGTTTCGGCGGTCACCTCGATGACGTTGGTGTACTCCTTGATCTCGTTACTTTTGATTTCCTCAACCTGAATGCCGCGCTCCTTGGCCATGAACGGCGCATTGACCATGTTGATACCGTCGATGCTGTTTTCAAACAGGCCCTTGAGTACCGAGATGGTGATCGGCTGGACGTTGAGGTCCGCCACCTCGCCGCAAAACTGGATGCGGACGCGGGTCAGCGCGCCGGTGATGAGTTGCGAGGCGATCTTGCCCAGGTCGGCGCCCAGTTCCAGAAAGGGCTTGATTTGCTTGAGGGTCTCCTCGTCGATGGACGGCATGTTGACCGCGTTGCGGATGTTGCCGAACTTGAGGTAGTCGACCAGCTGATCGCACACGGCGACGGCCACCTTTTCCTGCGCCTCTTCGGTCGAGGCGCCCAAGTGCGGCGTGCAGATGATCTCGTCGACTCCGAGGAGCGGGCTGTTGGGATCGAGCGGCTCCTTCTCGTACACGTCGAGCGCGGCCTGGGCGACCTTTTTATCCTGAATCGCCTGGATGAGCGCTTCGGTGTCGATCAACGGTCCGCGCGCGCAGTTGACGATGCGGACACCGGGTTTGACCTTGTCGAACTCGGCTTTGCCGAGCAGCGCCTTGCCGCCTTCGATCTTCGGCGTGTGCAGGGTGATGAAGTCCGACCGCCGCAGCAACTCGTCCAGTTCAACCAGTTCGACGCCCAGCTTGTCGGCGCGTTCCTTGTTGATGAACGGATCGTAGCCGAGGATTTTCATGCCGAATCCCTTGGCGCGTTCGGCGACGGTGGTGCCGATGCGCCCGAGCCCGACGATGCCCAGCGTTTTTTGAAACAGTTCCACGCCCATAAAGGTTTTGGGCGACCATTTTTTGTCGTGCTTGAGGGACCACATGGCCGGTGCGACATTGCGCGACATGCTGAGCAGCAGCGCCATGGCGTGTTCCCCGGTGGTGATGGTGTTGCCGTCAGGCGCGTTCATGACGATGATGCCTTTTTTGCCCGCGGCGTCAAGGTCGATGTTGTCCACGCCGACTCCGGCGCGGCCGATGACGCGGAGTTTCGTGCTGGCTTCGATGATATCAGCGGTGACTTTGGTGGCGCTGCGCACCACCAGGCCGTCGTATTCCGGAATGATCTTGATCAGTTCTTCCTTGGGAAGGCCTGTCTTGACGTCGACCTGGATGCCGCCGGCCTTCTGCAATATTTCCACCCCTACCGGGGACAGGTTATCGCTCACCAATACTTTCATTCACTCGTTCTCCAAGAATGATCGGGGCGCACGGCCCCGTGGTTGATTCGTTGTTCGCCGGCGCGGATGCCCGCCCCCGTGGAGCCCTAGTAGGCTTCCAGCAGGACTTCCTGGGCAGCGGCAACGCCTTTGCCCATGGGCACATCGTGGCCGAACTTTTTCAGCGCCATCTCCAGGGCGGCGACGGCCACAATGGTGTCGAAAGTGTCGACATACCCCAGGTGAGCGATGCGGACCACTTTGCCTTTCCATTGGTCCTGACCGCCGGCCAGGGTGACGCCGAAATCGTCGCGCAGACTTTTGACCAGTTTGCCGCCATCAACCCCTTCGGGGACGAAGAGTCCCGTAGCCGAGTCCGCCGGGGCGTCCGGTGCAACCGGGTTGAGCCCCAGGGCCTTCACAGCGGCCCGCGTGGCGCGGGCCAGACGGTTATGGCGCTTGTGTACGTTATCGATTCCCTCCTCGCGCAGGTTTTTCAGCACGCTTCTGAGTCCCGTGACCAGTGAAACGGCCGGGGTGTAGGCCGTGGTTTTGTCGGCCAGGTTTTTACGTTCTTTTTTCAGGTCAAAATAAAATCGGGGGCATTTGGAGGACTCGTTCGCCTTCCAGGCTTTTTCGCTGAACGAGACCAGGGCCAGGCCCGGTGGCAGCATCAGGGCTTTCTGGGAGCCCGTGACCAGGGCGTCGATGCCCCAGGCATCCATGGGAAGCGGGTAAACACCGACGGCGGTGATGCCGTCCACGACCAGCAGCAGATCGTCCCGGTCGCGGGTCAATTTTGAAATTTCTTCAATCGGATGAGAGACGGTGGTCGAGGTTTCGGAGGCCTGGACCAGGATGGCCTTGATATCGGGCTCCTTGTCGAGGATGTCCTTGAGGTCTTCCGCTTTGACGCACTGCCCCCATTCCACCTTGTGCCAAACCGGAACGAGGCCGTAGGTTTCAGAGATTTTGCCCCAGCGCTCGCCGAACTTGCCGCCGTTGACTACCAGCACCTTGTCTCCGGGAGAAAACAGGTTGGTGATGCAGCCTTCCATGGCACCCGTTCCGGTGGAAGCGAGGATCATGACGTCCTGGTTGGTCTGAAACAGGTATTTGGCGTCTTCCGCCGCTTCGGCGAACACCTGGCTGAACTGGGGTGTCCGGTGGTGGATCATGGGCGACGCCATGTCCAGGTTGACGGTTTCGGGAACGGGTGTGGGACCGGGAGCCAGCAGATAAGTCTTTTTCATGGGTGCGGATTCCTGTTGTTGTTATGTTGAGTTGATCGTAGGAGGGGCGAACGTCCGGATGCGGAAGCGGTTCGCCTGCCTCTGCGTTTTAAAGTCGATTGGAACGGGTTGTGTTTTGAATCACAACCGTTTTAAACAGTTTGTCGTGCCAGCCCTGCCGCCACCGGTCCCATCCGGCCCAGGAGTAGGACAGGCCCAGGGTGAGGGTTCCGGCGATCAGGCTGACCCATAAGCGTCCCAGAGCGGTTGCGGCACTCAGGCTTTTTCCGTCGGGATGACACACCCAAAGGCCCAGGAGCCGCTTGCCAGGGGTGCGTCCGGCAACACTGTTAAAGCATGTGAAATAGATGGACCAGAGGGCGGCCCCCAGAAAAAAATACTGGGCCAGAAAAACCGGGAACGCGCTCTCGGAAACCCCGTCGCCGGGAAGGGACATAACCAGGCTGCCTGTTGCCCCGTCAGTTATCAAAGGCGTCAGGATTAAAGCCCCAGTCAATTCCAGAAACAAAATATCCAGGACAAACGCCAGGTAACGACGACCGAAGCCTGCCAGTTCCATAGGGAAAACGGGATTGGGGCCGGGGCCTTCCTGAATGGTCCTGAAAGACCATTGTATTCTCTACGCCCCAGGGGAAGGGTTAGAATTCCATTCCAAGTATGAACCCTTTTATATAAAAAAACGGGGCGAAAATCCAATGAATTCCTAGAGTAAGAAGCAAAAATCGGGTAGGAGTTGCGGAAAATCGGGAAGGAAATTACTTGTCGTCGTCTGAATCGAGGTCGAGATCCAGTTCAAGGCCATCAATTTCAAGGTCCAGGCCGTCGTCCGCCGGGGTTTCAGCATCGGCGGCAGGCGCGGGAGTGTCGTCCAGGCTGAGGTCGGTATCCAGGTCCAGATCGAGTTCGATGCCCTCATCGGCGGCGGGCTCGTCCTCACCCAGGTCGAGCTCGATTTCCGGAGCGTCATCATCCGGAGAGATTTCCGGTTGGGGAGAGGTGTCGTCGTCTCCACCCAGATCCAGGTTCAGGTCCATTTCCATCGCAGGAGCCGGGTCTGTTGCGTCCCCCAGGTCGAGGTCCATGGCGGGTTCTTCTTCCGGGATTTCCAGGTCGATGCCAAGACCGTCCACATCCACATCGCTGAATTCACCGGCTCCCAGATCGAAGTTCAGGGTGTCCTCAACCGGGATTTCCGGTTCGGCCGGTTCTGCCGCGACCGGTTCGATTGGAGCTTCCAGGTCGGACAGGTCGAGGTTGAAATTGCCAAGCTCTTCTTCACCGCCAAAGGGGTCTTCCTGTGTTTCAGCATACAGGCTGCCGCCCAGTTCTTCACCGGTGTCAAAGGAATCCGTGTCGGAAAGCCCCAGTCCACCTGCGGTCGCGGCGTAAATGGTGAATTCTTCATCCGGTTGTTCGGCGTAGGCGGCGCGTGTGAGACCGCCGCCGCAACTCGGGCATTTTTTGGCGGACCGGAAGAAGATGAAATTGCACGCTGGACATTTCATGCGGTTCAGTATAGTGGCGGGGTCAAATAAGGTCAAGTAAAAGAATCAATTAGGGGAGGGCGCGGCGGCAGGGCGCCGTGTCCTGAACGGAAGACGAAAAATGGGGAATGCCCGGTTTTGGGTGGACCGTTACTTGGGGGTAAGTAAATCCGCGAAAAAGCCGATAATAATTGACGAGACTCCCTAATTTAGCTAGAATCACTTCCATCCTGAAATTGGAAGTGAGTCGTCAACCCGGCGGAGGATTTCCTCCCGCTGAAGGGGAATTATGGTTTCTTCTGGAGGCATCAAGGCCAGAGATTTCGCCCGGCGTGTTTATTTTCGGGTTGGCCGGTTTATCTTCCCCTTTTGGGAACCGGTCAATGTGTTTCTGGAAAATTGGAAACCGGAAGTCCGGCGGCACTTTGACCAGGCGATTCGCAGTCTGGAAAAGGACAATATTGCCGTGGCCCTGCTCAACCTGAACATGGTCCTCAGCCTCAAGCCCCGGCATTTTCTCGCGCGGGTTTACCGGGGGCGGATTTACCTGCGGGAGTTCCAATACCGGCTCGCTTCCGAAGACTTCCTGCAGGCCAATAAAATCAGTCCTTTCCGTTTTACCCATTACGGGCTCTACCGGGAATACCTCAACTCGGTGACCGAGGGAATGGGCAGCCTGGGGTCTTCCATGGCCAACCGTTTCCGCCAAAGCCTGCAAAACCCGGCCCCCGCCCTGGAGCAGTTATCCGACTCCGAGTCCCTGGAAATTCCGGAACAGGTGGAGAGCCAGTCGGAGATCGACTGTTATCTGGAAACCCTGTATTCGGCGGAAGATATGGACCTGACGGCGGAGGAAATCTTCAAGTTCCAGAATATGGGGCCGATCACCGGGGAAGAGATGGGTCAGACCGACTGGGATTCGGTCATTCGCAAACTCACTTCCTGAACGACGCGCCAACTCCCGGTCACATCACTTTCTTGCGCAGAAGGTCCTGGATTTTCTTGCCGTTGACCGGTGGACTGAACAGATAACCCTGCCCCTCGTCACAACCCAGTTCCAGCAAAAACTTCCTTTGTTCTTCCGTTTCGATGCCTTCCGCGATGGTTTTGAGCCCCAGGCTTTGCCCCAGGCCGATAATGGTCTTGGCGATGGCGGCACTGGTCGGTTGCGAAAAATCGCCGACGAAGGTCCGGTCGATTTTCAGATAGTGGATGGGCAGGTTCTTAAGCAGGTTCAGGGAGGAGTATCCTGTTCCGAAATCGTCAATGGCCACCTTGATGCCCAACTGCCCCAGTTGTTTCAGGACCTGCACGGCGAGATCCATATCCTTCATCAGGATGGCTTCGGTGATTTCGAGTTCAATCAGTTCCGTGCTGATGTCGAACTCGTCGAGAGCGGACTGGAGTTCCTTGATGAATTGCGGGTGGGCAAACTGGATGCCCGACAGGTTGATTGAGACGCTGACAGAGGGCAGGCCGTTGTTCCGCCATTCCCGTATTTGCCAGCAGGCTTTCCGCAACGTCCACAGGCCGATCTGGAAAATGATTCGTGTGTCTTCCGCAACCGGTATGAAGGCGTCGGGCATCACCTGTCCCAGTTCCCGGCTGTTCCAGCGTACCAGTCCCTCCACCCCGACGATTGTTCCGGAAGCCAGTTCCACCTTGGGTTGAAAGAGGAGGTCGAATTCCTCTCGCTCCACTGCCTTGCGCAGGTTTTTTTCGATGGCCATTCGTTCCATGGCCTGGAAGTTCAGGGCGGGGGTGTACATCTGGAAATTATTTTTTCCTCTATCCTTGGCGCGGTAGAGCGCAAGGTCGGCGTTTTTGAGCAGGGACTTGGTGTCGTTTCCGTCTTCTGGAAACGTGGCGATGCCAATGCTGCAGCCGACAAACAGTTCCTGGCCGTTGATCACGATGGGGGCTTCGAATTGGTTGATGATTTTCTGCGCCAGGGTTCCGGCGTCATCGGAGGATTTGATTTCCGGAGCGATGATGATGAATTCGTCGCCGCCCATCCGCGCCACGGTGTCCTGCTGGCGGAGGGAACCTTGCAGCATTCTCCCCACGTTTTTAAGCAACAGGTCTCCGGTCTCGTGCCCCATGGTGTCGTTCACGGTTTTGAAATTGTCCAGGTCGAGAAACATGATGCCCAGTTTTTCGTTGTTGCGCTTGGCCCGGGCCAGGGATACCGCCAGCCGGTCGTTGAGCAGGTTCCGGTTGGGCAGGCCGGTCAGTGAATCGTAGTAGGCCATCTGCCGGATGGTGTTTTCAATCTCCTTTTTTCCCGAGATGTCTGAAATCCAGGCCAGCAGCATGGGAACGCCATTGGCGGAAGCGGTGGGGCGTATCTTGACTTCGACAGGCACCGTTTCGCCGTTGGGTTTTCTCAACTCCGTTTCGGTTTCGGATTGGGAACGCCTCTGGTTCAGCAGGGGGTTGATCAGGGTTTTCAGACCGGTGTCTTCAAGAAGGAACAGCAAATCGGCGAGGGACATTTTGCGGATCGCTTCCTGGGTACAGTTGAATTGTTTCAGGGCCCTGGAGGTGGCCTTCAACAGGCCCAGCGTGTTGCCGTTGAGCAACACGACAGATTCATTGCCCATCTCCAGTTTTTCAAAAGTGACGTTCCCGTCTTCCAGATCGGTTGAAATTCCGGACGGGGTTCCAAGGGTTCTGCGGAACCGGGAAGACATGGTCTTCATGAGGGACATCAGGACCTGGGGCTGGCTGGCAAAGTACCTGTGAAACTGTTTCTGGTTGATTTCAAGCAGGGTGATGGGCCCCAGGGCCTGGACACTGGCCGACCGGGGCTGGCTTTCAATCAGGGCCATCTCTCCGAAAACGGAGCCTTGCCCCATGACGGTGATTTCCACATCATTTTTGAATACCCGGATTTCCCCTTCGAGGAGGACAAACATGGTTTTTCCCTCTTCGCCCTCATGAAATACCATTTCGTCGGGCTTGAGGATGACTTCACGGCTTTCTTCCGCGAGCCGCTCAAGAGTGTCCTCATGGAGAAAACTCAACAAGTCGATGGATTTGAGTACCTGGATTTTTCTCTGAACATCCATCTGGAAACCATCAAAACGGTTGATCACCCGTGAGCGGCAGTTATTAGTTATAACACTGCCAAGTGTAAGGAATTATAGCAGATTCGAAGTCGTGTTTCGGTCTGGTTTCTTATACTTTTTTCAGAAGACAGGCAAGGGGGAGGGCGCTTTTTTCTGGGAGACGGGCAAAAAAAAGCCGGGCAGGAACGCGTCCCCGCCCGGCTTTCAGGAGGATACAATGAATCAGGACCTGATGAGCGTCCCTTCCATTCAGATGACATCCGGATTCAATCGATTCAAAAACCCGCCCGGTAAAGTGAATTCCCTCCTGGGAATTTAAAACGGCAGGGGTGGACAATTGGTTGACCTCGAGGTTGGGTTGGACTAGTTTTAGGAGGCGCGGTCCAATGAAAGTGTTTCCCATGAACAGGAGGTCTTTTTGATCAAACGGCAGGACATCGAATCGCTGGAAAAGAAAATCCTCGCTCCCTTCGCAGTGAAAAGCGGAGAGAGCCGGGGGCGTCAGCACCGTGAAGCGGAACACTCCTACCGCACCCGGTTTCAGAGGGACCGTGACCGCATCATTCACTGTTCGGCCTTCCGCCGTCTGGAATACAAGACCCAGGTGTTTGTCTACCACGAGGGAGACTATTACCGCACCCGGCTCACGCATTCACTGGAAGTCGCGCAGATCGCCCGTTCCATTTGCAAATCCCTCCAGCTCAATGAAGACCTGGCCGAAGCGATCGCCCTGTCGCACGACCTCGGTCATCCTCCTTTTGGTCACACCGGCCAAAAGGTGCTCAACCGTTTGATGAAACAGTCCGGGGGATTCGAACACAACCGGCAGAGCCTGCGCATCGTCAAACTGCTGGAAAAACGTTATCCCCAGTTCGACGGACTCAACCTGAGCTGGGAGGTGCTCGAAGGCATCAGCAAACATTCGCGGGACGATGAAAACCCTTATTTGAAATCCCCGGAGAACCGCTTTCCTTCCCTGGAAGGGCAGGTGGCCGATTTCGCCGACGGCATCGCCTACAACGCGCACGATCTGGATGACGGCATCACCTCGGGGCTGCTGGAAATCGGCCAGTTGAAATCCGTCGCCCTGTGGAGGGAAAATGAAAAACGGTTGGACCAGCAATACGCCAACCTCGACCTCAAAATGAAAAAGTACCAGGTCGTCCGCAATATCATCAACGAACTGGTCACGGATTTCAGGAAAGCGACTCTGAAAAATATCAAGAAATACGGGATCGACTCCGTCGAGGCGGTGCGCACGAGCCCGGCGCGGCTGGCGGGGTTCGGCCAGGAGGTGGGAGAAAAAAACGCGGAGCTTAAAAACTTCCTGCACAAAAAAATGTATCAGCACCCGAAGGTCCGGCGTATGGAATTCAAGGCGGAACTTTACCTCAACCGGATCTTTGAGGCCTACACCCGGTTTCCGGATCTGGTTCCGGAGGATGAACCGCATGCCGCCGGAGAGGCTTCTCTGGAACGCCGTATCTGCGACTATGTTTCGGGCATGACCGACCGTTTCTGTATCCGCGAATACAAAAGCCTGTTCAGTCCCGAGGAAAATGACTGATTGCGCGATCCTGAAAGTTTCCATTGCCCAAAACGGCGGCTATTCGGGTAAAATGCATTTTGACCAACCATGCCCTCTTCCGGCGTTTTAAAATCTTTAGCTGGAGCGAACACCACGATGAGCGATTCGATCGACTGGAAACAACGGTATCAGAACTGGGTGAAGGAGATGGGATTTGAGGGGGAACCCTCCGGACTGGAGGTTTTTCAGAATTTGATGGAGAGCCGCGCCAGGCACAACCGCGACCTTATCGACAAGATGCAGGGCCACTTTGAACAGATCGATGTGATCCTGAAAGAGACACCCTCCGAACGGCCGAATGAGTGACCCGCTCCTCGCCATTGGCCTCCCTTCGCATAATTAAAACAACTCAGGCGGATGAGGCGCCGATGCTGCTGTCCGGTATTTGATGTTTTTAGTAAGGGACGCGTCTTGTCAAAAGGCGCCGCGAAAAAGCAAATCAGTTGAACTTCATAAAAGATTGCAGCTTGTCAAAAGTGGCTGCGAAATATTCGTGGGAATAGGAAACGCCGTTGTGCCGCACCAGTTCGCGCAGTTCCACGGGCAATGTTTCCGGTTCCGGGAATTCAAACCCCTCCACCATCAACGGAACAATGTTCCGCTTCTTCAAAATGGCGTGGCCGATTTCCTTGCGCAGCCAGTCTTCGGGCGCTTGGCAGCGGTCCAGCGCGCCGGGTGACAGGATCACGATAAAATTCGGAATCGATTCGATCTCGCTCAGCAGCCGCTGGTCGAAGTGTTCCGCCCCCAGGTCGTCGACGTCCAGAAAACACGGAATGCCCCGCCTCTCCATCTCGGAATGCACCACGCGCGCGAGTTGCGACCCCCGCTCCCGCCGGTAACTGATGAAGACCTGATTGCCTTTCGAGCGTACAGGGGGAACCGGCAGGGAGGGGGCCGGGGCCACGGCTTCGGGTTCCTCTTTATCGCGGTAACGGTTGTCCACAACCGATGCCAGGCCGAAGGCCAGAAACGCCATGATCCCGCCCATGGCCACGTCCGGCAGCCAGTGAATTCCCAGAACGAGGGTCGACAGGACCACCGTCATCGCCAGGCAGGCGATGCTGTGCCGGAAGCGGAAGCGGAATTTGTACGCCGTCAGCAGCACAATCATGGAAAAGGAAACGTGGACGCTGGGGAAGCAATTGTCCAGTCCGCTGATCGGGCGGATCAGTTCGATGTAACGCGTCGAAAGCAGGTCGGACATCAACGTGGCGCTGGACGCGGGATAGGCCCAGCGCTCCGGAACCGGAAAGAAAAGAAAAAACGGCAGGCTGAGGAAATAATTGAACGTCAGCGTCAGGGTGAACACGCGAAAGGGGCCCACCCGCTTTTTCATCGCCAGTGCGACCGCCGTGCCGAGCAACAGCAGGGGGAACAGCAGAAAATAGGAAACGGAAAATCCGCCGATGGCTTGCAAGGAGGGCTGGGCCTGGTGGTTGAAGCGGATGGAGCCTTCGATCTGGTCAAACGCCTGGGCGATTTTATAGCCCTTGCTGAACGTGTCCTGGCTTTTCAGGGTTTCTTCGATCTGCGTCTCGGCAAAATTAAAAATAAACAGAAAAACGAGCAGCAGGCTCAGACCGGTTTTAGTGCGCAGGGCTCTGTCCATTCTACGTTTTTTCCTTTTTGTTGAAGAGGGCGGCCTTGAGAGCCAGAAGGGCCGCCAGCGCGAACAGGCCGATCATGGCGTAGGTGCCCGCCATCAGCAGTTTCCCGCCGGGCTCGGGACGGACCAGGAACACGCGGTAGGAACTGTTGCTCATCGGATCAAAATTGTAATGCCCCTCTGAATTCTGCGGGAACCCCGACCCGGTCAACTGGAACGAATGGAATCCCGATTCGGTCACGGTCACGTCGAAAGGCGAGTCGCTGGTGTAGGCGTTGCTCACCGGATCGCTCCAGGAAATTTTCATGCCCTTCATCAAGGTGCCTTCGGGAATGGTGAATTCCACGTCGCGCAGCACCCGCACCTCCGCGTTGTCGAACGGCCACACGTAGCGGATGCGGTGCATGCGGTTGGTGATCTCGGAGCCGATGCGCGCCACCAGGCTTTCCATGTCGTCCTTTTTGAAACTGATATGAAATTTCTGCGGCGGCAGTTCCGATTCGACGAACTCCGAGGTGATGACCAGGGAATCGTCGTGCGACTGGTGCAGGGTCCAGAGCACATCGAAATGCTGGTGGAAATCCTCGTCGAACAGCACAAACTCCGTTCCCGACAGGCGCAC
>JAGQJZ010000020.1:17639-38819 GCA_020430445.1 Nitrospina sp.
TGCCTGGCGCGCCGCCTCCAGATAACGGTCGTCGATCTCCTGGGACTGGTCCTCGTTGTGCGGCCTACGGATTTTCAGGGGAACGGGGTAGGGCGTCGACTTGGCCAGCCAGCGCAGGGAGGCCAGCGCCCGCCGCGCGTCCGGGGTTTTGTTGAAATCCACCCACTTCAGAAAATCACCGATGTTGATGTCGTCGGGTTTCAGCTTGTTGATCGAATCTCTCAGGGCATCTTTCAGGGACTCGTCGGTTGTGCGCGAGACCACGAGCAGGTCGTTCGGCAGGGTGTTGGGGAGCTTGAGAAAATTCAGGTCCGGGTCGTCGATGAATTTGGCCATCGTGCCGTCCCACACCGCCGCGAACTCCGCCTGCTTTTCCTTGACCCGGGCCACCAGGCTGGAACTGCCTCCGATGTCCTCCGGACGTTGCGCCTGAATGGTGATGTACTTGCTGTCGTTTTTGGTTTTGCCGGGTACGGAAAAAATATCCTGCTTGTGGAAATACAACGAAGGCAGGAAGTAACTCGAGGTGCTGAACCGGTTGTGGTAGATGAAGTGCGCCGGTGCCGGATGGTCGCGCAGGTATTTGACGAAGGTGTCGAGGTCGTTGCCGGCGAAGTTGTCCTTATGCGTTACCAGATAGGAATGGTAGGTCACCTCGCCCGTTTTTTTACTGAGGTAGGTGGCCAGGATCTCGAGGTCCGCCCCCAGCATCTCCGCCACCACGTACACATAGGGGGTGACCCGTGCGATCAGCGGTCCCTGTTCGTTTTCATTCCATTGTTTGAGCGTGTTGATCGCCGCGCCGTATTCCTGGTCGCGGGTTTCGAAACGCAGGGGCATGTCGGCCCGCAGGAATTCGCGCAAACGCCGGTCCGCCTGCTGGGTTTCGGGATCGAGCGCCACTCCGAGAAAGGTGACGTGGGTTTCCTCGACAGCCAGAGCGGCGGGCGCAAAGCCGGCTAAAGACAGAAGAAGCGTTGAAATAAACAGAATGCGTGCGATCATGCGGTTAAAGTTTCCTCAAATGATACATGCGGATGCGTCCGAACCCTTTCGGAAGCGGATGCCTGCCCACGTACTCGCAGCGGATCGACCGGTCTCCTTCAAGTGAGATCAGCGCCGCGAACGGCTCGGTCACATAGACCGAACCGGGCGGGGTGCAGGGTTCCAGCCGTGCTGTTTGGTTCACGTGCATGCCGAAAAAATCGGGACGGCCGAGGACCGGGTTGTCGGTCTGGAAGATCGGGCCGACATGCGCCGCAACGCGCAGCCCCATGTCCGAAGGCAGGCCCAGTTGCGAAAAGTTGCAGTCGTTGAACATGCCGGCCATTTCCAGGGCGATTGCCGCCGCGCTGGAAACCCGGTCGATGACCAGGTACGCCGCGTCCCCCCAGGTGTTGATGTAGTGAATGTGTTCGCGGTTGGTTTCATGAATGCGCTCAAGCGCCCCCATCCACAGGGAAATAAAACCGGCAAGCTGCCGTTCGCTGAGACCGCTGTAACCCTTGACGTCGGCGAAGATCATCGCTTTCATCTGCCGCTGCAGGACCGCCGGGGCCGGGGGCAGTGTGATGCGGGCGGACACGCCTTCGCTTTTGGGCGGAGGAACCGGAACCACCAGGTTTTCCAATCCCAGTTCCAGCCAGCGCCGCATCGCTCCCGCCGTTCCCGCCGGATTGTCGGCGTTGAACTGGTTCCAGACGGCGATCTGGTAGGCGCGCGACCCCAGCGTCCGGCTGCGTAGATGGGCCAGCCCCATGCACTGGCGCGAACAGGCCTCGAAGAGAAGATCGTAGCCGGTGATCGCTTCATCCACAATCACGGAAACCGACGCGGCGCGGTTCATGACCGCTTCGAACCGGTCCACCCAATCGCGGCCCGCAGGGGCCACGGAGATGTGCTTGAATTCCGCCGCTCCGAAGGGCAGGACGATGTTCAACTCGCCTCCGGCGTCGAGCACGGCTTCGGCCACGAGGATGTCCGCGCCGCAGGCCAGCGAACCGTAAGCGACACGTACCCGGTGCTGCTCCAGCAGTGCGTCGATGTGCTGGCGGATGCCGCCTTCGTCCAGCGGATCGATACCCGGTGTCTTGCCGATGCCGTGAATCATCTGGCCGGTGTAGGTGATCACGGTCGGCGGGCGGACGGCTTCCAGCAATGCGGTGGAAACCCCGTTTTTTTCACAGATGAGTTTCAATTGCTGGTAGGTGGTGCTCAGGTTGCCCAGGTCCCAGGGGCAATACCCGCGCGCTTCTTCGAGCAGCGACCGTGCCGGTTCGGTCCGGCCCAGCAGCAGGGAGGCCTCCGCCTGCGTGGCCTTCAGGTAATATCCCTCGGGGCCGTCCTGTTCCGGTTCCCGGGCGCACAACTCGAGAACCTGCTCCGCCAGACGGGCGGAAAGGCCGGTGTCTCCGATCAGGAAAGACAGGGTGGCGGCGTTGATCAGAGGGTAATAGGTCCCCGCCAGATTATAGGCTTCCTGATACAGGTCCAGGGCATGACGGCCCAGGGACTTTTTCTGTTCCGGGTCGCCGCAATTGAGAAACAGGTCCTTGTACAGGCGCGCCAGCAGGGACACGAACTGCTCGGTTTCCGGAAGGCGGGACCGGTGGGTTTCGTACAGGGCAAGTGCCTGCCGCGTCGCGCCGCTCCGCGCCAGGGCGATCAGGGCCAGGTGGATCAACCGTTCATCCATCACGCCGTCTTCCAGCGGGTTCTTGACGGCATCGTACACGCCGAAATAATCGCCTTGCTGGAGCAGTTGCTTCGCTTCGTTTATAAGAGGTTCGAGGGCCATCGGGGTCGGGTTCGAATTTGAGAAATCGATGTATTGTAACGCATTTGCCGCCGATTGGCTGGCGTGTTCCGGTTTCCGGCCCGGGTGATTTTATGAGAAAATGATCGCCGTATCGTGATTTTATCAGAAACAGGGAGAGCACATTATGGCGGACGGTCCCAATCCGGTTCTTTTGTCTTTCGTCAAGCACTTGCCGGAAGAATCGGTTGTAAAAAAACTGGTGAAAAGTGGAGCGCCTTTCCGGGAGATTTCCGAACAGGCGAGCCTTGAATGGAAACAGATCGCTCCGGTGGTTTCAAGCGACGCACCGCCCACGCCGGATTTGGTCCGGATGGGTTACGAGGCGTGGTACAAGGACGCGGATGCCGAAGACCGCACGCGCATGCTCGGCTGGTTGAACATGCTGGGCGAAATGGCGCTCGACCTGGCGGAAGAGGAAGAAGAGGAACTGGCGGAGGAAGACGGCTAGGGAAGTTCGTAGCGGTAGCCGACGCCGTGGACGGTGCGAACGATTTCGGGATTCTGCGGATCGCGTTCGATGCGCTTGCGCAGTTTCGAGATGTGCTGGTCCAGCGTGCGGCTGGAAGGAAGATAATCCTGCCCCCAGCAGTGGTTGAACAGCGTGTCGCGGTCGACGATTTTGCCCGGGTTGGCGTGCAGCAGTTGCAGGATGCGCACGTCGCGCAGGCTCAGGTCGATCGAAACCTCTCTGCGCCGCGCCCTGAGTTCCCTGGGATAAAGCACCAGGTCGCCGAATCGTAATTCGGCGGGCTCCTGTGAATTGTCCGGTTGTTTCCCTTTCAGGTAACGCCGCGTCACCGCGCGGATACGCGCCACCACCTCGCGCGTGCCGAAGGGTTTCATGATGTAATCGTCCGCGCCCAGTTCCAGTCCCACCACGCGGTCGATCTCCTCCGACTTGGCGCTGATGAAGATGACCGGCACCTCCGTGTCGCGCTGGCGGATCTCGCGGCAGAGTGTGTATCCGTCCTTGCCCGGTATCATGATGTCGAGCAGCACCAGGTCGGGCTTTTCTTTATCGAACAGGTCCATGGCGCGCAGGCCGTCTTCCGCGCACACGGTGGTGTACCCCTCGGATTCGAGCAGGTCCTTCAAGCCTTCGCGGATGTACAGTTCGTCTTCAGCGATCAGAATTTTCATGCCGTCTCTCCCGCGGGCGGTGTGTGGAGGGTGACCTTGAAGCACGCGCCGGTTTCAACCGGAAGCAGCGTGAGCGAACCTCCGTGCTCCACCGCCAGGCGGCGGGCGATGGGAAGGCCGATGCCGGTGCCCGCCACGCCGTCGGTCAGTTTCGAACTGATCCGGTAGAAAGGTTTGAAGATGCGCTCCTGTTCTTTTTTGGGAATGCCGGGGCCGTGATCGCGCACCAGCAGGGTGGTGGCCGCGCCGTTTTGCCGCGACTCCACATCCAGCCGCTTGCCGCTTGTGGCGTATTTTTCCATATTGCTCACCAGGTTGTTCAGAATCTGTTCGACCGCGTCCGGGTCGGCCAGCACCTTGTGCGCCGCACCGGGTTTGAAACGGATGCGTATGCCGCGCGCCTCGAGCGTCGGGCGGAAGTTGGTGAGCACGTTGCGCACCAGATCGTCGATGACGCAGGTTTTACGGCGGAGTTTTTTTCCCGCCGGTTCCGCCTCGCGTGAAAAGTTGAGCACGTTGGCGATCAACCGCGACAGGCGGCGGCACTCGGCGGTGATCACTCCGGTGTACTTGCGCGCCCGGCTGTCTTCCGGTTGTTCTTCTTCCAGTTGTTCCTCAAGCAGTTCCGCATACAGGCGGATGTTGGTCAAGGGGGTCCTGAGTTCATGCGACACCTGGCTGACGAAACTGACGCGCTGCTGCGCCAGCCGCATCTCCCGCGTGTGTTCGCGGTAGAGGTACACCCCGAGTCCGATGAGCACCACGGCCAGCGCGAAAATCCCCGCCGTCAGGTTCAGCCATTCAAACGGGTTGTCCGCGCCCGCCGCTGCGCTGAAATATTCCAGACGCCAACTGGCCAGCGGCGCGGACAGGGGAAGCAGGCCCAGCGCGGTTTCTCCCGGCGCAGGCTCGTGCAGGCCCCACTGGTAGGCGACGCTGCCGCTGGAATCGATCAGGCGAATGCGCGAGGCGGGAGTGGCCGTTTTGCCGTCGTCGGGCCCGGTCGCGGGCAGGCGGGCGATGATGTCGGACAGCAGCCGCGTGGGTTCCAGCTCCAGCCCGGTAAAGCCCCGCACCGCATCACGCATCCAGAAAAAATGAACCATCTCCGTTCCCGAATGCCAGACAAACCAGCCCTGGCGGGCACGTGGGTCCTCGCCGGGCGCGGCGGCCTTGGGAAATGGGGCGAGACCGTTCTTGCCCGGTTGCGGTACCGTTCCCAATGTTCTTTCGAGAAAGCGCGACTCCTTGTCCGTCAGCGGCGCATTCGCAGGCGGATGTTGGCGGACGCCGTCCGGGGTGTACCAGACGATTTGTCGAAGCCGTGGATGGTTTCTTAAAAATTCTCGGATTTTTTCCGGCCGGTCGGGCAGGGTGGCGATGGTTTGCGCCAGTTCCTTTTCGGTGGATTCGAACCAGGCGTGCAGCAGGTCGTCCACCGATTGGAGCCGGGCCTGAACGAGGGACTGGATCTGGTAGTGTTTCATTTCACGGTCGCGGACCGAACGCTCGTATCCCATCCAGCCCATGAGGGCCAGGGGCGTGAGGACGATGAGCCACAGGACGATGAGGGCTTTCGGTTTCAACCGGTGGATTCCATGAACAAGGCCCTTCCCCGGAGACGTCCGGGGAAGGGAGCGGATTAATATTGCTGCTGCATTTCTCTTTTGTACTGCCGTTCCTTCAGTTCCTTGCGTTTCGAGTTCCACATGGGAGATGCCGGAGCAGAAGAACCGGGTTCCATGGAGGGCGCAACCTCGCGAAAGGCGTCCGCGTCGGATTCCGCCTCGGATTTCAGGCCGCCGAGGTAGGAGGAATCGTATTTAGTCGCGCTGTCCTTGAGCAACTGCACGTTTTTCTCCTGAAGTTTTTGCGCGTCCTGAACGCGTCCCTGGTCCAGCGCCTTGAGCGCGTCCTTGCTCATTTCGTTGGACACCTGTTCGACGGCCTTTTCCATGACTTTCTTGTTGGTGGCGCGGCGGATTTCCTCCTGCCTGCCAGAATATTTGACGGCGGCGAGGCCGTTGAGCGCGTCGTTGCGCTGCGTTTTCAGATCGAGGTAATTGACGTCCACCGAGGCGACATCGCGGCTCTGTCCTTCCAGGCCTTCGGGCACTTCCACCTCCAGCATGACGAATTTTTCCTGCCGGCTTGAAAGCTGATTGAGGTCGACACTGACCTCCTGGCCGAGGATTTCGTAATCGCGGCCGAGCACGCGGATCGGGCGGATGCCGCGCGCGCAATGGATGATGACGCGCACGTCCTTGGCGACAACGGCGAGGACGTTGCTGAACTCGTTGTTGAACACCGTCACCAGGTCGCTGGCGGAACGGGCGAAGTAGTGGTTGCCGTCGCTGTAACCGGCGAGCCGGGTCATCAGGTCTTCATTGTATCCCGTGCCCAGGCCGATGGTGGTGACGCTGATGCCCTCGCGCCCGAGCGAGGAACCGAGATCGCCCAGTTCCGACGGGGTCGAGGGACCGACGTTGGCCAGGCCGTCCGAAAGCAGGATGACCCGGTTGACGCGTGTGGCTTCCAGGTACCGGCGCAATTCCTGCGCACCCTTGGTGACTCCGGCGAACAGCGCCGTGTTGCCGCCGGCTGAAATGTTTCGGATGCGGTTCTGGAGATGGGCCTTGTTGGCGACCCGCTGGGCGGGTAGAATCACCCTGACCACGCTGTCGTAGGTGACGATGGAAATGGTGTCCTGTGGTTCCAGCCGGTTGACGGCCATGATCGCCGCTTCTTTTGCGTATTCGATCTTGTCGCCGCCCATGGAGCCGGATTTGTCGAGCACGATGGAGACGTTGACCGGTGCGCGGTCGGCTTCTTCTTCCAGTCCGATGAGCGAGACTTTCAAAAAGGCGTTTTGTTTTTTTCCGGCGGTGATCACCGGCGTGCCGAGCGCCACGTCGAGATTGATCTGGCGGGCGGATGCCGGGGTGACGGTCAGGGCCAAGGCAAGGCCCAGGACAAGGCGTTTGACTGCGGACAGGGTTGGTTTCATGGGGGCCTCCTGGTGAATTGGGTTGTTGTGCTGGGCCGGCATCGGTTGCCCGCCATCTGTTCCCAATTTAAAAAAATCCAGGGATGCGTTGGTGAATCCGGTTTAAAAGATTTGTAAAAAATATGTAAACGCCAACCGGTTTTAGTGTATCCCGTTGCGGCGTCAAAGCCCATGGCCGATTGCGATGATTTTCCGGAAAACGTTTTTTAAGGGGGATTTTCAATGAAAGTTCAAATGGGGGAGGGACGGAGCCTTGGATAAGGAAAGGGCCGTCTGCCGGTCCGTGTGCGTGTTCTGCGCTTCTTCCGAGTCGGTGGACCCGGCGTACAAGAAGGTGGCGCGGGAGTTGGGGCAGCTTCTGGCGGATGCGGGGATGGAACTGGTTTACGGCGGCGCGTCGATCGGGCTGATGGGCGAGGTGGCCCGCGGGGTACACGAGCGGCGCGGGCGCGTGGTCGGCGTCCTGCCGCGGTTTTTCCTCGACAAGAACATCACCTACGAGGCGGCGGACGAGTTGATCGTCACCCGCGACATGCGCGAACGCAAAGGGATCATGGATGAACGGGCGGATGCATTCGTGGTGCTGCCGGGCGGCGTGGGCACGCTGGAGGAGGCGATGGAGATCATGTCTCAGGTCCAGTTGAAGCTGACCCGCAAGCCGTTGGTGTTCATCAATACGAACGGGTTTTATGACGGGCTGAGGTTGTTCCTGACGCAATTGATTGAACAGAAATTCGCCAAGCCCGAGGCGTTGCGGTTTTTTGAAATGGTGGCAAGGCCCGCCGGAGCGATGGAAACCATTGCGCGGCATTATGCGGCATTGAAAACGGAGTGATACCGGGGTCGGCTTGAGCGGGAGAGATTATACGGCGTGGGTGTCGACGGTCTGCACCTTGAGGTCGCTGTGCAAAGTGTCCTGCAGAAACGATTCGATGTATTGCAGGGTGCCGGTGGTGGAACTCGGGCAGGTGCCGCAGGCCCCCTGGTAGTGCACGCGGACGACGTTGCCTTCCACGCCGACCAGCGTGATGCCGCCGCCGTCGTTGGCCAAAGCCGGGCGGATGGCGTGGTCCAGCACGGCGTCGATGATTTTGCCCTTCTGCTCGTCGTCGAACTTCGGGAAATCCTCGACGTCCACCTCTTCCAGCAGGCTTTTCGCCTCACCGGATTCCGCCGGTTGTGCGTCTTCATCCGCCTTTTCGTAATAGACGAGGTTCCGTTCCAGCGCGTCCTGAAGCTGGCCCATGAACGAGGTCCAGTTCACCGTCGGGCTCTTGGTGACGGTCACGAAATTTTCCTTCAGGTACAGACTTTCCACCCCGAAGACCTTGAACAGTGCACTGGCGAACGCGTCGTTGCGGGAGTCTTCCGGTCCGGAAAACGTGCGGGTCCCGCCGGCGCGGACGACCGGATGGCTCATGATGAACTGACCCGCTTCCGGATTGGGCGTCTGCACAAAGCGGACGACCTTGAACTTGCGGGTGTTCTCGTTTTCTTCCGGATCGCTGAGCCGGTCCTCACCGGGACGCGGGTGGCGCGGGCCGAACAGATTGCTGAGGAAACTGGTGATCTTCGTCATGGAGCCTTCCGAGGGTAAAAAAAACGAACTTTTCCATTATAGAACAATTCACAACAGTTCACTACTAAAGAAAGACGAAGGGTCACCCTGCGGAAAGTCCGACCCGTTCGAGTTCATTTCTGAAAACCTGAAAAGTATTTGAATCGAATAAGCAAAACCGGACGCGCGTCAGACCTGTGTCGGCTTTGAGGTACTCCATCGCGGCGCCGAGCATGATGCGGGCGCAGGCCTCCACCGGAAAGCCGAAGACGCCGGTGCTGATGGCGGGAAAAGTGATCGATTCAATTCCGCTTTCATCGGCGCGCCGCAGGCTGTTGAGCGTGGCGTTTTTCAGCTTTTCTTCTTCGTTGCCTTCGCCCTGGCGCGGCCCCACGGCGTGGATGACAAAGCGGGTCTTCAAGGCGCCCGCGCCGGTGACCACCGCGTCTCCCACCGGACAATGGCCGATGGCGTCGCATTGTTCCTGGATGGAAGGACCGCCCCTCGAGCGGATCGCGCCGGCCACGCCCGCGCCCAGTTGCAGTTGCGAATTGGCGGCGTTGACAATGGCGGTGGTGTCGCTTTCGGTGATATCGCCCTGATCCAGTTCGATGACAGACCGGTTGACGGGAAGCCGCATGGTGGTGGACCGGAAGGGTTATTGTCCGGTGGAACCGAATCCCCCGTCACCGCGCTGGGCTGGAGGCAGTTCATCAACCGGTGTGAAGCGGACGCGCTCGACCTTCTGGATGAGAAGCTGGGCGATGCGGTCGCCTTTTTTGATGGGATGGGGTTCGTCGGTATGGTTGAACAGCAGGATTTTGATTTCGCCCCGGTAACCGGAGTCGATCACCCCCGCTCCGGTGTCGATGCCCTGCTTGACGGCCAGACCGCTGCGTGGCCAGACCAGGCCGACGTGGTTTTCCGGCAGGGCCAGGCGAACTCCGGTGGGAATCAGCTTCCGCCCCCGTGGCGGCAGGGTGTCGTCGACGGCGGAATACAGGTCCGCGCCGGCATCGCCCGCATGCGCGTAGGTGGGCGGCGTGCCCCCGCCTTCAACGGGACAGATCAGTTCGTCCATAAGCCAATGGAAAGCGTGGCGGTCTCCCGGGCTTGCAAGACGCCTTGTTGTTCGGACTCCGCCGCGTTCCGGGATACAGCGTGAGGGAAGTTCCCAAAACGCAGTTTAATGCGACCGTGTCCCTGGCATAGACTCGGAGATGGCATGTCAAACTCTGGATAAAGAAAACGCCCGAAACGCGGCGGAGTCCGAACAAGAAAGGATGGCGGGTTACTCGATTCCAAAAGTTCCCGGAGGAACTTCAGAAATCAGGATCGTGTCCCCGTTTAACGCCGCTTGGATTGGTCTTTGGAGCCGATTGAGCAGATCTCGGCCGGCGCTCAATACATTAGGGGATTCTTGGAGGGGCCTGCGTTGTCCGTCCCGAATCCGAAAACCGGGGACCGACAACTGAAAAACGGATGACACGCCCAAAGTAACCCGCCGGTCGGGGCAGGGTATCGTTTCCAGTTTATCACTGGGTTTTGCCATGATTCAGTCTCGGTAGTTGTGATGGAACTCCGAAAAACCTCTTCAATGAGAGAGGTTGCACTCTCTCCCTTATCTTGTATTGCAAGTGAAAAATACCACCATATATTGGGGCAGTCAAGAAAATTTTAAAAGCAGTTCTCAGAAAATACTATAAGCCTTATTATTTAAATAGTTATGGTTGGTTTTTATTTTTACTGGAAACGTCAATTTATTTTCTCCACAAAATATGGGGGCCAGATTATTTTTTGTGTCCCAAATAGTGGGGTTTTGGAAGCTCGTGGACCCGTCAATTCGCGAGAACGGGACACTCGGGTGAGCTGGAATCAAAAAGCCGTCAATCAAAGTGCTTTCAAAGGGTTGTTGAAAAATCTGTGGAAAACGTGTAAATGCCCTTTAATTTCCGGAGTTTTTCGAATTCCGAAATTTTTCCAGTTCGTGCGGGACTTCATCGAGGAAGCGGTTCTGGATCAGGAGCGGAGCGTCGTGGCCTGAAATGCGGGACACCAGAAGATTCGGGTCCCGCGTGGATGGGCCGACCCGCACTTCGACAAGCGGGGTTTTGTTCGCATCAAAAACCGCGAGCGCCAGGGAAGGGGAGGCGAGCTCTTTTTCTTCCGGCGTGGGAGAGACGATTTCCTTTTCAATTTGCAGATTGTTCAGGGTCCACAGAATATCATTGCCGATGTAGGGTTTGAGTCCTTTGATCTTTTCGGGACGGAGCAGGTTCCAACCGCCATCGCGCCGCTCGAGTTCGAACGTTGCCGCGGGATAGGTCAGGACGATCCGGCTGGCTTTGGATTCCTCAAGGTGGATCGGCCTGCGGTTTTTGAAGTCGTCGACCGGTCTAAAAATTTTGTCCGCCTGCGCCTTTTCCAGCGCGAAGATGCCGTTGTCCAGGCTGCGGGCAAGGTAGACTTTTTTGCCGTCGAGATTGCGGTTGCCGAGAGACAGGGACTGGCGGTTTCCGTTTTTATTTTTCAGCGTCAGCGTTTGCGCGGGAGGTTTGAGGCCGAAACTCTCCGGCTCACCGAACGATATGAATTCGAGCGCGCGCACTTCCTTGAGGTCGAACAGCAGGCCGTTGATCACGGCCTGGTCGGCTTCTTCGCCGGCTCCCTTGATCGCCCACTTCGCTTGATCGCCTTCGCTTTTCACCAGGTGGAGTTTGCCTGAAGGTCCGGCGATTTCGATTTCGGCGATTTCGTTTTCTTCGAAAGTCAGCACCCGTTTGTCGATGAGGTCGAGGTGACTGGTCTCCATCCAGTCCTTCACTTTGGATTCGACCAGCACGACATTGGCCTGGGTTTTCAGCTTGGCGTGGATCCGTCCCTCTTCCTTTGCATTGCCGAGGAGCAGTTCCCAGGTGTCCTTGCCGTCGCTGAACAGCGCGGCGTGCGCCGGGGCGGCGAGTCCATAGGGCGCCAGGTTTTTCGGCGATTCCTCGACGAAAGCTTCGGCCCGGGAGTGCTTCATCTTCGAGATCAAATCGCCGATGGCGCCGGGATCGCCGTGGGCTTTGATGGGGCTGGTCAGGACCCAGCCGTCTTCCTTCTTTTCCAGTTTCAGGACGTTCTGCGGACGGGTGAGGGTGAGGGCGGTGATGCTTTCAGGTTTCAGGCGCAGCAGGGTTTTGTCACGGAAATCGTAGAGGGTCTTGATCCAGTTTTTGCGGAAACCGGGAACGAGCAGCACGCGGGGGCCGGCGGCGGTTTTCCAGTAAGCGGAATGGCCGATGGGCGATTCGTCGCCGATCAGCACGGTCTCTTCGCCGAAGGTATTCTCTTTCAGCGTGATCTGGATTTCCGGATTCTTGAGGCCGTACGCGCCGAGGTCCTGCGGTGACTCCTCCACCACGCGCAGATGGCGCGTGTTTTCCAGTTCCTGCAGCATGCCGTTGATCGTCATGTGATCGCCGAGCGCTGCAACAGGTTCCTTCAGCTTCCAGGTGATGCCTTCCTTCACCGCGCAAACTTTGAGGTCCTGGTGCTGATAGATGAAGTCGTGAACCTGGTCGAGGAGATGCGGCACGATGCGCGCCGACTGCCGTGTTTCCTGGAGTTCCTTTTCCTCCTGCGGGAGGTCGACCAGAAAGTAGTAACCCGCCAGCGCACCGAGAAGGGCAACCGTCGCCAGCGTCCCGGCAAACTGCTTCATAACCGGCGGCGCCTCCACCACACGCGGACCCCGGTGAGAAACACGACGCCGGGAATGATGAGGGTGCCGAAGACGAAGGTGAGGGCGCCCTGCACCTGCGACAGGGCGAGGGGCGAACTCTTGCGTTCGCGCGGGCGGATGGAGATCAGGCTTTCCTCTTCCATCAGCCAGGAGGCGGTGTTGGAAAAGAAATCGCCGTTGCCGGAAAAGTTGAAATACTGGTTGGTGGCGAAATCCGAATCGCCGATGACGACGAGGTTCGCTTTCACGGCAGCGGGCGGCGTGCCTCCGCCGCTGTTGTCCGCGGACGGACCGGAAGAAATCGTTTTGGTGGCCACCACGGCGACGGACACGGGACCTTTGGTGTCGGTGTATTCATCGAACTTCACCTTGCCGGCGCTGTAATCGGTTTCCGCCCAACTGTTGGCGCCCGAGAACAGCAACTCGTGCGTGGTGACGTTTTCCGCTTTTTCAGGGCTGACGGACCGCAGGAGAGGGAAGATGGTCGGCAGCGCGAAATTTTTGGTGATGCCGTGTTCGCCGTACTGGTTGATGACCGGCGCCGCGTAGTCGCCGCCGAACAGGCGCGACAACGGGTCGACGACCATGTCGTCGCGGATGGCGATGCCCCAGCGTTTCAGGAAATCCTCGAGTCCGGTTTGGAACTGCGGATCGATCAACAGCAGAACGGAACCACCGCGGTTCAGGTAGGCTTCGATGACGTTCTGCTCCTGCTGCGGGATCAGCTTGTTGGGACCGTTGATGACCAGGAGGTCCGCGTCGTCCGGCACCTTCGCCGTTTTCAGCAGCAGCACCTGGCCGATTTCAAACCCGTCCTGCTTGAGCGCGTCGGCGGCCTGGGAATAGCCGTCTTTTTCCTTGTCGCCGATATTGAGTTCGCCGTGGCCTTCGAGGAAATAGACTTTTTTCTTCTTTTCCTTGGAAACCTGCAGGATGGCGTTGGTCAGGTTTTCCTCGGTGAGTTTTTTGACCTGTGTGCTTTTTTCGCCGCTTTCGACGAGAACCGTGCCGTAGGTTTTAATGCCGTACTGCTTGGTGATCGCCGGGTTCTTGTCCGGATCGATGAGTTTCGATTCGACCCGGTCCGATTCGTTGCGGAAATTGTCCATCATGTTCTGGAACTCGTTGCGTCCGGGGTCCGTGGACGCGAAGAAGCCGGTCATCCGCACTTCACGCGGCAGGTTGCGCAGGATTTTTTGGGTTTGTGGCGCGATGGTGAAAAAGCCCGTCTCGGTGAAGTCGAACTTTTCTTTGTGGCGGAACGCGAGCAGGTTGGCGAAGACCAGGATGCCCATCACAACCACGACGAGAACCGTGGCGTTCATTCCATAAAGGGCCTGGCGCGAGCGCAGGGCCCGTTTCAGCTTGTCCCGGTCCACCACAATGAAAACAAGGGCGTTGACCGCGGAAAGTCCGGCGAAGGACCACAGCCAGAGGTCGAGTTGCGGCAGCAGGATGTAGGTGAGCAGGGCCAGCAGCCCGGAGATCAGCGCCGTCCAGCCGGCCAGGGGGGCGAGTGTTTTCATCGCGTCACCTTCCCGCTGTCCGCTCGATTGTCTATATACCGCATGGATCGGTTCATCGCATCACCTCCACCGCCTCGACTCGAGGACCCGGTAGGTCAAAAACAGGAAAAAGGCGATAAAGGAGAGGTAATAGGTCAGGTCGCTGGTGTCGATCATGCCCTGGGTGAAGTTCTGCAGGTGGTTGACCAGGGACAGGTAGTCGAGAATCTCGCCGGCGGTTTCGCCCGCCGATTGCGCCGCCCAGCCGATGATCCACATCAGGAAAACAAAGCCGAAGGTGATGACCGCCGCCACCAGCTGGTTGTCCGTCAGCGAGGAGGCGAAGACGCCGATGGCGACATAACACCCCGTCATCAAAAGAACGCCCAGGTATCCGGTCAGGATGGGGCCGATCTCCGGCGATCCCACCGCCAGGATGAATCCGACGAAATAAGAAGACGCCAGCACGAGGACGGACAGCACGCCGAGGCAGGCGATGAATTTCCCCGCCACGATTTCCCACAAATGCACCGGCGAAGCCAGCAGCAGGGGGAACGTTTTCTGCCGCATTTCCTCGGAAAAGGAACGCATGGTGATCAGGGGGCTCATCAACAGGAGGATGACCCCCATGTTGATCAGGGACGGTTCGATGACCATCTCGTTCACGTTGAGGGTGAGGCCCATCTGCTGGATCTGCGCTTCCTGGAAACTCTGGTAGCTGAAAAAGCTCAGGATGTTGTACGACATGAAACTCTGAATGCCGAGGAAGACCGTGGCGATGACGTAAAACAGCGGCGAGGCGAAGTAAGAGCCGAGTTCCCGCCGCGCGATGACCAGGGCGTTTTTCATGCCGTCACCTCTTTTTCTTCCGTGGTGAGTTGGAGAAAGATGTCTTCCAGCGACAGCGACACCGGCCTCAATTCATCCAGGCCCCATCCCCGGTCCAGCACCAGGCGCGCCACCTCGTCCTGCGGGTGGGAGCCGGGATGGCATTCCAGGGTGAATTTCCCGGAGGACGTCTCCGCCGCTGAAATCACGCAGTCCAGCTCCGCCAGCCCCGAACGCACGTCATCGCCACCCTGGCGCAGGGCGAGGTCCAGCCGTTGCGTTTTTTTCAATGAAGCGGTCAGTCCTTCGAGCGTGTCCATGGCGGCGATGCGCCCTTCATGGATGATGACGACCCGCTGGCAGATTTGCGTCACCTCGGGGAGGATGTGCGAACTGAGCAGGATGGTGTGCTCACGGCCCAGGTCGCGGATCAGTTTGCGGATTTCGATGATCTGGATCGGGTCGAGCCCGATGGTGGGTTCGTCCAGAACGAGGATGGCCGGATCGTGCACCATCGCCTGCGCCAGCCCCACGCGCTGCTGGTATCCCTTGGACAGGCGGCCGATGAGGCGGCCCTTCACATCGCCGAGCATGCACTTTTCAACCACGTTGTCGACGGAGCTTTTGATTTTGGAAGAGGGGACCTGCCTGAGCCGCGCGGCGAATTTCAGGAAATCGCCCACCACCATGTCCGGATAGAGCGGCGGGTTCTCCGGCAGGTAGCCGATTCGTTTCCGCACCTCCAGCGGGTTTTCGAACACGTCGAATCCGTGCACCTTCACCGTGCCGCTGGTGGCGGGCAGGATGCAGCAGAGGATGTTCATGGTCGTGCTTTTCCCCGCCCCGTTGGGGCCGAGAAAACCCACCACTTCGCCCGAATTGACCTGAAAGCTCAGGCGGTCGACCGCAGGCCGGGGACCATACGACTTTGTAAGGTTTTCAACCTCGATCATGCTTCAAGTGTGTGTTGTGAACCAGGGAAGGTGTTTGGGAACCGCCACCGGATTTGAACCGCACTCGGTGGCGGTATTAGGAAAATAACATACCGGCTTTTCCCATTTCCATAAAAATTTTGCAACGGGAAGCCATGCGCCGGTTGGGCGTAAAATCGTCAGACCCCGCTGAGGCCGTAACCCCACATGGTGAAAAAGAGTGCGAAGGCCAGGCTCCAGAAGACCGCCGGCCGCCGGCGGAACTCTCCCCGGGGCGTGAACCCCTGAATGATCAGGCCCACCAGGCAGAGCACCCAACCGAAAAACCCGGCTTCCGCCACCAGGGCCCAGCCGGTGTGGGGAGACCGGTCGCGCGTGAGGCGCTTCAGGTTGTCGTCGCGTCTTTGCTCGAAAGAGCGGGCTGCGATAGCAGGGGCGGTGGCCGGGGCCCGCGCCATCAGCGTGGCGATTTTATCGTTGCAGCGGTCGATCCACTCCTGGCCCGGGGTGAAGAAGCTGCGTGTGCTGTAAAAGGCTCCTCGAAGGGAGCGGTACATTTCGAGCGCTTTTTCCTCGAAGCCCTTTTTCTCGTAGAGTTCGGCAATCTTGAACATCTGGCCGGCCGCTTCATCGGCGGTTCCCAGAAAGGGCAGGTGCCAGCGGATGGCGCGGTCAAAATGGATCGCCGCCCGGGCCAGTTTGTTTTCTTCCAGAGACTGTTTGCCCTGAGACAGTTCGCCGTAGGCGTTGAGGACCACTTTGATGACGCAGCCGAACGCGAGGAGAAGAATGGCTCCGGTGATCAGCGCGAGGGGTTTGTCGGCAGGTTTCATGTCAGGGCCGCACCTTTTTTCCGTTCTGTCCCGCCGATTGATAAATGGCGTGGATCAGTCTGAGCGCCATCAGCCCGTCTTCACCGCTGGACTGGCTGGCCTTGCCCCGGCGGACGCAGGCAACCAGGTCCCGTGCCGCGCCGGTGAAGGGACTCTCGGCTTTTTTCGGCTCGGGAAAAGGGACCCGCTCCAGTTCCTGAAAGCCGGTGAATCTTCGGCTCTTTTTCGTTATATACAGTTCGCGCCCGGCGTTGCCTATCAGCAGGCGGCCCTCCGAGCCCTGGATGTCCAGTTCAAAATTGAAATACCGGCGGGCTCCGCCGCCTTCAACAAAACCCGTCGCTCCGCTTTTGAATTTCACCATAGCACAGGCCGTCTCTTCGATGTGGCTTTTTCCATGCGGGCGGTTCTCATGGGCCATGACCCAGGCAACGGGCCCGCCAAAAAAATGAAACAGGTCCGTCAGATGGGTGCCGTCGTGAAACAGCGGACCGCCGCCCCAGTCTTTTACCCGCGCCTTTCCCGGACTGCCGGACAGGGCGTTGCCGATGATCGTGCGCACTTCGCCGATTTTTCCTTTCCGGATGATGTCCCGCGCCAGCCTGTAATAAGGCTCCCACCGCCGCTCGTGGTTGATGACCAGCGGAATGCCGCGGCGGTTGAACGCCTGGACCATTTTCTGGCCTTCAGTCAGGGTAAGGGCAATCGGCTTTTCACACAACACGCCTTTGACGCCCGCGCGGGCGCAGGCCAGAGCGAGTTCGGCATGGACCCGGGTCCAGGCGGCGATCGAAACCAGATCGGGCGTTTCTTCGGCAAGCAGTTCCCGGGCATCCCGGTAAAGAGCCGGGACGCCCCAGCGTTCGCCGAAGCGGGCCAGGCGCTCCGGATGGGGGTCGCAGCCGGCCACAATCCGGGTCGAAGCCAGGGAGTCGAACGCGCCGGCATGCGTGCACGGCTTGCCGCGCAGGGGATCGTCTTCAAGCAGGCTGCCGATGCGGCCGCAACCGATGATTCCAACTCTGAGAGGGGGCATGGGTTCGAGGCGTTGGACATTGTCCGTGGACAGGGAAGGCGCTGTTGCTGGTCGATTATAGCATTGCAGGGAAAAGGCGCCCGGACAAAAAAAAGCATCCCCGAATCTGGGAGGGGGGATGCTTTCTTTCAAGGAGAATGTAAAAAAGTGAAAACGTGCAGATGATAACGTTTACAAATTGAACGCCTGTTTCTGGTACGCCTCGATCTGTTTGGCCAGTTTCCGTGCTTCCGGAGACGGGATCTGGCGCAGTTCCTCCTGCGTGCCCGGATCGATCACCTTGATGACCACTTCCTGCGAATCGAGGTCGATGGCGTAACGGGTTTTGTTGCCCGCCAGGCCGTAGCGCTCCGGAGACTGTTCGAAGAAACTGCCACCGTTGTCGGACGCCTGCTGGCCCGCCTGACTGGTGGTGACCACATCATGCGGTTCCGAAAAAGGTGTGGGAGACACGGCGCCCGTTTCCCCCGCCGGTGATGCCGACCGTCCGCCGGCGGTCACCGCTTCACGGGGGGTGGTGCCCGTATTGAAGACTGCCGAGGAAATCGCGAATGACATGATGCTCTCCTTCTCTTATATCGGTTGTTTCAGCCCGAGTCTCGTCAGGCCAGTAAGGTCAGAACCGATTGCGGTATCAGGTTGGACTGGCTGACCATGGCCGCGCCGCTTTGCACGAGAATCTGATTCTTCGTGAGGTCGGTGATCTCTTCGGCCAGGTCCGCGTCCCGGATCTGGGACACCGCCGCGTTGAGGTTTTCGATTGAAATATTGAGTGTGTTGAGCGCGCGCCCCAGGCGTTGCTGTACCGAGCCCGCCCGGGCGCGGATTTCAATCAACTCGTCGATTGCGTTGCTCAGTGAATCGAGTGACGTCAACGCGTTGTCTTCCGTGTTGATGCTCGAAGATCCGATTCCCAGGTTGCCGGAGCTGACTTCGGTCAGGTCGAGCGCCTGGTTCAGGTCCACCCGGTCGTCGGTACTGGTGGTGGCCCCGATCTGCAGGATCAGATGGTCGGATTGCGAAGCCGCGAGTGAACCGTCGATGACGCCCTGTCCCGCAAACTCGGTGGTGCCCGCGATGCGGTCCATTTCCGCCTTGAGTTGCTGGAACTCGAGATTGATGGTTTCGCGCTCGGTCTGGCCGATCGTGCCGGTGGCCGCCTGCGAAGCCAGTTCGCGCATGCGGATGAGGATGTCGCTCTGTTCGCTCATGGCCCCTTCGGCCACGTTGACCAGGGCGATACCGTCGTTGAGGTTGCGCGTTCCCTGACGCAGGGCGCGGCTGTCCGCTCTCAGTTGCTCGGTGATGGCCAGACCGGCCGAATCGTCGGCGGCGGTCCGGATGCGGATGCCGGAGGCGATCCTGGAGATCGCTTTGCCAAGCATGTTGTTGTTGATGTCCAATACTCTCTGCGCGTTTTGCGAGGAGATATTGGTGAAGATTCGCAAAGGCATGAAATTTTCCTCCGTGAATTTTTGACCGGGTGAGCCCGGGTCAGCTGATTTGGCGTCCTTGCCAGATCATTTCCTCAAACCGGGTTTGAGGAAGATGCCTAAGTGAAAACGTTACTGCAGTAACTGCAATACGGTCTGCGGGATCAGGTTGGCCTGGCCCACCATGGCCGTTGCCGCCTGGACCAGAATCTGGTTCCGGGTCAACAGCGCCACTTCCTCGGCGATGTCCGCGTCGCGGATGGCCGATTCGGCGGCGGTCAGGTTTTCGATCGAAATCGACAGGTTGGCGATGGTCCGGACCAGCCGGTTCTGAACCGCGCCGACTTTACCGCGTCCCTGGGTGACCACGCCGATAGCTGAGTTCATGCTGTCGAGAGCGGTCAACGCTCCGGCGGCGGAAGTGACCGAAAGCCCGTCGATACCGAGTGACGATGCGGTGATGGCCTGCAGGTTGACCTGCTGGTTCAAGTCGATCCGGCTGTCCTGGCTGCTGTCGATGCCGACCTGGATCAGGATGCGGTCGCCGCCGTTGGCGTTCAGGCCGCCCGGACCCGAAGCCAGGGAGCCGTCCACCAGTTTTTGCCCGTTGAATTCGGTGGTCGCCGCGATGCGGTTGATTTCCGTCCGCAGGGCGTCGAACTCGAGCTGAATCGTGGCGCGTTCGGTGGAGCCGACGGTGCCGGTGGCTGCCTGGGACGCGAGTTCGCGCAGGCGGATGAGGATGCCGGACTGTTCGTTGAGCGCGCCTTCGGCGACGTTGATCAGTGAAATACCGTCGTTGGCGTTTCGTACCGCCTGGCGCAGGGCGCGGATGTCCGATCGCAAGGATTCGGAAATCGCGAGGCCGGCGGCGTCGTCGGCGCCCCGGTTGATGCGGATACCGGAGGCGATCCGTTCGACCGAAGTGGCGAGCCGGTCGTTGTTGATGCCCAGGATGCGCTGGGCATTGAGCGAGGGAATATTATTGAAAATTCTGACTGGCATGTTGTCTATCCTCCGTGATAGGACCGTGATCTTCCATAATCAAGCCCAGCTTCCCTGCCGGACTGGCTCCAGACCATGGAGCCCTTGATGAGGTTGGGTTGCTGCTTTCTCAAACCCGACACTCGATCCACCTATCGGGAAATGAAAAAAATCCCTTTACAGTTTTTTCCGGTTGCAGAGCAAAATTTGCCGGATCGCGGCGGCGGGCCTTCAGTCAAACAAGGGGAAAGGCGTTTGTTTTAAACTGGTTGTGGAACAAGAAGCGGGGAAGAAAATTTTTCCAAAAAAAAGGCCCGCCTCTCCAGGACGGAGAGGGGGCCTCTTCAAAACGGTTTCAATCAACTCCCGGTGGTTAACCCAGGAGCTGCAAAACGGACTGCGGAATCAGGTTGGCCTGTCCCACCATGGCGGTGGAGGACTGCACCAGGATCTGGTTCCGGGTCAACAGCGCAACTTCTTCGGCGATGTCGGCGTCACGGATGGCGGATTCCGCGGCCTGCAGGTTTTCGATACCGATGGACAGGTTCGAAATGGTCCGGACCAGCCGGTTCTGTACCGCACCCACTTTACCGCGGCCCGCGGTGACCGTATCGATTGCGGAGTTGATCGAATCCAGGGCCGTCAGAGCACCGGCGGCGGTCGTGACCGACAGGACATCGATTCCCAGCGAAGTCGCGGAAATGGAGGTCAGGTTCACGTCGGTGTTCAGGTTGATCCGGCTCGAAGAGGTGGAATCGATACCCACCTGGATCAGAATCTGTGAGGTCGGGGTGACACTGGACGCCAGGGAGCCGTCGACCAGTTTTTGGCCGTTGAACTCGGTGCTGGTGGCGATACGGTCGATTTCGTTGCGGAGCGCGCTGAATTCCAATTGGATCGTGGCGCGTTCCGTGGAACCGACGGTACCGGTGGCCGCCTGAGAGGCGAGTTCACGAAGACGGATGAGAATTCCCGCCTGCTCGTTGAGCGCGCCTTCCGTTACATTGATCAGCGAAATACCGTCGTTGGCGTTGCGGACGGCCTGCCTGAGGGCGCGGATGTCCGATCGCAGGGATTCGGAAATCGCGAGGCCGGCGGCGTCGTCGGCGCCCCGGTTGATCCGGATACCCGAAGCGATCCGTTCGACTGACGTCGCCAATCGTTCATTGTTGATACCCAAAATACGCTGGGCATTGAGCGAGGGAATATTGTTGAAGATTCGAACTGGCATTGTACATCCTCCTTGACTTGGATTGAGGTCGCATCCCTGGGCCTCCCAACCCTGGAATGCTTCAATTTCCTGACCTTTTAAAGAGCCTCCCATGCTCTGAAAAAGGGATTGTTCTGTCTGCCGGATTTCTCCGGCGGCCTCCTAAAAC
>JAGQJZ010000219.1 GCA_020430445.1 Nitrospina sp.
CACCGGCCACGCCGGACGCCGAATCACCCGCTGAACCTGCCCTGGACGGGACACCAATCCCCGAATCGCCCTGATTCCGGCATTTTTCGCGTGTTCTGCGCTGCAAACATCGGCCGATGACGATCCCGGCGGGGCGACATCTTCCACAAATCGCACTATCATAAGTCAGACGTCTGATGGCCGCCGTTTGATACCGTGGTCCCTCGTTGGGACAACCCGGTTCCGTCAGCGCCGCCCGAACAGGGAGAGTGAGGACGCGTGAAAACCATCGATTTGCGCAGCGATACAACCACCCGGCCGACCCCGGCCATGCGCGAGGCCATGGCGAATGCCGCCGTGGGCGACGATGGGTTTCAGGAAGATCCAACCGTCATCGAACTGGAAGAACGCTCCGCGGCCCTCCTCGGCAAGGAAGCGGCGCTCTACATGTCGAGCGGCACCCAATCGAACCTGGTGGCGGCACTCACCTTCACCGGTCCGGATGAACGGCTGGTTGGGGTGCAGGGAAACCACATTGCCTACACGCTGCACGCCGATCCGCGCATCGCTCCGCTGACCAACCCGCTCTTCCTGCCGAA
>JAGQJZ010000220.1 GCA_020430445.1 Nitrospina sp.
AGCAGGGATTCGATCCGTTGCTGCCGGGTTTCCGCTATCTTCCGTTCAACGACGTCGAGGCTCTTCGCTCCGGCATCCGGCCGGAAACGGCGGCGGTCCTGCTGGAGCCGATCCAGGGCGAGGGCGGCGTGAACGTGGCGACTCCCGCGTTCCTGCGCGCCGTCGCGGAGGTTTGCAAGGAGCACGACCTGCTGATGATGTTCGACGAGGTGCAGGCGGGCTTCTGCCGTTGCGGCGACCCGATGGCCTGGCGGATGATCGCGCCGGAACTCGAGCCGGACGGCATCTCGTGGGCCAAGGGCATGGGCGGCGGCGTGCCGATCGGCGCGTTCTGGCTCAACGATCGCGCCATCGACGAGCAAGGAACGCCGCTTCCGTCGCTGATGGGCCCCGCGTCGCACGGCTCCACCTACGGAGGAAACCCGCTCGTCTGCGCCGCATCGCTCGCGGTGCTGCGGGAAATCCGTGAGAAGGAATTGTGCAACCACGTGATCCTGATGGAGGCGCGCGTCCGCGACCTGCTGCAGGCGTGGGCGCTTCCCGCGATCACCGAGGTGCGTGGCAAGGGGCTCCTGTT
>JAGQJZ010000221.1 GCA_020430445.1 Nitrospina sp.
GTGCGAGTCGATGGAGTCGACGTGCGCGATCTGCGCGTGCGCGACTTACGCCTGCAGATTGGGCTCGTGACGCAGGAGCCGTTTCTCTTTAACGACACCGTTCTCAACAACATTAAGTACGGCTCGCCGCACGCCACGGACGAGCAAGTGATCGAGGCGGCTCGGCAAGCGCACGCCGACAGCTTTATTGAAAAGAAGCTGGAGCACGGCTACGAAACGGTCGTCGGCAACGGCGGCGGCAAGCTCTCCGGCGGCCAGCGGCAGCGCATCGCCATCGCTCGGGCGATTCTGCGCGACCCGCGGATTCTCATCCTCGACGAAGCGACCAGTCAGATCGACATCGAGAGCGAGCAACTGATTCACCGCGTGCTGGAGAAGTTCATCCGCACGCGCACCACGTTGATCATCACGCATCGGCTCGAAACGCTCGCCTTGGCCGATCGCATCCTCGTGATGGACGCCGGCCAAATCGTCGACCTCGGTTCCCACGACGAACTCATCGCGCGCTGCGACACGTATCGCCGCCTGTACCAAACCGAGTTTCGTCAGAGCGCGTAATTACGCTCGCAAGTTCCG
>JAGQJZ010000222.1 GCA_020430445.1 Nitrospina sp.
GCGCGGTCGGCGGCTGAAATGCCTGTGGTGACGCCTTCGGCGGCCTCGACGGAGACGGTGAACGCCGTGCCGAACCCCGAACGGTTTTCGCTCTGCGGCACCATCATCGGCAGGCCGAACTTGTCGATGAGATGGCCCGCCATGGCGCAGCAGATAAGACCGCGGCCTTCTTTGGCGCAGAAGTTGACGGCGGCGGGCGTCACGAAGTCGCCCGCAATGACGAGATCGCCTTCGTTTTCGCGGTCCTCGTCATCGACGATGATGACGAACTCACCTGTTTTTATGGCGGCGATAGCTTCGGGGACGGATGCGATTGGCATCAGCGCGCTCCTTCCTTGATAAATCCATGTTCAGAGAGAAAGTCTCGCGAGACGCGTGAAGGCTCGTCGCGCTGTACGAGACGCTCCACATATTTCGCGAGGATATCGACTTCGAGATTGACGCGATCGCCCGGCTTCTTCTTCGGCAGAGCGAGCTTGGCCTGGCTGTAGGCGATGAGCGTCACGTCGAACCAGTCGGCGCCCGTATGGACGACCGTGAGCGATGCGCCGTCAATCGCGATAAAGCCTTTTGGC
>JAGQJZ010000223.1 GCA_020430445.1 Nitrospina sp.
TGCTGCCACGGGTGGCATCTTCGCGCTGGCGCTTCGCGGCTACCCCTTCTCGATCTCGGCCGCCGTGGGCTTCATCGCCCTATTCGGCGTTGCAGTGCTGAACGGGGTGGTGCTGGTTTCCCGGCTCGTCGAGTTGCGCAAGGCCGGTGTCGCAGCAGGCGATGCCGCGCGGGAGGCCGCATTGGCGCGGC
Source organism: Nitrospina sp. (assembly GCA_020430445.1). Taxonomy (GTDB): domain Bacteria; phylum Nitrospinota; class Nitrospinia; order Nitrospinales; family Nitrospinaceae; genus Nitronauta. The sequence goes on from JAGQJZ010000223.1 coordinate 192, forward strand.
TGCGCCCGGTCCTGATGACCGCCATGGTCGCTGCCCTAGGCTTCGTTCCGATGGCGCTCGCGACCAGTGCGGGTGCTGAGGTGCAGCGGCCTCTCGCCACCGTGGTCATCGGCGGCCTGGTGAGCGCAACGTTCCTGACGTTGCTTGTCCTACCGTCGGTGTACCCCTGGTTCGGCAAGCCGAAGCAGGGCCAAGATGCCGAACAACGCATTCCCGATGACGTCAAGGAAGACTGACATGTCCCCATCCCGGAGCAAGCTGCTGTCGCTCGCGCTACTGGTCGCCGCACTTGGCTCTAGCTGCAAGGCGCCGTCGGCCGTAGTGGAGATGCCCTGTCCGAAGTGTCGGTCCTTCATCGACCAGGAGCTGACGGTGCGA
>JAGQJZ010000224.1 GCA_020430445.1 Nitrospina sp.
GGCTTCAAGGAGGCCGGCAACCGCGTCATCACGATCATCGGCGCGCGCAACAAGGAGCTGCTGATCCTCGAGCAGGAGATCGGCGCGCTGAGCGACGAGCTCATCGTCACCACGGACGACGGCTCCTACGGCCGCAAGGGCGTCGTGACCGAGCCGCTGGCCGAGTTGCTGGAGCGCGAGAACGTCGCCGAGGTGGTGACGATCGGCCCGGTGATCATGATGAAGTTCGTCTGCAGGACGACGGAGAAGTACGGCGTCCCCACCCAGGCCAGCCTGAACCCCATCATGGTGGACGGCACCGGCATGTGCGGCGCCTGCCGCGTCACCGTGGGCGGCGAGACGCGCTTCGCCTGCGTCGACGGCCCCGAGTTCGACGGCCACCAGGTGGACTTCGACGAGCTGATGACCCGCCTGGCCTTCTACAAGGACCTCGAGACGGCGGCCTACGAGCGCGCCCGCGACCACCACTGCAACCTGCTGGCGCAGGCCGAGGAGGTGTCCTGATGAGCACTCCCAACGGCAACGGTAACGGCAACGGCAACGGCGACCAGCCCGCGAAGCCGAAG
>JAGQJZ010000225.1 GCA_020430445.1 Nitrospina sp.
GCTGAGCAGCGCGACGGTCAGCAGCGAGGTTCCATAGGTTGCAATCTTGTCCCGCTTCATGTCCTTGGTCCTTGTCTCGAATGGTCGATGGTCGACGAAGAATTCTCGTGTCGCTCAGTCGCTGCAGCAGCGAAGGCCGTGGTGATCGGTGCGGAAGTCGCGGGGGCGCACGCTGTCGATCAGACAGCTGGCCGTGTTCCCGGTGCTGAAGAAGGAGCCGCCGCGGCGCCGGCACTCGCCCATGTTGTTGCAGGCGTTGGTCCACTCCCAGACGTTGCCGCTCATGTCGAACAGGCCCGGGTACCCGCCCTCGCAGTTCGCGAAGCTGCCGACCGGCGCGAGGTCGTTGAGCCCGGACTCGAGCGTGTTGCAGCGGTTGCCGTTGTAGTTGAGCCCGTAGGGGAAATTCTTGATCCCGCCCTGGGTGCAGGCCCGGAACCACTCGTTGTTCTGCACGTTCATCAGGTCGTTGATGTCGGCCGGGCCGCCGCCGACCTCACCGCACAGGCGCTTGCCAGCCCAGGCGCAGTAGGCCGTCGCGTCGCACCAGTCGACGCCGACGAC
>JAGQJZ010000226.1 GCA_020430445.1 Nitrospina sp.
TGGCAAGAGCTTCAGGGTCGTATCGAGAGCTATCTTTCGGACATCACGCTCGAAAAGCTTGTCGACGAAGAACACGCTCGCCACCCACCGGTCAACTACTCGATCTAGCGAATCGCCAGCCGCATTAGGCTGTGGTTGCGAAATAGGGTGTCATTGCGAGTGAACGCAATGACACCCTATTTCGTTCCCTGGCGATGCCGGGTGATCGAACCTAGTCGATGGCGACTTCGTCGATCTGGGCGCGTTGCAGCTTGCCGCTGTAGTCGATGTAGAGACTCTGCCACTCGGTGAAGAAATCGAGTGCAGCCGTGCCGGCCTCGCGGTGGCCGTTGCCGGTGCCCTTGGTGCCGCCGAACGGGAGGTGAATCTCGGCTCCGGTGGTGCCGGCGTTCACATAGAGGATGCCGGTGAAGACATCCTGCATGGCCCGGAACGCGTTGTTCACGTTTTGGGTAAAGATCGAGGCGGAGAGTCCGTATTGAACACCATTGACCGTCTCGATCGCTTCGTCGAGCGAGTCGACCGGGATCAATGCCGTGACCGGGCCGAAGATT
>JAGQJZ010000227.1 GCA_020430445.1 Nitrospina sp.
CGATCGAGGCGCAACGCACAGGGGCCATCGCACAATGCCTTGTCCGGGTCCGGGTGTGCCTCAAGGAACAACCCGGCAATACCCTGCGACATACCAGCACGACCAAGGTCGGCCACCTGGTTGCGACGGCCACCGGCGGAGTCGGCACGACCACCCGGCATCTGCAACGCATGGGTGACATCGAAAAACAGCGGAAAACCGAACTGCTTCATGATGCCAAAGCCGAGCATGTCGACCACCAGGTTGTTGTAGCCGAAACTGGAACCACGCTCGCACAGAATGAGCTGGTCGTTACCGGCTTCCTGGCACTTGTGCAGGATATGCTTCATTTCCTGCGGCGCGAGAAACTGCGGTTTCTTGATATTGATGATGCGCCCGGTTTTCGCCAGCGCCTCGACCAGGTCGGTCTGGCGCGCGAGAAACGCCGGCAACTGCAGCACGTCGACCACTTCCGCCACCGGCGCGGCCTGCCACGGCTCGTGCACATCGGTGAGCACGCTGCAGCCAAAGGTGTCCTTCACTTCCTGGAAAATCTTCATGCCGGCATCAAGGCC
>JAGQJZ010000228.1 GCA_020430445.1 Nitrospina sp.
TCAACGGCCTCGTGTCCGAGGTCGACAAGCGCATCTGAGGGGAGAACGCATCCGATGAATGTTCATGAGTACCAGGCCAAGGAGCTGTTCGCGCGTTACGGCGTGGCGGTGCTGTCGTCGAAGATGGCGACCACCCCGGACGAGGCCGAGCGCGCCGCGCAGGACCTGGGTGGCGAGGTGCTGGTGGTCAAGGCACAGGTCCACGCCGGCGGCCGCGGCAAGGGCGGAGGCGTCAAGCTCGCCAAGGGTGGCCCCAGCGAGGTCAAGCGCCTCGCCGAGGAGATCATCGGCATGCAGCTCGTGACCCCGCAGACCGGGGCGGAGGGCAAGCTGGTACGGAAGGTCCTCATCGAGGAAGGCTGCGCCATCGCGCGCGAGCTCTACCTCGGCATCGTGATCGACCGCACGCTGCGCTGCCCGGTCGTCATGGCGAGCACCGAGGGCGGCGTCGAGATCGAAGAGGTCGCGGCCGAGCATCCGGAGAAGATCCTGAAGGAGGCGATCGATCCGGCCGTCGGGCTGCAGGGCTTCCAGGCCCGCAAGCTGGCC
>JAGQJZ010000021.1 GCA_020430445.1 Nitrospina sp.
CGCGCCAGAATGCGCTCGATTTCCTTTTCAGATTCCTGCGTAAACGCAAACATCAGCGGTCCACCTCTCCCATCACAATGTCGATACTGCCGATGATGGCCACCACATCGGCGATGTAGGCGCCTTCCATCATCTTGCACATGCCGGGGATGCCCATGAACGACGGCGCGCGGAGCTTCATGCGCAAGGGGGTGTTGCCGCCGTCGGAGACGATGTAAAACCCGACCTCCCCGCGCGCGCCTTCCGTCGGCACGTAGGTTTCTCCCGCCGGCACCTTGACGCCGTCCGACACCAGCTTGAAGTGGTGGATCAGCGCTTCCATGCTCGTGTGCAGGGTCTTGCGGTCCGGCAGGGACACCTTGTTGTCCGGCAGTTTATAGGGTCCGTCCGGCAGGCGGTCGAGCGCCTGCTTGATGATCTCGCGGCTCTGCCGCATTTCCTCGACCCGTACCCGGTAACGGTCGTAAACGTCGCCTTTTTCCCCGACCGGGACTTCAAAATCGAATTCGTTGTAACGGCTGTAGGGACGCTGCTTGCGCCAGTCGAAAGGAATGCCCGCGGCGCGCAATACCGGCCCGGACATCGACCAGTTCATCGCGTCTTCCGCGCTCATCACGCCAACCTCCTGGGTGCGGTCGAGCCAGATGGGGTTTTTCGTGAGCAGGCTTTCGTACTCGTCCACCTTGTCCGGAAAATGATCGACAAACTGCCGCACCTTGTCGAGCCATTCCGGGAAACTGTCGAAGGCAACGCCTCCGGGACGGATGTAACTCGTCATCATGCGCACGCCCGAGATCATCTCGTTGAGATCGAGGATCTCCTCGCGCTCGCGCCAGCAGTAGAGGAACACCGTCATCGCGCCGATGTCGAGAGCGTGCGTCCCCAGCCAGATCAAATGCGAGCCGATGCGGCCCAGTTCGCACATGATGACGCGCAGGTAGTCCGCGCGGGGCGGCATCTCATCCAGCCCCAGCAGTTTTTCAACCGTCAGGGAAAACGCCAGATTGTTCTGCGGGGGGTTCAGGTAATCGAGGCGGTCGGTCATCGGAATACAGTGCACATAGCGCTTGTGCTCGCCCGTCTTCTCGATACCCGTGTGCAGGAAGCCGATATGCGGCTCGGCCGACTTCACGATCTCGCCGTCCATCTCCAGGACCACGCGGAACACCCCGTGCGTGCTCGGGTGCTGCGGCCCCATGTTCAGGGTCATCGTGTCCTTGTCGCGCTCGAGGAGCCCCTGTTCGGTGATGGACATCAATCCTCCGTCTCGTATTCCGGCTTGGACTTGACCAGTTCCGCCTTGTGGTCGGCGTTGTGCGAGAAGGCGATGTCCTCCCACACCAGCGGGTAGTCCTTTTTAAGCGGGTGCCCTTCCCAGTCGTCGGGCATGATCAGGCGTCTCAGATCCGGATGGCCGGTGATTTCAAAACCGAACATATCGAACATTTCCCGTTCGGGAAACAGCGCCCCCTTCCACAGGTCGGAGACCGTGGGCACTTTCGGCTCGTCTTCATCCAGCCCGACCCGCACGCGAACCGTGTGGTTCTGCGTCAGCGAATGCAGTTCGTAAACCGCTTCGAACCGGGGCTCCCGGTCCTCTTCCAGGTAATCCACCCCGGTGGTCTGCGAAAGGTAATTGCACTCCATGGCCGGATCGTTTTTCAGGTACTCGGCCACCTGGCGCCAGGATTCCGGCGTCGTGTGCAGCACCGCGTCTCCCAGCACCACCTCGGCGGAAGTCAGGGCATCGCCCAGGTCGGTTTTGGCTTTTTCAACAAGTTCCTCGTGCTTCATCGACGCCTCGGCTCAAGCCACTTTCTTGCGTGAACGGGGAGTTCCCGCCTCGTTCATGATTTTTTCCTGGAGCTTGATGATGCCGTAAATCAGCGCCTCCGGTCCCGGCGGGCACCCCGGCACGTAAACATCCACCGGCACCACGCGGTCGACGCCCTGCACGATGGCGTAGTTATTGAAAATACCGCCGCAGGAGGAACAGGCCCCCATCGCCATGACCCATTTGGGCTCGGGCATCTGGTCGTAGATCAGCTTGAGCACCGGGGCCATTTTCTGTGAAACACGGCCGGAGACGATCATCAGGTCCGCCTGCCGGGGCGAGGCGCGGAACACCTCGGCGCCGAAGCGCGCCGCGTCCCAGCGGCTGTTGGCCATGGCCATCATTTCGATGGCGCAGCAGGCCAGGCCGAAGGTGGCCGGCCAGAGGGCGTTTTTCTGCGCCCAGCCGATGACTTTTCCGAGCTTGGTGGTCAATATACTGTCGTACATCGCGCCCGAATACTGGGCATCGAACGCCGCCAGTTCATCCTGAACATTCTTCTTCAGGTCTTCAATTTTTTCGTCAAAAATGTGCGCCGCTTCTTCTATCAATCCCATTCCAATCCTCCCCGTCCCCAAATATAGACGTAAGCGATGGCTAGAATCACGATAAAGACCAGCATTTCAATGAGTCCAAAGATTTTCAGCTGGTCGAGGGCAACCGCCCAGGGATACATGAACACCACTTCAATATCGAAGATGATGAACAGCATCGCGATGGTGGCGAACCGGACCGGAAACCGGCCTTTCGCCTCTTCGGAAGGCAACATCCCGCATTCGTAGGGGATCAGTTTCTGCGCGGTGGGTTTGCGTGGTCCCAGGATGGTGGACAGGATGAGAATCCCGGCGATAACCGCCAGGGCCACGAGAGCAAAAACACCAATGAATAAATACTCGCTCAAGAGCCGGTCTCCTACTGGCCAGGAGAAGGTTTTATTGAGGCCCCTCCAAGAACTCGAAATTGCTCCCCGTAACTCGCAGGCCCAAAGAAAACAAGGTCCGCTCGCCGCCAGGGACAACTCCTAGAGGTACCCTTTATAACCCCTTCCGGGTTGCCGGGGGGCCGTTGCCTTTCTGTTGTTCCCGCCTTTAAATACCTCAAGGCAAAGGGAGCCAAACTATTTTACCATCAACGGTAAACAGCCAACGACCCGGTAATCGAATTGGCGATTATATGCGGCCCCTGTACCCCTGTCAATTCCTGTTTTGGCTGGCCATAAGTCAGGAAAAAACAGGCTTTGCGGGGCTTTTCACGTTTGTTTTGAGGACAATGGCCCCACGCCGGGAGGGATCGCCGGAAAACGGCGGGGGGCTTTTCTGTACGCGCCTTACAGACGCGAACACAAAACGGAGTGAAGCCGGCGGCTATTCGGGATATTCAACGTGCAGGCGGTAGATCAACCCCAGGGGATTGTCTTCCGGAACATTGGCGTTCGGCTTGGCGTAATTGAGCACCTCAAACTCGACGGTGTTTTCTCCATCCACCAGATGCCCCCCAAGGTGCACCGTGAAGGGGTCGGCAAAATCAGCCCCGCCGAATTCCTGACTGAGCGCCTTGCCGTTGACCGTGAGGTGGCAGGTGTCGTCCGCCCGGACAAACAGGTCGCCGCGAACGATCCGCGACGCCTTGCCCTTGGGCAGGTTGAAGGTCTGCCGGAACCGGTAGCGCCCTCCGGTGATGGCGCTCTCCAGCGTGGGTTCTTCCCGGTAGGATACCCACTGCGCGCCCTTGATCGCCTTCCAGCGGCCGTTCATCTTGCACAGTATGGAGGGGCCCCATTTGCCGGTTTCCGGGTCCAGCACCTCGGTTCCGGAACCACTGGCAAGCACCAGCGCCCGCGTGCGCTCTTCCGCCCCGGTCACCGAGGACGAGAGGACCGGCCGGCTTTCGTGCCACATGATCTCGGCCAGTTCCTGGTACTGCTCGAACAACCCTCCGCGCTTCGGCGTCAAAAGCATGCTGGGCCGCTGGTGGCTCTTGCCCAGATACGGTCCGATATCCGCGATGATCAGCCCCGTCAGGTCGGACGGGTCGATGGAAATAAAGGAATGCGACGGGATGGTCTTGTAGGTGTGAACCTGGAATTTCCCCTTGTTGGGACTTTTGATGTCGCCGAGTTCTTCCTCCAGTTTCTGAAACAGCAACAGTGAGGTTTTGATCTCATTTAAAAACGTCGCCTTGCCGCCGATCTGCCGGGTGATGATTTCCACAACCTCGGAATCCGGGTCCATGACCAGCAGGCGGACGTGGATCCCCTGCATGATTTTCTGCCTGAGCAGGTCGCGGCTTCCCGTGGAGATCGAAAGCAGGGACGAGCCCCCGATAAAAATTTCTTTTTTAACGTTGCGGAACAGGTCTTCGAAGTTGTGCGCGTGCCCCAGCTCCGAGCGGTTCTTATAGATACCGCGCACCCCCAGCCGGACGGCGTCGGGATTGACGATCTCCTGCAGGGCGTCCTTGTATTCATTAAAGGTCAACTCGCGCAGGAACAACTCGTACCCGAGCGAAACCACGCCGATCATGGAAATCAGCAGGGAAAACTCCTTGGCCGGGTGGAGCCAGATGCTGTGCTTGTCGAGAAACATGTCGGCGCTGATGTAGGCCGTCATGCCCACCCCGAAAATGACCAGGGCCAGAAACATGACCCGGTCCCGTATCCAGGTGCGGAGCGCGGGCCCCCGCCCTCGCGGCTTGATTTCTACTTGCTGCGTCATTTCACCTCAAAAATGTTCAAATGGACAAAAAACGGAGACAGGTTACCGGAATCCCCCGCGGGGCACAAGACAGGAAAATGCACCGGCATCAAGAGAATCCAGGGGAACAATCAGCTCAGGCCGGACTTGCGGCGTATCCACCATTCCGCCGTCAGAAAGAAGAGGAGGAGTCCGTAGGACCACCAACTGTCCCAGAGCGACAGCGCCCGGCTGTTTATTTTGACCTCGTAGTCCGGGTTGGGGAACGTCAGGTTTTCTATCCTGGCGGACTGGCTCAAAGACCGGTGCATTCCCCCCACGGTCGCGTCGGCGAGTGTTTTCATCAAACCGGGATTGGCCTGCGGCCTTTCAAATTCCGTCGTCGGGCTGAACACGGTGAACCGCGTCTCGCGCCGGGAAGAAATCCCTTCGCCGGAATCCAGCAGGACTTCCGCCGTATAAAACCCTTCCGCCGGAGGAGTAAACTCATACCGCCCTTCGCCGTTTTCGTCCAGGACCTGTTCTTCATTGACCCATTCCCGGCCTTCGGGGATGGAACGAACGATGATCCGCGCTTTCTGGTTGGCGCGGGGATTGTAGTCCGGAGCCAGCGAACGGAAATGCATCAAAACTTTTTCGTCTTCCCAGTAATGGTCTTTTCCCGTTTCCACCTGCAGAGGGTCCATCTGCGGGTCCCGGGTCATCCAGGCGATCACGTTCTCCCAGAATTTCTGGTAATAACGGCCGCTGCCACCCTGCCCCACGCGCAGGAAGTTCCAGTTCCACAGCATGTCGGTGGCGATCACCATGCTGCGGCCCTCGCCGAAGCGGCGCGTGGCGAGCACGGGCGTGGAGGCCACCTTGGCCGCGTCCTGCGCCGCCAGCACCTGCGCGCCTTCCACCGGGATCAATCCGGTATTGCGCCCGTTGATGGGCGGCATGGAATCCCACACTTCGCGGTTGCGCGCTTCATCCTTTTCCAGTTGCAGGATGGGGTGCCGGAACAGCCCCGGCACCAGTTGCGCGCGAAACTCTTCGTTGGAAAACCACTGGGTGTTGCGGTCCATTCTGACGGGCAGGATGTCTTCGACCGGAGTCCGCTGATACTCGCCGGACTGGAAGGAGAGGTCGCCGCCGATCATCAGAAAAGCGCCGCCCTTTTCGACGAACGACTTGATGTTCGTCAGGTACTTGCGGTCGATGAACGGCTTGAAACGGAAGTTGTGGAAAATCACCAGGTCGAAGGAACTGAGGTAATCGGTGAACAGCAGGTTCGAGGGAAACGGAATCAGGCTCAACTCCTGCGTCGAGGCCATGACATCGTCCGTGAGGGTGCGGAGAATGAAAAAAGACAGCAGGTCGACTTTCGGGTTGTTGGCCAGAACCTCGCGCAGAAAACGGGAGTCCCACGACGGCCGCCCGTTGAGGTGCAGGACGCGGATGCGGTCGCGCACCACGTTGATCTGGAAATGCGCCTGGTTGTTGACTTCCACCGCCTCACCGGCGAACACCGGCATCGACAGGGTGTAAAAGCGCTTGCCGGTGGTGCCCGGAGTGAAATTCAATTCCACCTGGTACCGTTCCTGGCCCGGCTTCAGGTTGAGGATGCGCGAGGCATGAATTTTGTTGCCTTCCTTCAGCACCACCGAAACGCTGCGGGCCCCCATATTGGTGGCGTTGATCGTCGCCGTCAGGTTGAGCGGCTGGTGCACGAATCCGAAATCGCTCACCTCCACCCGGGGAATACCGAGGTCCTTCACCCCGCCCGGGTCCCCGGCGGTGTAGGTGTACAGGGGACCGTCGAAGCCGGACATCAGGCCGGACATTTCGGGCGACAACTGGTCGCCTTCCTGCGAAAGGTCGGCGCCGTCCGAAAGCAGGATCATCCCCTGCAGGGACTTTCCCTCGTAGCGCTTCTGCAGTTCGGTGAAGACGCCCGGAAAGTCCGTGTTCAATCCGCGGGGACGGTACCCCGAGACGATCTTCTCGCGCGACACGGGGGTGAGCCGGTCGGAGAAAAAATAATAATCCACCTGATGGGTCTGCTTCAGCCGTTCGAAAAAGTCGCCGCTCTGTTCGATGGCGTCCCGGATCAACTGCATGCGGGGCAACCCATCCGGAAAGGTTTTGACTCCCAGGCTTTTGCTGTCGTCGATCAGGACCGCCACCGCATTGCGCTGGGGCAACACGTGCTTCAGTTCAATGCGGGGCTGCAGGGTGACGAGCAGCAGCAAAACCAGCGCCGTGATCCTGAGGCTGAACAACAGGATTTTTTTCCGGGTGGACAACAGGCGCGACAGGCTGAACCAGAAAAACCAGAGCGTCAGGGGAAACAGGACCGCCAGGATCAGGACCGGCCACAGGGCGTCGCCGGAACTCCAGTGCAGTTCCCAGGCGTTGTAATCCTCCATGCCCAGCCAGGATAAAATAGTCACCGCGAGTTGTACCTCTTGAGCCGTTCCAGAATGGTTGGCAGATGGACCAGGTCTTTCTTGTAATCCAGGGTGAGCGAATACATGATGATGTTCACTCCCAGACGGATGCTCTGGGTCCTCTGCTTGGGGCCGCTCCCGACCATGTCGTAATTCCAGTGGCCCAGTTTGTTTTTGGACCAGGCCCCGCCGAGGTCGTTGCTCGAATACACGATCACCGTCTTGCCTTTCAGCGTGATCCCTTCCAGATAGGGATTGACCTGCACCCGGCCCGCCACGTCGTTGATCAGGTAAAACGAGCGGAATATGGAATGGTCCTTATCGATTTTCTGCAGCGGGGTGTGGGGAAACAGGTCCTCGATCATGCCGCGCACCGAAGCGTCGAAACCGGAGTTGGGCTGCGCCGAGTTGTCGTCGATCAGCAGGAAACCGCCGTAGTTGAGATAATCGCGGAGGGCCTTGATTTCCTCCCGGCTGAACGGTTCAAACGTTTCCGTCCCGCCCATGTACAGAAACGGGTGGCGGAACAGGCGGGAATCGGTCAGACCGAACTCCACCGGGTCCCGGCTCACTTCGACCGACGTGCGCTTGGCCACCTGCGCCAGCAGGCTCTCGATGGCCTGGGGACGCGGATTGAATTTGCCGCCACGGTACTGGACCTGCGGAATGGACAATTTGGAGGCGTCGCCGATGGCCCCGGCCTCCCCGCCCGCAACCAGCAGACAACACCCCAGCACCATCTGCACGAACCGGCGGAAAGGTCTGGAGTTCGACTTTGCCCTGTAACAGGAATATCTCTTCATATTCGTTTATTCTACCAAATCCGGCACCACACCGCTTTAATGGAAAATGTTTTGCCCCCATGATTTTGCTGAGTTAGACTGATCCGCATTATCAACGAAACTGAGAACTGAATGAACCGCATTGTACTGCTCAATCCCGGCCCGGTGAACGTCACCCCCACGGTGCGGGATTCCCTGCTCCGGGGAGACATGTGTCACCGTGAGCCGGAAATCGCCGAGCTGATTCAGAATATTCGCAAAAAGCTTGTCCGTGTTTTCGGAATCGAAGACCGTTACAAAACCGCATTGATCACCGGCTCCGGAACCGCCGCGCTGGAGATGGCCGTGTCCTCCTGCCTCAGCGAAGGCCGGACGGTCTGCGTGATCCAGAACGGGGTCTACGGGGAACGCATCGGCGCCATGTCAAAAGCCTACGGGCATCCGGTCCATGCGCTGACAAGCGGCTGGGGCGTTCCGCCGGATCTGGCGGAGCTGGAAGCGACGCTCATGGGCCATCCGGAAATCGAGGTCGTCGCCATGGTGCACCACGAAACCACCACCGGCCTGATGAATCCGCTGAACGAAGTGGCCGCGCTCTGCCGCAAACACGGCAAAAAACTTCTGGTGGACGCCATCAGCAGTCTCGCGGGAGAGCCGTTCGATTTCGCCGCGACGCAAGCGGCTATTGTCGTCGGCACGGCCAACAAATGCATTCAGGGTTTTCCCGGCGTGTCGTTCGTCCTCGTGCACAACAACGAATGGGAACGGCTGGAAAACGTCCCGGCGCGGTCGGTTTATTTCGACCTCTTTAAAAACCTCTCCGCCCAGGAAAAAGGCGAGACGCTGTTCACGCCGGCCATCCAGGTGCATTACGCCTTCGACCAGGCGCTGGACGAATTGATGCAAGAGACCGTCGAGGGACGCATCCGCCGTTACGGGGAAGCCGCCCAACGATTACGGCGGGGATTCGCCGAAATGGGACTGGCGTTGCTTCTCGACGAGGCGCTCCTGTCCAACAGCCTGACTGCGCTCAAACTACCCGAGGGGATGACTTACGGTCCCCTGCACGATCACCTGCGGCAGAACGGATTCGTCATCTACGCCGGGCAGGGCGGACTCAGCAAAAGCATTTTCCGCATCGCCAACATGGGCGATATCCGCCGGGAAGAATTCGACCGCCTGCTTGAAGTCCTCAAGGAAACCGTCTTGTCCGCCGGGAGGGCCTGAGCCATGGCAGGATTGTATGAATTGATGCGTCAGTACGCCACCGAAACCCGTCCCGCTCCGTCCGAAGAACTGCCCCACCCGGAGTTGGGCAAGAGCCTGGCCCTGTTCCACGCCTGCCTGCTGGAAACCGACATCGAACGCGACGCCACGCCCGGCATCCCGCGGCTGACCGCATCGCCGGACGCACTGGAGCCCAATTTCCTGTCGCGGTTTGTCGTCGGGTTCCTCCCGTTCAACGCCGTCTCCACGCCGGAAGAAACCAATCGCACCCTGTTCGAGGTGTACTCCTTCATCAACTGGCTGAAGAAACAGGGCATTCCGCACGGCTGGCAGGACCTGAACTTCTCGGTCAAGGTGAAACAACTCATGGAAGCGCAAAAGCGCTGCCTGGAGTTGAGCCACTACCTCGATGAAGAAAGCGGCCGCGTGCTGGACGATCCCCCCGCCATCACCCACACCCTGGCCGACCTGTTCCAGGTCATCAAGATCGACGACCGCTTCGTCACGCTCAAGGGAATGCACCATGAAGACCCCGTGCGCATCAACCTGCCGGACAACATCGTCAAGTGGGTGCGACCGAAAGACCACCTCGACCTGGTGCTTGGGGACACGTCCGAGAAATGGGTGCTGCTGGAGGCGGGACAGGTCTTCCCGGAGTTTGAACCCGAATCCGGGGAATAACGAACGCTTGCCGGTTACCCACCGATCACCTCGACGCGAACCCAGGCCAATCCTTTTTTATAAAAACCCAGTTTCCGCGCCGCGCCGGCGCTGAGGTCGATCAGACGGTCACCGGACGCGGGGTTGTAGTCGCTGGGAAACGGACCCCGGTCGTTGACGCGCAGGTTCAGCGATCGTCCATTTTCCAGGTTGGTGACGCGCACGCGCGAAGGCAGCGGCAGGGTGCGGTGCGCCGCCGAGATGAAGTCGGGGTCGAAGGGTTCTCCATTGGCGGTGGTGTTGCCGCCCGGCAGCCGGTAGGTTTCTTCCCCGTACCAGCTGGCCCAGCCCACGGCGTGGTAATGCCGCGCCTCTTCCGGATCCATCGGGGTGTAGAACTTGCCTTTAACCTTATAAACCCCGTTCCAGGGCCCCTGCTTGATCTGCTCCAGGTTGCCGCGGTCGAGGGTGAGGTTCTCCGGAGCGTTGACGCACAACAGGTAGAACAACCCGCCGAACATCAGCCAGAGTCCGATGCCGACTCCATGAATGGTTTTTTCGCCAATCATTCACAGCCCCCCAATGCGAACTAACGGTAGTCTCCGGTCAGGATGAATCCCGCCCAATAAGACGGGTGCGGATACAGACGCTTGACCTGCAATTGCGCCTTCCTCAGGCTCTCGCCTTTTTTCTCGTTGATGTAGTTGCGGTAAAAATGCTTGATCAGCACCGCCGTCGAAATATCGCTGACCCGCCACAGCGACGACACGATGGCGTGCGTCCCTGCATAAATGAACGCCCGGTTGAGTCCCACCAGTTCGTCGCCGCCGGTGATCTCGCCGAGTCCCGTCTGGCACGCACTCAACGTGACCAGGTCGGCCTTGATGTCGAGCGAGAACACTTCGTTGACCTCGAAGTTGCCGTCGGCTGCCTCATCCCGCGCCAGCTTCAAGGACGAGAACAGCGGATTGACCGGATCGAACTCGCCGTGCGAGGCGATGTGGATGATCTGGTATTCGGCAATGTGTTCCTGCAGCCAGCTTTCACGCGCCTTGTCGCGGGTGAGGATGGTCACCTCCGGAAAATCCCAGCGGATGGCGTTGGCTTCCAGTTCGGCCAGCGGCAGGTCGTAGTTGACCGTCCCCAGGTCCGGGTTGCCCATCGCCAGAACCTTGACGGCCTTGCCCGCCGCGCGTTCCCGCTGCCGCTTGAAAGTGTACTCCAGCACCGAGGCGCTGGGAGAGAAAAACAGCGGATGGCGTTCGATCAGGTACGCCTGGCCGTCGTAAAGCGAGGCGAATGAAAGATAATGCAGATGGGAGTGCGGCACGATGCCCACAACCCGGGCCGTGCCCAGGTGCGGCTCTACCGGGCGGACCACCAGGTCGTGCAGTGTCTTCGACTGTTCCTCCAGCGGCGCCAGGTTCTGCATGCGGTTTCTGTAATCCTTGATCAAATCCGCCAGCAATTTTTCCTCGACCGGGGTGCGCACCACCTGGATGCCGCCCCGGGTGATCACCCACGCCACCAGTTCCTTTTCCGTCACCAGGTATTCGACCAGGGCGACTTCCGGTTCGAGCAGGCCTTTCAGTTTTTCGAGCGAGATCGATTCCACCGTCACGAAGTTGGACACCTGCGGGCTCTTCTGCTTCACCTCGATCAACAGGTCCTGGTAGCCGTTGCGGGCCTGCACCAGTTGCTGCTGCACCTCCTTGACGGCCTCCTCGCCTTCGGTGTTGGACAGTTTCTCCTCGATCTCGCGGATCACCTGCTTCTGCGCGGTCAGCCGGTCGTAGATTTTCTGGCTGACGTCGTCCTTGAGGCTCATCTTCTGGTTGCCGAGCAGGTCGATGAAACTGCGCGCCTTGGCCCGTTCCGCGTATTCGAAGGAGCTTTTGATCTCTCCCGTATCGAGGAGCAGCAGGATCAGTTCCTTATAGACGTCCTGCTTGTCGGTGAGGAACCCGTTCTGGAACTCCTCGACCTTGATCGAGGCGCGCATGCTGTCGACCACGTCCACCGCCTGTTTGTAAACCGCGATCGCCTCCGGACGTTTTCCCGTCTCGCTGAGGCAGGCACCCTGCCCCTGCAAGGCCCGCCACAGCACTTCCTTGATGTTGTGCTTGCGGGAAAGCCCGGCGGTCTCCTTGAACACAGCGATGGCCTCCGCGCACTGCTTGCGTTCCTTCGCCAGGTTGCCCAGCTCCAGCTTGGCCTTGATCAGGTTGGTGGTGTTGCCGATCTCGCCGCTGATCCGGATCGCTTCCTTGATATGGCTTTCCGCATCCTCGAGTTTTTTCATGCGCAGGTAGCTCATGCCGAGATTGCGGTGGGTGTAGCCCTGGCCCCACTTCGACTTCAGCTTGACGTCGCGCTTCAGCGCCTCGTTGAACAGTTCGATCGATTTTTCATAATCCTTGTCCTTGCGGTAGACCAGGCCCATGTTGTTGTAGGCCGAGGCCACGTCGAGGTACGCCTTCACCTGCTCCGCCATGTCGCGGCTCTTTTTAAGATTTTCCAGAGCCCGGCGGGAATCGTTGAGCGTCCAGTAGATCAGGCCCAGGGTGTTGTAGATCCAGACCTGCTGGTGTTCGTCGTCAATGCCTTCGGCTACGGAGAGCGCCTGTTTCTGCAGGGAAAACGCGTTCTGATAATTGCCCTGGAACCATTCCGAGTTGCCCTGGTACAGGAAGGATTTGGACAACTGCAGTTTCAGGTCTTTTTCCTCCGCCAGCGCCTGGGCTTTTTTGTAGAGGGCCGTGGCGTCGTCGAACCGGCTCTGTTTTTCCACCGCCTGTCCCATTTCCAACCAGGATTCCACCGTCTGTTCGGCAACGTCCAGTTCCTGGAACAGTTTGTTGGCGGTGGTGAAATACTCCAGCGCTTTCGGATAATTGTTCAGCCGTAACAGATAGATACGCCCGATGCGGCGCAGTTCACGCCCGCGGTTGAGGTCTTCCCCCATTTCCTCGTGCAACTGGATCGAGGCGCTGAACGCCTTGAGCGCGTCGTCGTAATCCAGCGCGTTCTCTTCAACGATGCCCAGCGTCGAATAACTCTCGGCCAGCTTGTCGAGAATCTCGTACTCCTCGTAAAACTTCAGGGCCTTCGAGAGGTGCTCGACGGAAGGCGCGAAATCCTCGTCACGGGAATACAGAATGCCGAGGAAGAAATGCGCTTCCGCCACCTGTTCCGGGTCTTCCGCCTGGGTCGCGAGGTCCAGCACCTGTTTCTGGTAATGGACGCCTTTCTTGTAATCGCCCAGGTTGTAAGCCGCCTGCGCCAGCAGTTTGTTGAGCTGTCCCGCCTGGCCCTTGTCCTTGAGAAAATCGATCAGCACCAGCGCTTTTTCAAAGCGGCTGATCGCTGCCAGCCATTCCTTGCCTTTAAACGCCGTAACGCCCGCCTGGATATTCTCCTGATAGCGGCTTTCGGCAAAGGCGTTCTTCTCTTCCTCGGTCATGCCCGGGAAACCGTAGTAACGGTAGGCCGCCCAGTCGAAACCGCTGCCGGAGGTTTTCGCCAGTTCCAGTTGGGCAAGACGCAGCGACTCCGCCGGATTGCCCCGGCGGAAGGTTTTGAAAAAGACGGACAAAAATTCCGCGTGCCGCTTCGGGTCCACCGGTCCCTGGTGCAGGAGAACGCCCGGGTAGCCGGCGAAGGTCAGCGCATGGATCAGCGGGGCGGTCGGCGAGACGGAGGTCTCGTTGGAAAAACGCAGCCCAACCTCGTTGAGCGCAATGAAATTTGAATCCACCTTGCGGCTCAGGATGCGGGGAAGCTGCAGGCGCTCGTAATGGTGGACGCGCCGCGTCAGGCTGATGAAAGACTGGTCCACATCCAGACCGGCCAGATACGCCGGGCTGTCCACCGACACGACACCGAAGTGCCGGTAGCGGTTGGAAAACTGTTCGACGCTGCCGTCGTCCCGCACCAGGTTTTCCGCCGAAACAAAACGGTCCTGCACGCCGCTGAACCCGTCCATCTCCACCGCCAGCAGGCGCGAGTTGTACAGGTTCTTGGAGAACTCGGACAGCGCGAACTGGCTGAGCGAAGACTGGTAGGCGATCGAGACGGTTTCCACCAGCGGTTTGCCCCCCACCTGCAGGGCCGCCCAGGGGAGAAACTCCAGGGGACCGTTGGCGACCAGCACCAATGATTTCGCGCCCTGGATCGCGGCGGCCACCGGCGTGATGAGCGCCTGGGACAGCATCCCGATGTCCTCCGCCGAAACGGCGCCGCCCTCGCGCCCCAGTTGCACCAACCGGTTTTCCAACGCGGGATTCAGCCGGATCTGCCCGCCCTTGATCGAATCCCCTTCCAGCCACCACACCAGGATGCGGTCTCCCATCCAGGCGTATTCCACCAGGGCCGTTCCCGGGCGCAGCAGTTGCTGGATTTCCTCCCGCCCTGGGACGGCGGAGGAAATCAAAGACAAGAGTCCAGGGTCCTCTCCGGCGATCACGCCCTGCAGAAAATCATCGTAACCGGCGAGCAAGCCATCGGCCTCGGCCTGCACGGCTTCCATGTCCGGGCCGGCGTTTGCATACAGGGCGGCCAGGTCGCGGGAGAATCCCTGCACTTCCTCGAACAGGGCCTGCCGCGTCTCGCCCTCGAACTTGAGCGGAACCCCGCCGAGTTTCGCCAGCAGGGTCTGCCGGACCAGCGCTTCGGATGCCGCAAGCGAAGCGCTGAACTCTTTGCGGTCGAACAGTTCCAGCGCGAGCTGACGGTACAAATCCTCGATCATCGGCAGGTGCGCCGGTCCCCGGTCGTAGCCAAACGGCAGGCGGGAAAGCTGGCGGTCGGCTTCCTGCAGCAGAGCGAACCGGTCTTCGCCGCTTTTTTCCATCGATTCCATGAAACGCAACTGCCACTGGGCAAACACCGGGATTTTAGGTGGCGTTGCCGCGGCCGGTTCCGCCGCAGCCATCCCCTTCTCTTTTTGTCCGGACAGAAAACGCGCCAGTTCCAGATTCTTTTTGACCGAAGCGACCAGGGGCTTGCGTTGCGCTTCGGGAAGCCCTTCCGCTGCTTCCAGCGCTTTCTTGAAATACTCGCGGGACCGGGAGGAATGGGAGGCGACGGTGTCCAGGCTTTTGAGGGAAGCCTTGAACGCCTGCACCGGGTCTTTCGGGTTGCCCACCGCAGCCGTGTCGGCCAGATGGTAGGCCAGGTAATGGTTGAGGATGCCCAGTTCGTTTTTCAGGTACACCCGGTATTCGGGATTGGCCAGGGATTCCGTTTCCCGGTCGAGCGCCGCTTCCGCTTCTTCGAGCAATGCCATCACCTGCGCGATCTCGCCCTGCATGCGATCGAACGGCAGGGTCCGCGCCTGCAGGATCAGCGTCCGTCCCAGGTTGGCGGCGTTGACGCCGATGCCCTGGCGGTTTTTGATCTGCTGGCTGATGGAATAGGAATCCCGGAAATACGGTTTGCTTTTCTCTATATGCCCCGCCTGGAAATGGTAGTGCCCGATCTGGTTGAGCAGGAGCGCCTTTTCCACCAGGAGCGGCACGTGCAGCTTGGGATCGAGGTCTTTTGGAATGAGATCGAGCTTTTTCTGGAAATAGTCGATGGCCTTCTGGTAGTCGCCAAAGTCGCCGAAAATTTTGCCGACGTAATGGAAGATCAGTTTTTGTTCGCCCTTCTTGTCGAAACCCAGCGCCGCCTGGGAAGACCCTTCATCGACCCCGGCTTCAAAGCTGACGTCCATCAGCCCGCCGCCCGTGCCCTCCTTGACCTTGCCGCGCTTGACCACGCCGTGCTGCTCCAGTTCGTCGATGGCCTGGAAGTAATGGCCCAGCGCCCGGTTGAGCGAATCCGAGTCGCGCCCCGGCCGGTTCTGGTTCAGCGCGTACAAGTTGTTGGCGATGTTGCGCAGCGTGCGCGACATCGACACCGTGTTTTCAGTTTGCTGGTTGAGCGCCAGCGTTTGCGAGAAATACTGCACGGCCTCCGCATGCGCGCCCATGTCCTGGTAGGCGAGCGCGATCCGGTCGTTGAGTTCGGCCATGCGCTTGGGTTCGTCCAGTTTCGTCACCAGCGCCAGGCTCTTTTTGTAATACCGCACCGCCTCGTCCGGGTGTTCGGACTTGAAGGCGCTTTCGCCGAACCGCTGATAGAACAGCGCCTCGCGCTGCTCGTTCAGGAACGGGCGTCCGGACTTGAACCGCTGGTCGTACACCAGGTAGGCGGAAAAATAATTCGACAGCATGTAATTGCCGTTGCCCAGGTTGAGCAACAGGTTGGCCTCGTTCTGCGGGTACACGAACGGGTCGTTCAGCACCAGGGCGTCCTGGTATTCCTGCACGGCGCGTTCGAGATAATCCGCATTGGGATGGGTTCGCTCGAGTTGCTCGAAAACCCAGCCGAGCGTCTGGTGGTAGTAGACGTTGTGGGCGTCGAGACGCAGGGCCTGCCGGATCCACTTCTCGGAGTTTTTCAGATCCGGCGGGTCGACATAGGTGTAGGTAAGACCGTAGGCGTACAAATCCTCCGCCTTGGGGTGCTCCACCTCGATCCGCTTCTTGTAAAACTCGAGCGCCTGCGGAACCCGCTTGAGGGTGGCCTCGGCCTGCACGTACCCGCGGTGCGCCTCGACGGTCGCCGGGTCGTATTCGATCAGCTTGAGGAAAGACTTCCGCGCCAGCTTGACCTCGCCGACACGCAGTTCCCATTCCCCCTTTTCAACCGACTTGCGGATGAAGCCCTGCCGCGCTTCCTCGATGGCTTCCTCAAGATTGCCCGGGTCCTGGTTGATGGCCTCGTACTGCACCAGGCTCATCTCGAAATTTTCCTCCTCGGCGTAAATGGCCGCGAGCCGGAAGCGGGCGGTATTTTTGGCTTCCGTGGCGCCTTCAAACCGGTCGAGGGTGCGCTTGTAGGATTCCTTGGCCAGCAGATTCTCCCCGGCCTCGTAATACAACTGGCCGATGCGGTTCTGCACCGCCCCCGCGAGACGCGGCAGTTCGGCGTACTGTTCGGTGAGCTGGGTCAGGCTGGCGATCTTTTTCGCCAGTGTCGGGTGCTGTTCGTGCAGTTCGAGGATCTCGGCGATGGCGCGCTGGGTCCAGTCTTCCCGGTCATAGTAGTCGCGCACCACCTGGACGAACGCCTGCACCAGGTTCTTCTGGTCGCCGACGGTCTTGTAAACCTTGCTCTGGGAGAACGCCGCCTCGGCCGCAAGAAAACGGTAGGTGGGGTATTCCTTGATGACGTGCCGGTAATGCCGGAGCGCTTCGGAAAACTCTTCCAGTTCAAAATAAAGATGCCCCTTCTCCAGCCAGGACCGGGCCACGGCGATGGGGCGCATTTCCGGGGTGTTGATGATGTCGTCGAACCGCTTGAGGGTTTCGTGGATTGTCTTCTTGTACTGTTCCTGCCCGGACTTGCGGGCGCGGATCACGTCGATCAGCATCAGCTCAATGCGCGCCCGCACGCTGTAGCGGGGATTGTCCTTGTATTCCTTGATGATCTTTTCGTAGATCTCCGCCGCCTTGTCGAGCTGGCCCAGCGCCTGATAGCCCTTGGCCTGCCGCACGAGGATGCGGGCGATGGACTGGTTGCCGGCGAAATCGTGCACCAGCGCATTGTCGGCCAGCAGGCATTTGTAAATATTCTTGCCGTAATCCTCGCAGAGGTCCTCCACCGTCTGCAGTTCATTGCCGAACTTGTCGCTGCTGGGCAGGAGCCCGTCCGGCGAGACGCCCCAGACATCGGTCCCTTTTGCCGTGGTGGAGGTGAAATAAACGCGGTTTCCGACCGGCACCGGCTGCAGGTCGTAAGTGGTGCTGTCGGTCAACTGGCGGAGTTTTCCCGGTGTCCCGTTTTCAAACCGGATGCTCCAGAGGTTGGGCTGATCGTCGATGGTGGTGCGGCCGTCGCCGTTGGTGTCGTCATGGTAGCGCGAAAAAAAGACGCGCGTGCCGTCCGGCGAAACGCGCGGCGAGACGTCGATGTTGTCCCCGGAAGTCAACTGCACCAGCTTGCCCGTCTTCAGGTTCTGCGCCCACAATCCGGATTCCTTCCCCCGCGCCACCATGACCATGTACTGCCCGTCTCCGGACAGGGCCGGACTCACGGCTTCGATTTTGGACACGCGGGTCCGTTTCTTCGTGCTCAGATCCAGCGCGTAAACATAGGGACGCGCGGTTTTGGGATCGTAGGAAGTGAAATAAAGCTGCTTTTGGTCCGGAGACCAGGTGGGGTCGCTTTCCGGCAGGGTGGCGTCGGTGAGGGCCGTTGCGGGCTCCTTGAATTTCTTGTCCGGGTCCTGCTCCTCCGGATCCGCCTTGAGGCTGTCGAGCGGCAGCAGGTAGATGTCGCCCTTCGGGTCCGTCCGGTTCGAAATGAACGCGATGAATTTTCCATCCGGACTGATCGTCGGCGAATTGTCCTCGCCCGAATGCCAGGTCAGGCGCACGTCGGGGTCCTGCACCCCCGGTCCCAGATGCTTGAGCCACAAATCGAGATTCCCGGACTGGTCGGAAACGTACACCAGCGTCTGGCCGTCGGCGGACACCGTCGGCGCGAAATCTTCTCCGGGATTGCTGGTGACCTGCAGGGGTTTATTGAAATTCGAACCGGCTGCCGCCGGACCGGCGCCCAGGCTCCCCAGGGTCAGAACCGCTGTCAGGACGCTCGAAATCCATCCCCGTATCCTCACTGTCATGTCTCTCCTCAAGATAAATGGGCCGACGCAATCCGCCTGCATCTGTCAAGTATAACGTCACCGCCGGGAACAAGGAAAGTGGTGGATTTTAAATTGATTTTAATGATTTTGCGGGATCGCGGCCGGACTGTTTTAGCCGGGCTGTTTTCAGGAGTTTAACCGCGGGTGGTGAGCAGGTTCTGGCGGAATGATTTGAAAATATTTTTGATCGGGGGAATGAGCTTTTCCTTGATTTCCTCCGGCACCCAGTTGATTTTTTCGATGGGCCAGGTTTCGAACTTGAGAATATCGAATCCGTGCCGGAGATAGGGCTCCCGAAGCCCTTCCTCGAATCCGTAAATCAGGGCGTTGTGGAGCGTCATTTCGTACAGTTCGCGGATTTCATCCGCCTCGTGCAGACCGCGCATGAACCGGCTCATGAGCTCTTCGATAATGGGCTCGGCGTGCTCCAGAAAATCTTCCGAAAACGCCTCCTTCAGCGTCAGATAGGTGATGATGACATCCTGCAGCATGTATTTGGTCTCCTGGGGGTCCGTCAGGGTCGGTCCCTTGTCGAGATCCAGATTCTGCTTCAGTTCCCGCACCAGCCGGATGGAGTCGTAAATGATGGATTGCTCCCAGGACACGGCGTTCCATGAAATGATCGGCCGCAGCCAGCGGACGGTCTGGGTTTTGTCCTCCAGGTGCATGGTGATATTGGGCATCTCGCTGTTGGAGAACGGCAACTCCCCGCCCCACATTTTGAGTTCCAGATTCAGGCCGTGGGGCTGGAACGCGCGGACCAGGGTATTGGTGTAGAGGCCGACAAATTTTTCCAGGTTGCGGCGAAAGGTCAGGGTCAGATTGAGCGGCAGGTTGACCATGCAATAAAACCGCCAGATACGGCGTTTCGACTTGCCGTCGGGTTCGGCAATCAGATACGTGCCGCCCCAGATTCCCGAGGTGATGGGCAATTCCTTGCCGAACCCTTGCGACAGGTTGCGCGACACTTCTTCCGCCACGTTCTGGTAGAGTTCGTTCAGGTAATAGAGATTGGTAGTGTGGTCTTCATAGAAGACCGGGCCGGAGGTGTAAGGGCCGAAATCCATGATGCGGAGTCTCCTGTTGCCGGGCCTAAAGGGTGGTGTTTCAGGAAAATCGGCAAATTCTTGCAGGATTCCCCGGATTTGTAAAGTGGCATGTGGCAGGCCCCGGTGGCAAAAGGGAACCTAACATTTGCTTGAAAAATCGGGGTAAATAGTTTAAAACTCTCGGAACAAAGCCGCCGAAACACCACCCGATCACCCGCAAACCAGCAAACAACGGCCTTATCGATGGAATTCGAGATCAATTACGCCGACATGAACTGGCTGGCCCTTCTGCCGGAAATCACCATTCTGGCGACGGCGCTGTATATCCTGATGATCGGGCTGCGCCAGGCGTTCGACAACAACCGTTTTCTCGCCCGGGCGTCGATGATCGGCATCGGGTTCGCGCTGCTGCTGACGCTGATGATGTGGGCCGGAGCCCCGTCCGCCAGCGACGAGACACAACCCGAGATGTTCTCCAACGCGCTCCTGCACGACCGGTTCGCGCTGAGCTTCAACCTGATCTTCCTGGCGATGTCGCTGTTTGCGGTCCTCGCCTCCTACCGGTACCCGAAACCGGACCACACCAATAAAGCGGAATATTTTGCCCTGATCCTGCTGGCCGTGGCCGGCATGATGTTCCTCGCCAAGGCGGGCAACCTGATCACGGCGTTCGTGGCGCTGGAGGTTTTCTCCATCGCGCTCTATATTTTGTGCGGTTTTTCCGCCAAGCACGGCACCGGTTCCGAAACGGCGGGCTCCGTCGGCGAATTGCCCTGGGAGACCCTGGGCTCGCAGGAATCCACCGTCAAATACCTGTTGAGCGGCGCTTTCGCCTCGGCGATCCTGGTTTACGGCATGGCGCTGACCTACGCCGGCACCGGGACCACGGAAATCCGCACGCTGGGCCACCTGCTCCAGGAAAACCCCTATACGGAAAACAAACTGCTGTTCATCGGCATGGCGCTGATGTTCGCCGGGCTCGGCTTCAAGGTCTCGCTGGTGCCGTTCCACTCCTGGACACCGGATGTGTACCAGGGCGCGCCAACCCCCGTCACCGGGTTCATGTCGGTGGCCACCAAGGCGGCGGCGTTCGCGGTGATCGCCCGCATCTTCTTCGTCGCCCTGCCCTCGCTTGAAGAGGTCTGGATGCCGTTTCTGTTCGGCATCTCGGCGTTGACCATGCTGGTGGGCAACACGGCGGCGATCCTCCAGGACAACGTCAAGCGCATGCTCGCCTATTCCGGCGTTGCGCACGCGGGCTACCTGCTGATGGGCATCGTCGCCAACAGCCAGGACGGCGTCGCCAGCCTGCTGTTCTACCTGGCTGTTTACCTGTTCATGAACATCGGCGCGTTCGCGGTGGTGTTCCTGCTCGAGGGCGAAGGCAAGGAAGGCAGCTCGATCTACCGCTTCCAGGGGCTGGCCAAGCGCAAACCAAAACTGGCCGCGGCCATGGCGCTGTTCATGCTGTCGCTCGCCGGGTTTCCGCCGACCGCCGGATTCTTCGGCAAGCTGTACCTGTTCCTCGCCGCGATCAAATCCGGCTACGTGCTCCTGGCCGTGCTCGCCGTGGTGGCCAGCATGATCGCCGTGTACTTTTACCTGCGCATCATCGTCATGATGTACTTCCGCGACGGCGAAGAGGAAATCAACATCGACATGAACCGCGGCATGACCGCCATCGTCACCGTCAGCACCGTCGCTATTGTCGCCATCGGCCTGTTCCCCTCCATCTTCATGCAGCTGGCGCTGGCCTCGATCCCGTTCTAATCCCCCAAACGGCTATTTCTTTTCCAGAATAAACGTCACCGGTCCGTCGTTGACGATGTCCACCTGCATGTCCGCGCCGAACCGGCCTTCCCGAACAGCAAGGCCCGAACGCATGACGGCCTCCACGAACATGCGGTACAACGCTTCCGCCCGGTCCGGCGGCGCGGCGTTGTCGAATCCCGGCCGCCGCCCTTTCGAACAGTCCCCCGCCAGGGTGAACTGGGAAACGACGAGGATCTCTCCCCCGATGTCCTGCACCGAACGGTTCATTTTTCCGGCGTCGTCCGGAAAGATTCTCAGGTTGAGCGTTTTTTCCGCCAGCCAGTGGACGGCTTCGTCCCGGTCGCCCTTTTCCGCACCGAACAGGATCATCACTCCCCGGCCGATACGGCCAGTTTCTTCCCCGCCGACGGTCACGGCGGATGCGATCACGCGCTGCACAACCAGTTTCATGTGAAATACTTTCCGGGAAGGGATGCGTTGGTCAACGGGCGTTGAAGAAACGGCTGGCGGTGCCGTCCGGGCCGATCAGCACCTTGACCGGCCGGTAGCATTTGGGACAGCGGCCTTCGTAGGCGTTGCCGTCCTTGTTGATGTAGACACGCCGGTACACGTTGCAGCATTCAAAGTGAATGCCCAGAAATTTTTTGCCCCTGGAAGGCGGGTTGGATTGTTCACTCATTGTTCACGGATAGCAACAGAAACCACTTCGTTTTTTTCAAAGCGGCTTCTGTGCCCTTCATCTGGCTCTTGCTTGTTCTTTGTCCGCTGTGTCGTGGCCTGACACAACCGCCTACGACGCCCTCAACGCCTCCAGCGTTTTCATCTTGCGCTCGATAAAATACTTGTGAGGGACGCGCATGGCCTTGGTGATGCGGCGGATTTCCTCCGTCTCTTCATACGACAGGTCGCCGTCCGCCGCGCCGATGGCGAAAAAACAATCGACAAAATGCAGGCGGGCGTTGTAGGTGGTGAGCCGGTTGAACTCGCGGATCACCTCGTCGAAATCAAACCCCTGTTTCGCCTGCGTCTCCAAAACCTCGAACAGGAGACGCCACTCCTGATTGTTGAACTCGAATCGCTCGGCAAGCACTTTCTTGAGCGCCTTCTTCTCACTCTCCTCGAATTTTTCATCCACCTCGGCGACCGAGGCCAGCAGCGTTCCCAGCAGGCAGAGAAAATACAACTGGTCTTCATCAAGCGCGATTTTCTTTCCCGACTGCTGCGCCAGAATTTCGATGTGGCACAGAACGGTACTCTTGAAGTAGTGGACCATCTCCGGGTTCTTTTCCCGGGCCGGTTTGAACAGGGTGTTTTTCAAAAACGATTTCAATTTGCCGAAGGAACGGCGCGTGACGGTGCTGTTGTCGAGCAGGTTCCGCAGGTGGTCGAGCAGTTCGCGTTCCTGGGGCTTCAGCTTTTTGTCGGCGTGCGCCATTTCCTCCACAATCGCCAACGCCTCCTTGCGATTCTTTTTTGAACCCATCTGGGCCGTGAGGTCCTTGAACAGGGCGGTCTGCTCCTGCTTGGACACCGGCGCGCGCAGGTAGGGCTGAAGCTGGCGGATCTCGTCCTGGCTGAGGTTGAGCTTGCGGTACAGGTTTTTGAGGACGTTCAATTCCGAATTGGTGATCTCGCCATCCGCCCAGGCGACGACCGCCAGGGCTCTCAGCAGGCTGAATTTTTCATTTTTGGACATGTCGCGGGAACTTCCGGGGAGCGAGGTTCATGAAATCGGCATAACCGTTTCATTGTACCCAAAGGGCCGGGATTCGTGAAGCCTCTTGCATCCTATTTGGGAGAGGGAATGGGCAGGGAAGGATGCCTTTCGAGCACGGCGGTGTAGTCCGCCGGCAGGTTGAAGTGCCGCGCGCCCTTCACAATAATGTCCAGGTACCCTTTCGCCGGCTTGCCGGGGTGCGCGTCGCAGGCGACGTAGACCAGCGCCTGCCGGGCGCGATCCCCCTCTCCTGTTACCTGGAGAAAACGGCGCGTGTACAGTTTTTCCTCAACACCCTCGAAGGCATCCAGCGCCCGCACGTGCCGGTCCGCCGCCAGCCACAAAACGCCGTGCACGGTTTCCCCCGTCTGTGGGATCACCGTGGCGAATCCCCGGCGGTTGATGACGAAGCGGTGATCAGGAAGGCGGGCGACCCCGGCGGCCCGTATCCCCGGGCACAACCGCGCCATATGCCCCGGCTCCATGTTCATTCCAAAAGCAAAGTAGAGCACCCGCTCCCTCCAAAACAAGAGGCATGCCCTTGGGCATGCCTCTATAGAGTAGAGAAAATTATCTTCAGAGAGAAATCAATCCCATTCCATAGCAACACCATGGATTTCGATCAATTCATCATTGGCCGAAGTCACCTTCCATTTCAAGTCATCATCCCCTGCCCCACAAGTGGGGCTGGCAACACCGGTAAAAAGATTTCCATCCGATGAGGAACCGGGGTCAATGCTGAACTGTCCTTTGGAAACCAGAGTCACCTGGGTCCAGTTTCCCCCATCATCGCAGGAGACCCACCCCTTCAGATCAGTATTCAAGGTAATGACACCATCATCCTTTTCGAATACCAACAAGCGGATTTTGTCGGGCTCAAATTGTGCGGTGGTAGTATTGGAAACTAGGCTCAGATCCTTTCCCGCTTCTAGCAGTTCCATTTCTTTTAGGGTAATGATTGCAGACCCAGCGTACCCGGTAATGTTGACCCGCCAGTAGCGGTGTCCCCCTACATCTCCGAAGGAAATCTCCATCCAGGTTTGACCTACATAGTTACTATCGGAGAAAGAGGTAGCGTTGGTCCATGATGACCCATTGTCGGAGTATTGGATATCTCCAGCCTTTAAACCAGTATAACTCCAGTACAATCTCGCCATGGTGATTTTCCGGGCCAACTGGAGATCCACCTGAACCCATTCCGGACCTGTTCCGTCAACAGCACCCCATTGGGTATTAAAGTCGTCGTCCGCGGCTCCGGAAACTTGGTAGGTTCCCGTGGGACTTCCAATGCTTGATGCAGATAATGACATAGTGCGAGCCATGTCCGTACCACCGTCCTCCATCAGGTCGAACTCGGTAAGGCTGATAGCCGTGGAACCCACGTACTCGGTAATCTCAACCCGCCAGTAGCGATGCGCGCCCTTGGAATCGTCCCAGGTAACTTCCTCTGCTGCATTCGCCGTGTAACTCGAGTTGTCAAAAGTTTGGGCGGTCGACCAGTTGCTGCTGTCATCTGAATACTGGATATTCCCGGCCTTTCGACCGGTATAACTCCAATACATAACCGCCTTTCGAATATCCCGGGGTTCACCGAAATCGACCGAGACCCAGGGATCCGCCAGAGACCCGTCCGAGGCCCACTGGGAAATCGGGTTGTTGCTCCCATCTCGGCTTTCGTCAAAGGCATTGGCCACCGAGTATGGGCCCGGGGAATAGACACCGGAACTGCTATACACGGGGTCTGTGGTCCAATCATTGGAACTCGAAGAATAATCATCGCCGGTGGAATCGTAACCTGCCCTTGAAAGGAGGGTGTCGACTCCATTTTCATTTTCAAAGGCGTCGACCACTCCGTCGAACATCTTTAAGGGTCCCGATCCGGCGTTGTCGGCAATTCGGTACGAATTGAACAATGCGTTCAACCGGGCTTTGTCGCTGAATACATCCAGAGTTTCTTCGCTCAATGTTCCCGCATCGATCCAACCATCATCATCCTTGTTGCGGACTTTGAGGCGGGGGTTATTTGAATCAGACGTGTCCACCCACCACTGGAAACTCTTGGTCGAAGCGGGTGCGGACGAACCGCTGTTGTTGCTTTGTATGGCGTCCAGGGCCGAGTTCACTTCTCCGCGGAGACCACTGACCGTGTTGGACACATCGTAATCATCCTGATCCGCCAAGGAAACGGAAGGGAGGACGAGTCCAAGGAACATTATTGCAAGAATTCGTCTGGTCATTGTCCTGCCTCCTCTCTGCTCAGCATCCGCTTGAGAACAACAATATCCTCCTCGGCAAGCCCTAATTGAGCCTTCAAAGCCTGTTCTTCCTGGAGCTGCTGTTGCTCCAATTGTTTATGTCCCGCCTGGATATGAGCCTTTCTTGCCGGCCATTGGGCCATGATCCGTTCACAATCTTCAACAGTCGGACGAGGCTCTGGAAACCTCTCTCCAAATTCCACACCCGAACAGGAGTTCCCTTTTACATACATTCCTTTTCCGGGATAGGCGTCTTTTAATGCATTGACCAATTCTATATGCACGTACTCAAGGTTCTGTGCAGAAACTGTTGAAGCTAGAGTGAGGACACCGAGTATTAAAAACAAGCCTGATCGCATTGTTTATCCTTTCAATTGGGATTTGTCTTATTTCGCAAAAACATAAACCATTAACTGCCGTTTCATTTCCGGAGTATCAAATTCCGACCCGGCATTAATATTTCCAACATGACAATCCCCGATGTTTAAGGGATCAGGAATTGTATTGTAGTCAGGGAGAAAATTGGCCCATTCCACCTTAAATGTCGTGGTGGTGGAAATCTGGCCCTCCCAAAATAGTGTGATTTTTTTTGGAGCACCCGAACCCTCGAGAGAACTGACGAGGGT
Source organism: Nitrospina sp. (assembly GCA_020430445.1). Classification (GTDB taxonomy): domain Bacteria; phylum Nitrospinota; class Nitrospinia; order Nitrospinales; family Nitrospinaceae; genus Nitronauta. Next base: position 25,744 of record JAGQJZ010000021.1, read on the forward strand.
CTGAGTTTCGGATTTTGCCCCTCCAACATTTAGCCGAAACAGACAGGCATTGCTATCGTCGCCCGCCTCCTTTGACCACGCAATGTGGGCAATTGCCAATACAGTGGAATTGCTACTACTCGGTGTTATTGATATCTGATTGCTGGAACAATCCCCATCTGCAAAGGTAACCGTTCGCCAAGTTCCATTTTGGTCAGGATCATCCTCAACGATGGTATCCCCAGAGTCATCTGTACAACTTTTTGACGTTGTCACAGCACCCGCTGCCAATTGACTTGTACCCACGGCTCCACTCGCGATTTGACTGCTCCCAACCGCCCCTGCCGCAAGTTGGCTTGAGCCCACCGCTCCAGTTGCAATTTGGCTGCTGCCAACCGCCCCTGCTGCCAGGTCATTCGCCGTGATGCTCCCATCGGTGATGTTGTCCGAGTCGATCGAGCCCAGTTCCACATTGATATCGTCGATCAAATTGTCCATGTCGTCCGCCACCACATCGTTGGCGGGGGGCAGTGCAAACGCCAGCGGTTGACTTAGTAAGAACAAGCCAACAACCAGAGCCAGATATAACTTTGAATTGCCCATAAGGTTTCCTCGAGTGAAAAATTAATATTACTTACTACATAAATGTAATTCATATAAACCAATATAAATTTAATATCAATATTGAAGTATTAGAATTTGGTTGTCTTGATCAAAAACAGGTCAAAATTCGGTGACCCAGAGGTGGGGCTGGCCTTGCGGGGTGATGCCGAGGAGGTCGAGGTAACCGTCGTCGTTGACGTCGCCGAAGGTGATCTCGCGAAACGGAGGATTGCCGGGCAGGCGTTTTTTAGTTTCAATGGCGTATTTCCAGGGACCCTTGCCGCTCAGGTAATAGGTCGCGCGGTCCGCCAGCAGGATCATGTCCGGCCATTCATCGCCGTCGCCATCGAGCAGGTAGATTCCGTTTACCGGAAAGGGCGGCATGAATTTCAGGGTACGCTTGGTGAAATATCCCTGCCCGTTGTTCTCTAAACCGTAATGTAGTTCCTTTTCATATTCCCGACCGCTGTCCGAAATCCCGCGCGTGAGCACGATCAGGTCCTGATCCCCATCCTGATCGAAATCCGCCCAGTCGGAATGCACGGCTTTGTTCTTTAACGGAGGCAGGTTGCTGCCGGAAGTATTGGTCAACTGCCCCAGACCGTTATTCATCAGAATGACGTTCTTGTCCTGGGCGTAGTAAAGAAACACGTCCAGCGTGCGGTCGTTGTCGTAATCGGCGTACACCGCTCCGGCGATGCCCGAAGGCAGGAGCGGCCACAGCAGTTTGGTGCGGTCCTGGAAAAACCCTTCCCCGATATTCAGCAGAAACTGGACCGGGTGGCGGATCGCCGCCTCGGCAGACAGGTCTTCCCGCGAGTTGTAAAACAGCATATCAGGGTTGTGGTCCCCGTCGAGGTCCACCACGTCCATCCTGTCCATGGTGGGTTTGATCGATGGCAGCGGTTTCTGCACGTCCTCAAAATAATAACCGCGGCCATTATTGGTCAGCATCTTGACCCGGGTGTCTCCGGAAAACTCTCCCATCAGGACCACCTCGTGCGTGCGGTCCCGGTTGAAGTCCCCGATCTCCATTTCCGTGACACGGTCCGACGGGGCGCCTTTCCAGGTCCGGTCGAGCACATCGAAGGACTCCTCATCGCGGTTGATCCAGGTTTCGACAACAGGGCCCTCGCTGGTTTCCTTGAGCACCACCAGGTCGATCAGCCCGTCGCCGTTGGCGTGGACGAATTTGGCGAATTTCAGCGGACCCCGCGTTTTGGCGAGCAGTTGCCGGGTCTTGTCGGTGAAGTGCTGCAGGCGCGGGTTCTTCTTGATGACGCTGGACCGGCCGCAGGCATTCAGAAAAAGCGGCAGCACAGCCAGAAGGAGAATGAGGGAGCAGAATGTCGGGCGCTTCAGGGAAAACGGAATAATCATGAGGCAATGGTATCAACTTCCCTCAAGGATTGCATCCCTGAGTTCACACTCGCGCCGCGTCAGCCCATCCGGTTCAAGGCTGAACACTCCGCCGGCATTGAATCCGGACACCAGGGCCCCGGCGGCCCGTTCGAAGGAAACCGCGCGTCCCAGTTCCTGACGCAGGGTTGTGGTGCCCGATCGCAGGGCGCGCTCCTCCTCACGCCGTTCCTCCCCGGAGCCGTACCGGCACAGGCTGATGAACAACGCAATGTCATCTTCAAGGGGGATCGATCCGTGCTGCAGAAAGGCGTTCCGGGCCCGCTTCTGCGCCGAGCCCACCAGTTTTTTACCGCGCGCGGTGATCTCGCCGAAATGCAGTTCCGCAAAACACGCCGCCGACCGCCTCCCGGCCCGGCGGCGCTGCGGCACATTCTGAAACGCCACGTCCGCCTCCGGCAGGCCCAGTTCCACCAGCCCCGCTGTGAGGTAACGCGCGACATCGTCAAAAATATCCTTGAGGTGGGAGCGCAGCCCCGTGCCGCCGAACGGAGCGACTACCGCGTAGGTCACCTCCCGGTGATGCAGCAGGGCGCGCCCGCCGGTCGGACGCCGGACGATGGGAACGCCTCGTTTTTCAGCCTGCGCAAGGTCGACATCGCGTTCGATATTCTGTGAATGGCCGACACTGAGGGCCGGGCCGGACCACCCATACACGCGCAGGGCCGGTGGCGCGTCCGGCGCTTCGTCACACGCCTGCAGCAACGCGAGGTCGGTGGCCATGTTAAAACGCCCGTCGCAAGGGCCATCCATCAACAATCGCCAGCGGGGTTTCATCATGAAAAAAAATTAATGGGCAAACGGTTGCCGTCTTTTTGTTTCAACCCGAAAAGTTTCATATAATGAATCCATGAATGGAAACGAGACAACAAACATGCCCTCACGCAACACCATCCGCTGGCGCGTTCTTCCGGCCCTGGCGTTTCTCCTGTTGCTGGCTCCGGGCCCGACCCCGGCCACGGCTTTCGAAGGCTTCAAGCACCCCAAAGCCAGCCAACTGCAGTGCCGGACCGCCTGCCACCAGCCGGAAAACCTGCAACAGGCGCGGCAGGACAAATTCGCCAAACCCGAATGCCGCCAGTGCCACACCGGCGAAAGCCCGGCTCAGGCAGGCGGCCTGTTCCGGACTCCCGGCGCCGTCATTCAGTTTGAAGACACCGTCCCCAACCGGCGGCAACTCTCGGCGCGTCCGCCGGTGCGCGCGGCGCAAAATCAGGCGGCCGCTCAAACCGGAGCCCCGTCCGGCAAGCCGCCGGAAGGCATGGCCTATGTTCCCGCCGGAGAGTTTATCATGGGTTCCAACGAACGGTGGGACGACGAGTCGCCGGAACACATCAGCGAGACCGGCGCATTTTATATCGATCTGCACGAAGTCACCAACGCCGGCTATAAAAAGTTCGTCGACGCCACGGGCCACGAAGCGCCGCACCACTGGCCCGAAGGCAAGATCGCGCCGGGCAAGGAGAACCATCCGGTCATCTACGTCAACTGGTTCGACGCCCACGACTACTGCGAATGGAATGGCAAACGCCTGCCGGACGAACGCGAGTGGGAAAAAGCGGCGCGGGGCGAGGACGGACGGCTTTACCCCTGGGGCAACGTGTGGTCGCTCGACCGTTCGAACAACCCCTACAAGGGTTCCACCGGCACCGAACCGGTGGGCTCCTATGAAAACGGGAAGAGTCCTTACGGCCTGTTCGACATGAGCGGCAACGTGTGGGAGTGGGTCGACGCCTTCTACCTGCCACACCCGGGCAACGACATCCCCAAACCCGAATACGGCCGCGACAAGCGCGTGCTCAAGGGCGGCTCGTGGTTCGACTGCCTGTCCTACGGATGCGGCCTGAGCGCGCCCACGTTCAACCGTTCCTTCTTCAACCCGGAAGTGCGCAACAACAGTTTCGGTTTCCGTTGCGCCACAAACGCCGGCGACTCCAAAACCGCGGCCAGCAAACAGTAGGCGGGAAGGCTCGCGGCCGGACCCGAAACATGCTTCCCAAATTTTTATTCGGATCGTTAAAAAAAGCGTCGCGGGACATGCACCCCCCCGGAGTGAGCCGCACGCGCAAGGTTCTGATCTGGGTCCTGATTATCGGCTTCTGGGTGGTGTATTACTGGATGAAGAGCCCGTCTTCCCCTTGAGGCGGGCGGTTCTCCCGGCGCGGGTGTAATCGAGGCGCGTGCGGTATTCATCGCCGTGCAGCAAATCCCATTGCTTCTTCGCTGGCGAAAGTGTCAGCCGCGTTTTCCCGCTGCTCCACAGCAACAGGCGCGTGTCCTCCACCGGGGCCGGATCGAGCGGCTCTTCCTTTTCCGGACGAACCTCTTCCTCCAGCCTGTCCGGCTCCACATTGTGGAAAGCGGAGACATGGGGATGGAAAATCAGCTCCTTGTTGTAGACCGCTCCCCGGAATCCCAGGTCCAGACGATCCCGTTTCTCCTTCAGCGGCGGCTGTGGAGCGTCGTAATCGATGTGATGGTATTCATTGATCTCGACCCCGGGGTCCGGCTCAAAGCGTTGCAGGTCCGGTATCTGGAATCCCTTGCCCGCCAGCACCATCGCCTTGTCCTGCTTGCGGACCGTCGGGTCGGCCTCCTCAAGGGAAGGTTTTTGCTTCCGTCTTCCCTTTTCCAGCCAGTAGGGCAGAAAATCGTAGCGCTGTATTTTTTTGTATTCGGAGTCGGTGCGGTATTCCGTGTGATCCGGGACGGGTGTTTTGCGGATGCCCAGCGTTTTTTCAATCGGGGAAAGCTGCGGCGTCTCCTCCGGCGCGCGCAGCGGCGCCTCGTCGGCCCGAGCGAGCCCACCGCCCCACAAAAGCAGGACGCCTCCCAGAATGATCCGGCACAGCTCCCACTGCGCCTTTCTCTTGAACATGGCGAAGATTCTCCCTAACGTAGATTACGGCAAAACTCCGCAGGACTTGATACGGATACGTCAAACTATCTGTGCGGACAGGGGAAAACTTTGCACGGGCGGCAGATTTTGCACAGGCAGGGAGAACGCCTCATTCAGAAAATAGCTAAAAAAACAATGGGTTATGGTAGGCGAGCTTTTGGCACGGGGATTGCTTTTAGAAAGATGAAGATTCGAACTGGCACGTCTACTCCCCGGATAGGGTCCTCCCACCCTATCCGAGGCGTGCCTAACTTCCCTTCCTGTTCTACTCCGAATACACCTGGTGAAACTGACTGCCGCCACCGCCCGGCCTGGGGCCGCCGGTGAGCAGGTGAATCCTGCCGTCCACCACAGCCGATCCCAGTCCGTGCACCGCGTTGGGCATGGGGGCTTTCGCTTCCCATGTGCCGCTGGCCGGATCATAGGCCTCGTGTTCCTTGAAGGTCCCCTCCGCCGATTCACCGCCAAACACGTGAATCTTCCCGTTCAGCACCTGTGAGGTGATGCCGCTCCGGGCCGTGGGCATGTGGGCCAGCAGGGTCCATTCATTGACGATGGGGTCGTACACCTCGTTGCGGTCGAGGTTACGCTTGTAGTCGACGTCGACCCGCCCGCCGATGGCGTAAAGTTTTTCGCCCACCACCGAGATGGTGAAATGGTCGCGCGGCGTGGGCATGGGCGCGTGTTCCTTCCATTGATCCGTCATGGGATCGTAACTCTCGTTGGCGGCAACATTCTTCAACTGAAAGATCTGCCGCTGGGCGCCGCCCATGGCGTAGATCCTGCCATTGACCACACCCGCCGCCAGGGCGCCCCGCTCGGTGGGCATGGAGGCTTTCTTCGTCCAGCGGTTGGCCTTGGGATCGAATTCATAGAGCGTGTCCGTCGGCGTCCACATGCCGGAGCGGAAACCGCCGACGACATAAATTTTCCCGTTCAGGGTCACCGCCGCCGCGTGGTGCAGGGCCTCGGGCATGGGGAACCCCACCGACCAGATACCGGTCTTGAGGTCGAGCACATCGACCTGGTTGGTGAGGCCCTTCTCACCGAAGCCGCCGAAGATATACAACCTGTTGAACAGCGTCACCGCCGCCACCTCCGTACGGGCGCTCGGCGTGGGCCGCCAGACCTCCCACTTGCCTTCCGCCAGGGCGGAAACAGGGACAAGCAAGAGCAGGAACAAAAGGATCGATCGGGATATCGGTTGTCGTTTCATGGCAGGACTCGTTGACTATTTTTGAACCCGTCTCAGAACATCAGATTCCGCGCCCCAAAGCCTCCCCTAACGGCGAGCGGGTCCTCCGTCAGGAACGGAGGAGGTCGAGTTCCTTGATCTGTTCCAGAAACTCCCGCAGCGTCTCCATCCTAAGCATATTCGGTCCGTCCGAAGGCGCGTTGTCCGGATCCGGATGCACCTCCATGAACAGGGCATCGACCCCCACCGCCACCGCCGCGCGCGTCAGCGGCGGCACCATTTCGCGCTGCCCGCCAGACGCCTTGCCCTGTCCACCGGGCATCTGCACGCTGTGGGTGCAGTCGAACACGATGGGATGACCGTACTCGCGCATGATGACCAGCGACCGCATGTCGACCACCAGGTTGTTGTAGCCGAACATGAACCCGCGTTCAGTCAGCAACAGGTCTTTGTTGCCGGACGAGGTGAATTTCTCGACAACGTTTTTCATGTCCCAGGGCGCGAGGAATTGCCCCTTCTTGACATTGACCGGCTTGCCCGTGGCCGCCGCTTTCAGGATGAGATCGGTCTGCCGGCAGAGGAACGCCGGAATCTGGATCACGTCCAGCACTTCAGCTGCGGGCCCCACTTCTTCTTCCGTATGCACATCCGAAAGCACGGGAACGCCGATGTCTTCACGCACCTTCTTCAAAATGCGCAGGCCTTCTTCCATACCCAGGCCGCGGAACGATTCGAGAGACGTCCGGTTGGCCTTGTCGTAGGACGATTTGTAGATGAAGGGAATGCCGACGTCCTCAAAAATGGCCTTCAGCCGGCCGGCGCAGTCCAGCGCATGCGCTTCGGATTCGATGACGCAGGGCCCGGCAATGACAGCCAGCGGGTGGTTGCCGCCGATGGCGATATCCCCGATGTCGATCACACGCGTCATGTGGACTCTTCAACATCGGGAATGCTCACCCCGATGAAGGGAATGGGAATGGGGTGCGGCTTTTCAGTGCGAGGCATGAGCCCGTCCGGCGCCAGCAGGCTGTAGGTGATCTCGCGCACCTTTTCATGGTTGCCCGCCCGGAACACCGACTGGAAGCCTTTCTCCCGCAGCTCTTCGAGGTCCACCTCGGGGACGTCCGGCGTCAGCAGGAAAATATAATGAATCGACTTGTCACGGACATGCTTGAGGAAATTGCGGACCTCGTTTTTCCCCTTGCGCAGGACGAAAATCACCAGACCGCTCGTGATCAGGCCGGAACGCTTGACGCAGTCCGCAACGCCGCTGAACACCAGCACGGTGAAATTTTCCTGCTTGATGAACTTGGCCAGTTGCAGGCGCTCGTTCTTGACCGGATCGACGATGAAAAGGGTTTTGTAATCCATGGATTCACGTTCGGGGAAACAGCGGGAGCCCATCCAGCTTGAGCCCAGATTAAAATTCAGTTTAGCATCATTGCACCCGCGCCTGTACCGAAAAGAAAACCGTTAGCATGCCAGGCGCCGCATTGACTTGCGGCAGGCGGGTATGAAACCCTGTTCCCATAAGGGCCCAGGCCCGGAGACCGAAACCGCCCCAGGTGATTTCCCATGAAACAGAATCTTGCGTGGTTCAAAAAACTCCTCCTGCTTGCAGGGGTGGTCTTCCTCGGCTTCGCCGCAACGCTTCTGGCGATGGAAAACCAGATCATATTCCAGCCCACGCAATACCCGGAAGGACCGTGGGAACAAGGCCAGCACGACCTGGAGGCCGAAGATGTCTTCTTCACCACGCCGGACGGGCTGCGTCTGCACGGCTGGTGGCTGCCCCACCCTTCCGCCCGGGCAACGCTCATCTGGTACCACGGCAACGCGGGCAACCTGTCGACACGGTGGCGGGACCTGAAGACGCTGAAGTTCCTCAAGGTCAACCTGTTCATCTTCGATTACCGGGGCTACGGCAAAAGCGAAGGTGCGCCGGACGAGGCGGGGTTGCAAACCGACTCGCTTGCCGCCTACGATTTCCTGGTAAAAGAAAAACACGTTTCGCCGGAACGGCTGTTTCTGCTGGGGCGCTCCCTCGGCGGGGTGTTCGCTTCCTGGACCGCGTCGCAGAGGCCGGCGGCGGGGCTCATCATCGAATCCAGCCTGACCTCCGCCCGGGACATGGCCGGGGTGATGTATCCCTACCTGCCCATCGCCTGGGCCGTGCAGGCGAAACTCGACAACCTCTCCACCGTCTCCCGGCTGGACCTGCCCAAACTGTTCGTCCACGGAACCGTGGACAAAGTGATCCCCTTCGCCATCGGCAAGCGGCTGTTCGAGGCCGCCGCCCCGCCCAAGGCGTTTTATCCGGTCGAGGGAGCGGATCATTTCAACCTGCACGAAACCGGCGCGTTCGCCTACTTCAAAGTCCTGGACAAATTCATCGGGGACCACCTGCCCCCAACCGCCGCCGGGTGACCGGCAACAATTTTATTCCGCTTTCGCCCCCGATTCGTTTTATGATAGGGGCCTCATGAGCACGTCATCAATCCGTTCCACCTCCTGAAACAGGAAACACCGAATCCCATGCATTTCATCAACGTTTTCATCCGGGGCCTGGTCGCCATGGCGATCGCGCTGTCCCTGTCCGCCTGCAGTGGCCAGAACGCCCTGCACCATGCGGCAAACAAAGGCGATCTGGAAAAGGTCAAGGAACTGATCGCGGAAGGCGCGCCGCTGGACGCGCTGGACGGCCTCGGCAGCACTCCGCTCAACCTGGCCGTGCGCAGCGGACACAAGGAGGTGGCGCAGTTCCTCATCGAACAGGGGGCGGACGTCAACATCCGCGACCAGACGGGGAACACCATCCTGCACACGGCGGCGCAGATGCTACGGCCGGAGATCGCGGTCCTCCTGATCGACAACGGCGCGCACGTCGACGAGGTGGAATCCATCTGGAAGCGCACCCCGCTGCATTTCGTCTCCCAGCTCGGCCCGCCGGAGGTGGCGCAATACCTGATCAACAAGGGCGCCGACGTCAACGCCCGCGACAGCCTGGGCAACACGCCGCTGCACTACGCCGCCCTGAGCGACCGGGTCCGCATCGCCCACATGCTGCTGGAAAAGGGGGCCGATCCCTACATTCCGGGGCAGGACCCGTTCACGCGCACGCCCGGCACCACGCCTCTGATGCTGGCGCACAAGAAGGGGATGCAGGACCTGTTCAAGCAATTCGGCGCGGAATAAAAATCCCGCCATTCACCTGAAATCCACCGGGAAGCGGTTGATTGTCTTTGCCCGGTTTCATTATCATGCGGGGGTGTCACCGGTTCTTCACCTTCGCCCATCATCGAGTTTCGATGCCCAAGGAAACACGCAAGGAAATCCTGAGCCACCTCAAGCGGGTGGTGATCAAGATCGGCAGCGGCGTGATCTCCGATCACGAGTCCGGAAAACCACCGCTGGAGCGCGGGCTCAGCCGCAAGCGCATCCAGGGCTACGCCCGGCGGATCGCCAAAATCCACAAAACCGGAGTGGAAGTGATGATCGTGTCGTCCGGCGCGGTGATGGCGGGACGCGAGCGCCTCAACCTCAACCGGGTGAAGCTCGACATTCCCGAGAAGCAGGCCTCCGCCGCCATCGGGCAGAGCTTCCTGATGCGCACCTACGAACATTATTTTGAGAAGCAGGGGCTCAAGGTGGCGCAAATCCTGCTCGGCCACCACGACCTCGAACACCGCCAGCGATTCCTCAACGCCAAGCACACGCTGGAAGCGCTGCTGTCGCACGGGGTCATTCCCATCATCAACGAAAACGACACCGTCACGGTGGACGAAATCAAGATCGGCGACAACGACACCCTGTCGGCGACGATGGCCTGCCTGGCCGGGGCGCAACTGCTCATCATCCTGTCGGATGTCGAGGGGTTGTACACCGACGATCCGCGAAAAACCCTGAAGAAAAACGAAGCCGCGCCGGAGCTGATCTCGCTGGTCCGGAGCATCACGCCGGATATTGAAAAACGCGCGGGCAAAAGCAAAAATCCCCTGTCGCGCGGTGGCATGTACACCAAGGTGCAGGCGGCCAAGAAAACGATGAGCTATGGCGTGCCGACCCTGATCGTCAACGGTCTCGACAGCAAGGTGCTCGACCAGGTTTTCAAAGGCCACGAAGTCGGCACCCTGTTCTGGGCCGGGCCGAAAAAAGTCAGCCCGCGCAAGCACTGGATCGCGCACACGCTCAAGCCGCTGGGGGCCGTCACCATCGACGCCGGAGCCCGGCGCGCCCTGGTGAACAACGGCAAAAGCCTGCTGCCCGCCGGGGTCACGCAGGTCGAGGGCAAGTTCGAGTTCGGCTCCCCCGTGCGCATCCTCGACGACCAGGGCGTGGAAGTGGCGCGCGGACTGGTCAATTACAATTCCGCCGATCTCGCCCGCATCAAGGGGCTCACATCGGCCAAAATCCGCGATATGCTGGAAACCGGATTTTATGAAGAAGCCATCCACCGGGACGATCTGGTGATTCTGGAACCGGCCCCGGCAACCTGAGGAGCGCCCATGCCGCACTGGTGGGAAAAAGAAACGATCCGCTTTGAGTGCCAGAAAGGCTGCATCCAGTGCTGCACCCGGCCCGGCTGGGTGTATTTCGACAAGGAAGACGTCCAGAACGCCGCCGCCTTTCTCGGCCTGCCGCCCTCCACCTTCAAAACCCGGTACCGCCTGCGTCCCTTCGGGCCGGGCAACTGGGAAATGCAGGTGGAAGAACAGCAGCCCTGCCCTTTCCTGAGCGAACAGGGATGCTCCATCCACCCGGTCAAGCCGAAGCAGTGCCGGACCTTCCCCTTCTGGGGGGAGAACCTGCGCACCCGGCGCGACTGGAACAAGACCGGGGAGCACTGCCCCGGCATCGGCGAAGGCCCCGCCTGGTCTTCCCGGCTCATCCGCGATAATATTGAAAGTGCCGGTCCCTGACTCCACAGGTGCTCCATGAAAACGAAGCCCACCACGATTTTCATCTACGCGCTGATGGCGCTGCTGACCTTCGGCTACACCTGCCTCATCCGGCTGGGACTGGGGATTTTCAACATCCTCTATGACCCGAAGCAGATGGGCGAACTCAACACCTTCTCCCGGCTGACCGCCAGCCTGGGCATGGTCGACATCTGGCAGTACGTGGCCTGGGGATCGCTGCTCACCGGCCTGGTCTGGGGCAGTATCCGGGCGCGGCGGGGGGATGCCGCCGAGCCCCACATGCTCCCCTGGGTGTGCCACCTCACCTTTATCCTCGCCGCCTTTTTCCTGAACTCCACCGGGGCGCTGTCTCCCCTGGTCGTCCCGGCTTACGTCATCCGCTAGGCCCCGGAAAACGGATTTTGCCGCCTTGCCTTTTCTCCGGCTTTGACGGATAATAATCCATCGGTTGCTGGAAATACGGAAACCGACCCACCGGTCCATTTCCTGATACTCAATTCACAATTTTTCAGACAAGGGAAAGCTATGCCTGTTTGTGTTCTGGTCGGCATGCAATGGGGAGACGAGGGCAAAGGCAAGGTCATCGACCTGCTGACAGACCGCGCGGATATCGTCGCCCGCTACCAGGGAGGCCATAACGCGGGCCACACCATCCTGTTCGACAACCGGAAATTCATTCTGCACCTCATTCCCTCCGGTATTTTCCGGAGCAACAAGCTGTGCGTGATCGGCAACGGGGTGGTGATCAATCCCGCGGCGTTGTCTGAAGAGGTCTGCACGCTTAAAAACGCCGGATTCGATCTCGAAGGCCGCCTGATGATCTCGGACCGGGCCAACATCATCCTGCCCTACCACAGCATTTCGGACCGTAAGAAAGAAGCCGCGTGCAACACCAAGATCGGCACCACCGGGCGCGGCATCGGACCGTCCTACGCGGACAAGATCGCCCGTGTCGGCCTGAGGGCCTGCGACCTGGAAGACGTCGACCGGCTGCGCGAGATGATGCAGGAAAATTTCGAAGAGAAAAAACGCATCCTCAAGAACCTGTACGACCAGGAAGTGCCGGAATTCGACCGCATATTCGAGGAACTGCTGGAGCACCGCGAGACGATCCTGCGCTACATGGGCAACACGCAGGCGCTCCTGCGCGATGCGCTGGCGGACGGCAAGTCGATCCTGTGCGAGGGCGCGCAGGGCACCATGCTCGACGTC
>JAGQJZ010000229.1 GCA_020430445.1 Nitrospina sp.
TCCACGATCAAGCGCAAGAAGGGTGCGCTGGATGCGGCCCGCGGCAAGATCTTCACCAAGATCATCAAGGAAATCACCATCGCCGCGCGCCTGGGAGGTGGAGACGAAGCCGCCAACCCGCGCCTGCGCAGCGCCATTCTCAAGGCCAAGGCCAGCAACATGCCCGCCAACAATGTGGAGCGGGCGATTGCCAAGGGCACGGGCACCCTTGAGGGCGTGACCTACGAGGAAATCACCTACGAGGGCTACGGGCCCTGCGGGGTGGCCATCGTGGTGGAAACCATGACGGACAACAAGAACCGTACGGTCAGCGAAGTGCGCTACACTTTCAACAAGTATGGCGGCAGTCTGGGTGCCGATGGAGCCGTGGCCTGGAACTTCGAGCGCCAGGGCCTGCTGACCATCGCCCAGGGCACTCTCAGCGAAGATGACGTGCTGATGACCCTGATGGACGCCGGCGCCGAGAATCTTGAACTGGAAGACGGCGAATGGCTGATCTACAGCCAGATCGCCAATCTGGAAACCCTGCGCAAGGCCGCGGAGGCCG
>JAGQJZ010000230.1 GCA_020430445.1 Nitrospina sp.
TAATGACCAGCGCCAAATTCGCCATCGTCCAGCAGCTCTCCGCCATAGAGGATCTCGCCACCCTGTTCGCCGATCGCCACCAGGGCACGTTGCATCGTCGCCACCGCATCGCCATCGATTAGCGGACCGACCAGCGTCTGCCCGTCGAGGGGATCACCGATACGCAGCTGTCGATACGCGGCGATCAAGCGCTGGGTCAGCGTCTCGGAGACGCTGCGATGAACCAATACACGCCGCGTCGTCGTGCAGCGCTGCCCCGTCGTGCCGACGGCACCAAAGACGATCGCCCGCAGCGCCAGGTCGAGGTTGGCGTCGTCCATCACGATCAGCGCGTTGTTCCCGCCAAGCTCCAGCAGGCTACGGCCAAACCGCCCAGCGACGACCTGGGCCACGCGGCGTCCCATGCGACAGCTGCCGGTGGCGCTGACGAGCGGGATGCGGCTATCAGCGATCAGACGCTCGCCCACCTCGGCGACGTCGCCAATGACCAGCGACATCACGCCGGAGTAGCCATGCCGAGCCAGCACCTGGTTGACCAGATGTTG
>JAGQJZ010000231.1 GCA_020430445.1 Nitrospina sp.
TCCGTCGTTCGTGGTCGGCACCGTGCTGATCCTGATTTTCGGCCTGAAACTCGGCTGGTTACCGCAATCCCGGTTCGTCGAGTTCCGGGACGATCCGGTCCAGCACATCAAGCAGATCATCCTGCCGGTGGCGACGCTTTCCGCATCTGCCATCGCGGTGGTGATGCGGATGACTCGCTCGTCGATGCTCGAAGTGGTGCGGCAGGACTACATCCGCACCGCTCGGGCCAAGGGGTTGATCGAAAAGACGGTCGTGCTGAGGCACGCGCTGCGCAACGCCATCAATCCGGTGGTCAGCATCATCGGGCTGGAACTGGCGGCGCTGCTCGGCGGTACGGTGATTGTCGAAACGATCTTCAACTGGCCGGGCCTGAGTTCGCTGCTGATGTCCGGAGTTCGCTCGCGCGATTATCCGGTGATTCAGGGCGTGGTGCTGCTGATCTGCGTGCTGACAATCCTGATCAATCTGTTGGTCGACATCGCCTACGGGCTGCTCGACCCGCGGATTCGCTACGAGTGATGGGGCTGACATGAGC
>JAGQJZ010000232.1 GCA_020430445.1 Nitrospina sp.
TGTAGCCCAGGAAGCCCGCCGGGTTGGGCAGGTGCAGGGCCGGCAGGCCCGTGGGCACGTGGCCGATGGTGGGCGCCTGGGTGAGCACGAAGTGGCCCAGGGCCGTGCACACGGTCAGGGCCAGCAGGGGCGCCGGCAGTCTGGTCTGCCACCGGGCCGGCCAGAACACCATGATGGCCAGGGTGATCGCCCCCAGGATCAGGGCGTGCAGGTTCAGGTCCGCCAGGGCCCCGGGCAGGGCCAGGACCGAGGCCACCGGCGGGCCCGAGGGCGCCGCGTGGCCCAGGAACGGCAGGGCCTGGATCAGGATGATGATCACCCCGATGCCCGACATGAAGCCCGAGACCACGGAAAACGGCGTGTAGGACACGTACTGGCCCAGGCGCAGCAGGCCGAACAGGATCTGGAACAGGCCGCCCAGCATGACGATGGCGAACACGTCGGCCGGGCTGTCGGCATGGGCGGCGATGATCACCGCCATGACCACGGTCATGGGGCCCGTGGGGCCCGAGATCTGCGTCTTGGTGCCG
>JAGQJZ010000233.1 GCA_020430445.1 Nitrospina sp.
CTTGGAAAGAAGCGATGCCACGGATCAGATCGAAGCGATTGTCCGTGAGCTGTTCCTGTCGGTAGCTGGCAAATTCACCGATGAGCGCCCGTTTCCTGGCGATGATCTCCTCGCCACTGAACGAAAAATTTTCCGCCCGCAGCCCAAACTCTCCCGCTCGTCGAATCGAGCGAGCCCGATTGGCCGATTCGATCAAAGTCTTGCTCGGCATGCACCCGCGCAGGATGCACAGGCCGCCCAGCGTTTCTGCCCCATCAATCACGGCTGTCCGCAATCCTGCCTCATGGGCCGTGCGGGCCGCGGCATAGCCTCCGCTACCTCCTCCAATGACGACGAAATCGTAGTCGAAGTCCCCCGTCGTGATTCTGCCGCTTTCAGATGATGGTATTGATGATGACTTCACAGCGAGACCATTCCTGCCCGATCTCACCTTGGCAATCCCGAAGCCGAAAACATTCCGAATAAAACGAAAACTACAGGGTCAGGTCGGCGACCTAACCCTGTTGAATCGAGGGAAAAACAATTGAGG
>JAGQJZ010000234.1 GCA_020430445.1 Nitrospina sp.
CGAAGGTTTTTCAGGGTTACATAAAATCCCCGCTCAAAACTTGCACGGGGGTGGAAGGTGACGGACAGTTCCTGCTGAGAGGTGGAATTTAGAAGGGGTGAGATATTTTTGAATCAGGAATGGCGGCTATCGGTCAAAAGTGGACCATTCGTAAAAGTGAGTTTAACGTTTCAGAATTGCTAAATCACCGGCCTTTCACGCCGGCGACGGGGGTTCGAATTCCCCTGAAGAAACCAGTATCTCCTTCCCCCTAAGCACTTAAAGAATAAAATTTTGAAGTCTGGCGGCACTCTGCTATGGGCTCCAGGGTTTCAGGTTTTCCGGCCAAACTAAATGCAGTTTTTGGTATGATTTATTAGAGTAAACCGCCAGTGAACTTGGCCGGTGCCCAAAAAAACTCATTGATATTTTAGTCCCACCATTTCGATAAAAAACAATGGATATCCCCTTAAAGTGCGAATGTGGAAAGGTGCAGGGCATTGGCCGTAATGTCGATCCGTCATCAGGCAACAGGTTGGCGT
>JAGQJZ010000235.1 GCA_020430445.1 Nitrospina sp.
GTCGTCCGGCAGGTAACTGATCGTGTCCCACGCCATCATGCGGCGGCGGAAATCCCAGCCGCCGGAGTTTTGCATGGCGCGGGTGAGCGGCGTTTCCGGTTCGGCGATGCCGGGCGTGAGTTCCATTGGGCTCAACCATTGCGAGATTAGCGATTTGTAAACCGCCTCCGGAGAATCGGCGCCGAGCATGTACGCCAGTTTGTGGAATTTTTCTCCCGGGTGCTGAAAGCGCAGGGCGGCGGGCAGCACGGGTCGCAGGATGGAAAAAACGCTGTCCCACATTCCGGCGGAAATGGTTTTGATGATTTCGCCGGTGACGGACCGCAACGGACCCGGCACGCGTTTCATTTTGTTCCAGATGTTCTCCGCCCACAGATAGCGGTTGTAGCCGCCGAAGAGTTCGTCGCCGCCGTCGCCGGACAGGCTGACGGTGACCTCGCGTCGCGCCAGTTGGCTGACGAGGAAGGTGGGGATTTGCGACGAGTCGGCGAACGGCTCGTCGTAGTATTCCGGCAGGGA
>JAGQJZ010000236.1 GCA_020430445.1 Nitrospina sp.
CGGCGGTTTGTCGAGGAGACCGGCCACGCGACCGGATTCGAATGCATTGGCGTGATCAACCCGGATGCGTCGTCGAAAGTCTGGGACGCGATCCCGGGGCGGGATTTCCGGACCCCGGGCTTTGCCCAAAGCGACGACCATCCCGTGGTGTGCGTGAACTGGGAGGACGCAAACGCCTACGCCGCATGGCTGAGCCGCAAAACCGATGCGCACTACCGCCTGCCCACCGAGGCGGAATGGGAATATCTGGCCCGCGCCGGCAGCCAGGACAGCTTTGCCTTTGGGGACGACGAAGGGCGTCTGTGCCAGTACGCCAACGGCGCCGATCGCGGACTGGGCCCCTCGTGGAATGCCAACCGCTGGTGCGCCGACGGGACCACCATCGGCACCGCCCGCGTGGGCGCCTATCGACCCAACGCGTTTGGCCTGATGGACACCCACGGCAACGTTCACGAATGGGTCGCCGACTGCTACCACGAGGGCTACGCCGACATGCCGGCCGAGACCCGCACCACGGG
>JAGQJZ010000237.1 GCA_020430445.1 Nitrospina sp.
CTCTGCGGCTGCCTGCGCCACAACCGCCCCTGGCGCGGCCGCCAGGAGCCGGCGGGCTAGCAGCTGCTAGAACCAGCCCTGGCGGCGGAAGTACGCGAGCATCCCGAGCGCGACGGAGAGCATGAGCCCCAGCGCCGCCGGGTAGCCGTAGGTCCAGCCGAGCTCCGGCATGTTCCAGGGGGACACGGTGGCGTCGAAGTTCATCCCGTAGAGGCCGGCGATGAAGCTCAGCGGGATGAAGATGGTCGCGATGATGGTGAGGACCTTCATCACCTCGTTGGAGCGGTGGCCGAGGCTCGAGAGGTGGCCCTCGGACAGCGACTTCGCGAGGTCGCGCTGGCCCGTCAGCAGATCGACCATCTGCGCGAGGTGGTCGAGGCAGTCGCGCAGGTAGATGCGGACGTCCTTGTCGATGAGGGGGTGCTCGTCGCGGACGAGCCGGACGAGCGACTCGCGCATGGGGAGGACGGCTCGCCGGACCGCCATGAGATCGCGGTCGACGTCGTGGATCTCCT
>JAGQJZ010000238.1 GCA_020430445.1 Nitrospina sp.
GCCTTAGCGGAATATCGGCGGCGGTTCTCGGTCAGGTCGCCGACTGGAAGGGCATCGAATATGTCTATTCGATCTGTTCGTTCCTGCCGGCAATTGGCCTGCTGACGGTGCTCCTGCCGGATATACGCCGCCGCGCGAACTGACCTTGCCTATTCGGCGGCTTCCTGATGACGGCCGAGCCAGATATCGATGTCGGCAAGTGCCCGGCGCGTGATGGCGAACCGCTTCGCCCTGATCTTTTCCTTGCCGCGCAACCGCTTGCCTGGCTGCCTTGGAATTTCAACCGGCGGGAACAGTCCGAAATTGATGTTCATCGGCTGAAAACTTGCGCCTTCCGCGATGTGACCGCCGGTGATGTGCGTCAGTAGCGCGCCCAGCGCGGAAGTTTCCGGCGGCGGCGCGATGTCGGTGCCGAGTGCTGCAGCTGCGGCAAAGCGGCCGGCCAGCAGCCCGATGGCGGCCGATTCCACATATCCCTCTACGCCCGTCACCTGACCCGCAAAGCGGATGTCGCT
>JAGQJZ010000022.1:0-17010 GCA_020430445.1 Nitrospina sp.
AATGCTGCCTATTTTAATTGGTATAAAAAATAATTCTGCACTTCCGCCAATCGAGGCTCATCGAAACCCAAATAATAATAAACTGGAAATCAAAAATGGGTTTCATCGGTTTTATACATCTTTTCAACTTGGCTTTAAAAAAATACCAATTGAAATTTCCCCCTACTTTAATATTCATGGATAAAAATATGGCGCCCAATAAATAGCACGCATTGATGAGCTCGCTGTCAATGGGTGGAGCTGTTCCCTGCTTCTAAAAGTATCAATTAACTTCACTAAGAAACGGCCAGCGCTAAAACTTCCCGACTCTGCGGTAAAATCCATTGAATATATTTTTTGCGGCAAGCAGTCGCCGACCGCAAGGTCAAAAACAAAAGCCGCCCGCCACGGCAAATGGCTAACCCTTTGTAAAATCAAATACAAAAAGCGTTCGCGAATCTCCTTTGCCTCTTGACAAAATCCGTGGTTTCAATAGAATGACTTTTTTACATGAAACTCACAGGCGCGTAGCTCAGGGGTAGAGTACTTGCTTGACATGCAAGGGGTCGGCGGTTCGAAACCGCCCGCGCCTATTCCCGAATATTTCCTTAATACCAGGTTCTGACGGCCTGCCCGGCTCAGCCGGCGGTCTTCCTCTTGGGGGCATTTTGGGGAGTTTTTTCTTCCCAATGCCTTTTTATTTTGCCGGATGCGCAACATGACCCAAGGGAGCCTGGCTAAAGTCAAAAAATAAACAAAGGCGAGATTCTTCGGGCCTCACGGCCCTCTGAATGACGAGGCCGAGGGGTTCGAATCGAGCGGGCCGTTTTTAGGTTCCCGGCCGGTGCGTGCGCCCGGCTGGAAAAAAACAAAGGCCCGATTCTTCGGCTTCGCCTCTGAATGACGATCAAGCGTTGGCTGCCATTCGGAAAACCAAGACGTATCAACACTATGAGCGACGACAAAAACCAAAAAGAATACGACCTCGACACCCTCCGCCACAGTTGCGCCCACCTGATGGCGCAGGCGGTGAAACAGCTTTATCCGGAAACCAAAGTCACCATCGGCCCGGTCATTTCCGACGGTTTCTATTACGACTTCTTCCGCGAGACCCCTTTCGTGCCGGACGATCTGAAGAAGATCGAGAAGCGCATGAAGGAGATCGCCAAGAAGGGGCTTGACGTCAAGCGCGTCGAGCTGGACCGCCAGGAGGCGATCGACTACTTCCGCTCCCTCGGCGAGTCGTTCAAGGTGGAGATCATCCAGGGCATCGACAGCACAGACCCGATCAGCGCCTACACGCAGGGGGAGTTCACCGACCTCTGCCGCGGCCCGCACGTGGACAACACCAAGGCATTGAAGGCGTTCAAGCTGCTCTCCACTTCTTCCGCCTACTGGCGCGGCGACGAGAAAAACCCGGTGCTGCAGCGCATCTACGGCACCTGCTGGCCGACGAAGGAAGAGTTGAAATCCTATCTCGAACGGCTGGAAGAGGCGAAAAAGCGCGACCACCGCAAGCTGGGCAAGGAACTGGACCTGTACACGATGTCGGAGGAAGTCGGCCCGGGCCTCATCCTGTGGCATCCCAAGGGCGCGCGCATCCGCTACGAGATGGAAGAGTTCTGGCGCAAGGAACATTACAAGAACGGATACGAACTGGTCTTCACCCCGCATGCGGCCAAGGTCGACATGTGGAAAACCAGCGGGCACATGGACTTCTACCGCGAGAACATCTTCTCGCCGATGGACGTCGAGGGGCAGGAATACGTTCTCAAACCGATGAACTGCCCCTTCCACATCCAGATTTACAAGAGCCGGCTCAGGAGCTACCGCGACCTGCCCCTGCGCTGGGCGGAATTGGGCACGGTGTACCGTTACGAGCGTTCCGGCGTGATGCACGGGCTTTTGCGCGTGCGCGGCTTCACCCAGGACGATGCGCACCTGTTCTGCCGCGAGGACCAGATCGAGGAGGAAATCCTGCGCGTGCTGCGTTTCGTGCTGTTCATCCTGCGCTCGTTCGGCTTCCTCAACTACAAGGTGTACCTCAGCACCCGGCCGGAGAAGTCGGTCGGTTCCGACCAGGCCTGGGAAGTGGCGACGGGGGCGCTGAAGGGAGCGCTGGAGAAATCCGGCCTGGAATTCGAGATCGACCCCGGCGAAGGGGTGTTTTACGGCCCGAAAATCGACATCAAGATCCGCGACAGCCTGTACCGCTACTGGCAGGTGTCGACCATCCAGGTGGATTTCAACCTGCCGGACCGGTTCGGCATGTCATACATCGGCGAAGACGGCAAGCACCACCAGCCGATCATGATCCATCGGGCGCTGATGGGGTCCATCGAGCGCTTTTTCGGCTGCCTGGTCGAGCACTACGCCGGGGCATTCCCGCTGTGGCTGGCTCCGGTGCAGGTCGTCCTGCTGAACATCACCGACAGCCAGGCGGAATACACCGAGGAAGTGTGCCAAAAATTGCTTGAAGCGGGGATAAGAGTCGAAAAAGACTTGCGAAATGAGAAGATTGGGTTCAAAATCAGGGAGGCCCAAATCAGCAAAATACCCTATATGCTCATCCTGGGAGACCAGGAGGTGCAATCGCGGAAGATTGCTGTACGTAAACGGCGTTCCCAGGAAACGCAGACGATGGAGCTTGAGGAATTTATCTCCCAGCTCCAGACCGAGATTGACGATAAGGTCATCGACGTTTCCTGACACTAATTCTATTGAGGAGGGTATTGTATTAAGCAGCAAAAGCAGCGCGTGAACAACATGATTCGCGTGCGAGAGGTCGAAGTGATAGCGGATGACGGGGAACGGCTCGGTGTATTCCCCACTGCGGAAGCCCTGGACATTGCCCGGGAACGGGAACTGGATCTGGTGGAAGTCTCCCCCAACTCCAACCCACCGGTCTGCCGGATCATGGATTACGGCAAGTTCAAGTACAAGCAGAACAAGAAGGCCCACGAAGCCAAGAAAAACCAGCGCATCATCCACGTCAAGGAAGTCAAGTTCCGTCCCAACACGGATCAGCACGACTACGATTTCAAACTGAAAAATATCAAACGGTTTCTTGAAGCCGGTGACAAGGCCAAGGTGGTCATCTTTTTCAGGGGGAGAGAAATCGTGCACCGCGAAAACGGGGAGAGGATTCTCGCCCGCGTTGTGGAGGCCACGGAAGAGTTGGCCACGGTCGAGCAGTCCTCCAAGCAGGAAGGCCGGACCCTGACCATGA
Source organism: Nitrospina sp. (assembly GCA_020430445.1). Classification (GTDB taxonomy): domain Bacteria; phylum Nitrospinota; class Nitrospinia; order Nitrospinales; family Nitrospinaceae; genus Nitronauta. Next base: position 3,209 of record JAGQJZ010000022.1, read on the forward strand.
TCCTGGCGCCAAAGATCAAGGACAAAAAACCGAAATCGGGACGCAAGGAAGATTCCGAAACGGTACAAGACAAGGAATCAGCTTAAAACGGCAACGGAGTCAGCAACCGGCAGCCGGAAAACAACAGCGGAGTGTATTCAATGCCAAAAATGAAAACGAACAGGGGAGCGGCCAAGCGGTTCAAGAAACTGGGCGGAGGTAAGATCAAAGCCCATTCCGCGTTCACCAGCCACATCCTGACCTCGAAAACCACCAAACGGAAACGCAATCTGAGAAAAGGCAAGATCCTCACCAGTGGCGACGCCAAGCGCGCGCAGGTGTTGATGCCTTATTAAAGCCGGAAGGAGATTCTTGTAATGCCACGCGCGACAAACGGAACCGTCTCAAGAAACAGGCGGAAGAAAATACTGAAAATGGCCAAAGGCTACCGCAGTGCGCGGAGCCGCGCCTACCGCAAGGCCCGCGAAGCGGTAGAACACGGCCTGTCCTATGCCTATCGCGACCGCCGGGTGCGCAAACGCGAATTCCGCCGCCTCTGGATCGCACGCATCAACGCCGCCGTCCGCGCCGAAGGAATGACCTACAGCCAGTTCATGCACGGCCTGAAAAAAGCCAACGTGGAACTCGACCGCAAGGTCCTCTCCGACCTCGCCATCCGCGATATGGATTCCTTCAAGTCCCTCATCGAGACCGCCCGCACCCACCACTAGGCGTGGGCCCGGCGTTCTTGACACGCTCAACCACTTCGACGGGTTTTTCTGCAGAGTCATGAAGGTTATTGCGCTGGCCATCCACAAGCCTCTGGGCATGAGGCCAGTCTTAGCACGCCTAATCACTTCGACGGATTTTTCTGCAGAATCGTGAAGGCCAGCCACGCTGGCCGTCCGCAAGGACCGCTGGGCGCGGGGCCAGCACCTTGGGACCTAAAATATCTTCGGCAGGTTTTTCTGCAGAATCGTGAAGGCTGCACGCTAGCCGTCCGCAAGGACCAACGGATAAATGACCGATACCATCGAACATATTGAACAGGAATTCCAGACCCGGCTCACCACCGTTTCGGGCGAGGAGGACCTGCGCAAACTCAAGGCGGACTTCATCGGCAAAAAGGGACACGTCTCCCTGATGATGAAGAACCTGAAATCCCTTTCCCCCGAAGAAAAAAAGCAGGCCGGGCAGGCGCTCAACACCCTGAAGAACCGCATCGAGTCCGTTCTGCAGGAAAAACTGGGCCGGCTCGAGCAACAGGCCGCCGAGGCCCGGGCCAGCCGGGTCGACGTCACCCTGCCCGGACGCAAACCGCCGGAGGGACACCTGCATCCCATCACGCAGGTGATGGAGGAAATCTCCGGCATCTTCACGCGCATGGGATTCGCCGTCGAGGAAGGACCGGAAATCGAAAGTGACTTCTACAATTTCGAAGCGCTCAACATCCCGCAGGACCACCCCGCGCGAGACATGCAGGACACGTTTTACATCGGCGGGAAGGTCCTCCGCACCCACACCTCGCCCGTGCAGATCCATGTCATGGAACGGCAGCAACCACCGCTGCGCATCATCGCACCCGGCAAGGTGTACCGCTGTGATTCCGACGTCTCCCACACCCCCATGTTCCACCAGATCGAAGGGTTGATGGTGGACCGAGGCGTGCGTTTCAGCGATTTAAAGGGAGTGATCGAACGTTTCCTCAAAGAGGTGTTCGGAGAAAATGTCGCGGTACGGTTCCGCCCCAGTTTCTTTCCCTTCACCTCCCCCAGCGCCGAGGTGGATATCCAATGCGTCATGTGCACCGGATCCGGATGCAGGACCTGCAGCCAGACCGGGTGGCTCGAAATCCTGGGATGCGGCATGGTCGATCCGGCGGTGTTCGGTTTCGTCAACTACGATCCGGAAGAATGGACGGGGTTCGCCTTCGGCCTCGGCATCGAACGCATCGCCATGCTCAAGTACGGCATCAACGACATCCGCCTGTATTTCGAAAACGACCTGCGCTTCCTCAAACAGTTTTGACGTAGCTCTCAAAGCCCCCTGACTTCCTCAAACAATTTTGACGTAGCTCTCAAAGCCCCTGACTTCCTCAAACAGTTTTGACGTAGCTCTCAAAGCCCCCTGGCTTCCTCAAACAGTTTTGGCGTAGCTTTCAAAAAATGCCTGTATTTTTTCAATCGGTTTTGACGTAACCCCTGGAATTCGAACATCACTTCTGCGGCAACTCGCCGGCCCTAAACAATTGACCTGTTCGCGGCCTGCACCATTGAGACGCCACTATAAAAAGAGACCTTCCCAAAAGAGCGTCCAAGGCGAAACTCTTCGGGTCCAAAGGCCCTCATAATGACAATAAAACAGCACCACACCATGTTGAGCCTTTACCACTGACCGCGAGGGGAGCCTGTCCTGAGCAAAGTCGAAGGAAAGTACCTCGCCTCGAAGGTTTTCCCGGGTTATGCAAAGCTTTCCATAAAAAAATCCCCCGGAGCTTCCTGCTCCAGGGGATTTTTCCTGCTGTCTCGAACCGTCCTTACAGTTTAAACCGCGCCACGATCTGTTGCATGGCGGCCGCCATGCGGGCCAGTTCACCTGCGGCCGACTGGGTGTCCGCCGCGCCGGAACTGGTGTTCTGCGCCGCCGAGGCCACGCCGGAGATATTGTTGACGATCTCGCGTGTGCCATCCGCCGCCTCATTGACGCTCCGCGCCATCTCGTTCGTGGTCGCGGTCTGCTCCTCCACCGCGCTCGCTATCGTGGTCGAAATGTCATTGATCTGGCCGATCACCTTGGTGACCTCCTCCATGGCATCGACAGCGCTTGCAGTGCTGTTTTGAATATCCATGATTTTCTGGCTGATGTCCTCCGTCGCCTTGGCCGTCTGGTTGGCCAGTTCCTTGACCTCGTTGGCGACCACGGCAAATCCCTTGCCCGCCTCTCCCGCGCGCGCCGCCTCGATCGTGGCATTGAGCGCCAGCAGATTGGTCTGCTCCGCGATGGAGGTGATGACCTTGATCACCTGGCCGATCTCCCGGCTGCTTTCCCCCAGCTTGTTGATGGTTCCATTGGTTTCCTGAACCGTCTTGACCGCCACCTGGGTCACCTGCGCCGCTTCGGTCGCGTTCTGGGAAATTTGCTGAATACTCGCGCTCATCTCCTCGGAACCGGACGCCACCGTTTCAACGCTCCGGCTGACATGCTCCGAAGCGCTGCTGACGACCCCGGCCTGGCTGGTGGTTTCCTCGGCATTGCCCGCCATCTGCTGGCTGGTCGAACTCAATTCTTCTGAAGCCCCCGCCAGGGAATGCGCGTTCTCGCCAATTTCTGAAATGGACCGCCGCAGGTCATCGAACAGCGTCCGCAGGCCTTCCGCCATTTTCCCGGCGGCGCCATTGCCGTTGACCTCGATTTTTTGCGTGAGATCCCCCTGCGAAGCGGCGTTGACCGATTCCAGAATCCGGTCCACATCGTTCTGGAGTTGCTGGGCCTGCTGGCGTTCACGTTCTTCCAATTCCATGCGTTCGCGGGCCTGGTCCATCATGGTGATCAGTTTGGATTCAAATTCGCCGTGCAAACCGAATTTTCTTTCGGCAGGGAGGTTGCCCTGCAACAGATCATCCGCCCGCTTCATGAAACCGGTGACGCCTTCGAACAGGCTGTTGAACGATTGGGCCAATGTTCCCAACTCGTCGTTACGTTGCAGGTGAATGGGTTGCACGGATTTAAAATCTCCCTGGGCGAAGGTCTGAAGGCCCTGCGTGAGTTTGATGATCGGCTCTGTCAGCTTGTTCGCGTTGAAGATGCCGAAGACCAGAATAAAACCCGCGAAGACAACCGCGCACATCAACAATTGATTCTCAATGGAGATGATGGGAGCGTTGATCACTTCGTCCGGCGCCCGCATCATGACGGACCAATTCATGCCGGGGAACCCCAGCGCCCCCTCATGATGGGCGAACCCGGCCGCCTGCACGATTTTTTTCCGGGCGTGCTCGGCGTAATTGAAACCCGATTTTTTGTTTTTGACCGCATCGACCGCGGCCTGAATCCCCTTCTCAGCCAGGTTGAGCTGTTGCCAGACTTTAAAGTTATGCGCAACAGAGGACTCCGACCCGACCCCTTCGGACGGGTCGTAGTCGATGATAACGCGGCCCTGACCGTCCAGGAGAGTCATCTCGATCGATCCCAGGCCCTTGCTTTTCACGCTCTTGTAGAAATCAATGAAGATATCCTCCACCAGTGAAAACTTGGCGTAGTTGTGCCAGACGGCGATCACCTTGCTGTTTGCATCATAAACCGGCGCGGCAAACCCCAGGGTCAAACCGTCGTCGCCCTGATAGGCCCTTTTGACATCGTCACTGATGTGAAGCGGAACGATGGCCGTACCAGTGAGCACCGCTTGCCCACCCAGGTTGCCTTCCTGACTGGTGTAGAACTTTTCGTCCAGGACATTGCGAAACCATTCTGCACCGGCAAAATTTTTCTGGTAAACAAATTCGGTTGAAATCGGGTTTTTGTCCTGATCCTTCGAATTGACGGCAATCACCTTGCCCGTAAGGTCGACCAGAACGGTCAGGTAGTAGATGTCATAAGTGTCAACGTAGTTGTTCATCGCCGCCACAATGTCGCTGTCCTGCTGGTACCATTGGGAGGTGTCGCGCAGCACCTGGTTGAGGCCGAACGCCTGCACGTCTCCATAACGTTCGAACAGATTGCGGTCGATTTTGTCCGCCACGTTCTCCGCCATATTTTGCAGGGAGGAGGCGTTCAATTCCCGGATATCCTTGAACGATACCTGCGCCAGAATCATGACCGCCGCCAGCGGCACCAAACCTACCAATAGAAACAAAAGCGTTTGTTTCCATTTCAATGTCAAATCGCTCCAAGCCCTCATCACAAGCCCCCCTCTTCTAAGTATGTTTTATCCCTCCGCCATCAAAAACAGGGTCAACCGCAAAGGACTGAAAAGGTCAAAATGAGTATCGGCTCCTATTGATCCCGTTACTTTGACTTTGGGAAAAGCTGAAAACAGGTGTTTTATATTTGTATAGCAATAGATGTACCAATTTCCCGGGGCAAAAAAACATTTCTTAACCTACTGAAATCAAAACATTCTTTTGATTTACATCTGAAACGGGATATTTCAACTCACACAAGACGTAAGGCTTTTCGTACAAACCCGCCTCATAATGTACGAATTTACATAACCCAAAGTACGGGAAATTTTCCGGGGATGGGAGAAGGAAGGCCGTCGTGAAGCTTCAACCGCCGGGTTGTTTCTCGGGAAGAGTGATCAAAAAGCGGGTTCCCTGACCGACTTCACTTTCCGCCGTGATCACACCATGGTGGAGGGTCACGATTTTCTGGCAAACCGCCAGACCGATGCCGCTGCCCTCAAACTCCTCCTGGCGGTGGAGCCTGCGGAAGGGCTGGAAAATCCGGTCCAGGTAGCGAAGATCAAAACCGATGCCGTTGTCTTCCACGGTCAGGGTCCAGGAACCGTTCGTCCCTTTTGCTGAAGCGACGCGGATCACCGGAGGGATCCCGTCCCTGTGGAACTTCAAGGCATTGCCAATCAAATTCTGAAACAACTGCCGGAACTGAAACGCGCTGCCTTCCAGTGTCGGCATGGGCCCACACTCAACACGCGCTCCGGTTTTTTCAATCTGGATTTCCAGAACCTGCAGGGCTTCACGGATTTCATCTTCCAACTGGACCGAAGTCCAGCTGTCCTGCTGTGAAGTGGTTCGGGAATATTCAAGGAGGTCGACGATCAACTGCTGCATCCGCGTGACCGAAGAAACAATGCGTTCCAGGTAGTGCTTTCCCTGGGAATTCAATTGAGAGCCGTTGGTGAGTGTCAACCGGTCGGCCAGGGTCACCACCTTTCTCAACGGTTCCTGCAGGTCGTGCGTTGCCACGCTGGTGAAATTGGTCAATTCGGAATTGATCTTTTCCAGGTCGCCCGCATACTGGACCAATTCCTGCTCCGCTTTCATGCGCTCGGAGATATCCCGGAAAACGACCACCGCCCCCATCATTTGTTCCATTTCAAAAATGGGTTTGACCGTATATTCGACCGGAAAATGTTCACCGCTTTTTCTGCAAAAAAAATGTCCGGAAACAAAACGGATCTCGCCGTCAGCACAAACCCGGTGCACCGGGTTTTCCCTGAGCGTGTAAGCGGTCCCGTTCAGGAAGAGGGGGCGCATGAGTTGATGCTGCGGGCGGCCGATAATCTCTAACGGAATACAACCCAATAGATCGGCCCCGGCTGGGTTGATAAAAGTCACCACACCCTTCAAATCGACGCCGAAGATCCCCTCACCTGCGGCCTCCAGGATCAATTTGTTCTGGTGATTCAAGTGGTCGAGTTGTTTCTGGGCCTGCTTTTCTTCAGAGATATCACGAATCAACCCGATAAACTGCCGTTCATCCCCCCGGTCCATGGTGCTGATCGTCAACTCAACCGGAAACTGTTCGCCGTTTTCCTTTACAGCCATCAACTCGCGGGCACGGAAAAAGGCCTTGCCGGAGAGCAGGAGGAAGTCGTCTTGCTGCGAAGGACTGAAAATTTTCAGATTGTTGTGCGGGATGATACTGCCGATATTCCTGCCGGCCAGTTGTCCCGGCAAATAAGCGAACATGTTTTCAGCCGCCGGATTGACGGTGAGTATCTTCCCCCCGCTTTCCAGCGTGATAATGCCCTCCACGGCATTGTTGATGATCGCCTGGTTTTCCTCTTCACGGTCATGCAGGGCTTTCTGCGCTCTCCGTTCTTTCTCGGAAACGCTGTCCTGACGCGCGCGCAGGACCAATGCGACCAGGGTCATCAGACCCAGCAAAGTAAAAATTCCAAACAGCACCGTACGCACGGCGATGAGGGGAGCGAACGCCTCTTTCACTTCCTGCTCCACCGCCAGGCCGATGTTGGCGTCCTCAAGCCAGGTCCAGGCTCCCGCGACGATCTTCCCCCTGTGATTGACATACCCTTCCGTATTGGTTCCCGATTCCCGGCGCAGGGCGCTCCCGGCCATTTCGGTAAAAGACGGTTCCGCTGTTGTCATGAGAGAAGAGGGTTTCCCCGAATTTCTGGACCGGGGCGGACGGATCAGCCGCACCTTCAGGATTCCGGTTTCGTCCGGGTCGCCGCCGCTCAAGTCCGCCGGGAGCGAGTCTTTGTTGTTCCGGGGCGCCGAAAGCAGGTACCCCTCCGTGTTGAAGGCAAACGCCTCGCCGGTTTCGCCAATGTGGCTGATCTCCAGAACACGGGTGAACGAATGCTCGGGGCGGACGCGGAAGGCGAGCACTCCGATAACGCTCCCGTCGCGGCCATGAACCGGGGCGGAAACGAACATCGTCGGCCAATCATCGTGCATCTTCCCGTCCTTGTCGGGAAGGGGGACCTCCCCCCTGAAAGGAACGCTCACGACCGCCTCTCCCTTGAGGGAACGGTCGACAAAATCCGAAAGTTCGCGCAGGTTGCGGCGCCCCAGAGGGGTGTCCAGCAAGGCTCCGACCTGGGCGCCTGTTGTATCAAACACCACGAACCCGATCATCTCGTACCGTTTGACCACCGGTTCCAGGCGTTCACGCAGGGTTGTGAGTTCCGGAATTTTTTTAATGAGCTCAGGCCGGTAACGCGCCTGCACGGCCCGATCAATCAACCCCGACAGGGCCTGCTGCAACCAGGGTTCCCCGGCCCAGGATTGAACAAAACGTTTCTGGTTTTCCCACCAGAGGCGGACCGCCTCCCGGTTCGATTGCAAGTGGGTTTCCAACTGCGAGGCCAGGGACTGCCTCAATTCCTTCTGCACCGCCATGTGCCCCCAGAAACCGATGCACAGCAAAAGCACGCAGGTCAAAAAAGCAAGCAACACATAAGGGGCTCTAAAACCTGTTTTCGTTACGTGCGGTTGAGGGCTCTGGGGCACAGCGGATTTCCAACTCCGGAAATAAAAAACCTGCCAAAATCGGCCTGTTTTTCTCTTGGGCAATTCTGATATTATAACTTAAGAAACTTGGAAAGAACGATCGACTTCCCTGACGCCCCCGGGTTTTTCGAAAGGAATACCAATCAAAAAAATCGGCTTGAAAATTATGGGCCTGGGCCTTTTGGGCGGGCTGGTGGGACTCTTGATGCTCTGGGTGGTGGTCAATTTCGCCGGCGGACTGATCCCGGAGTTCCTGCTCGCGCCGGTACGCGACCCCGCCCTGCTGGACAAGGCGGAAGCCAAGCAGTGCGGCGACTGCCACAAGGCCATTTACGAAGCCTGGAAAGAGAGCCGGCACTCCCGGGCCTGGATCAGCAAAAACTACATCAAGGATTCAGAGGACAGGACAAAGGAGAAATGCCTGCCCTGCCATATCCCCCAGGTGGTCCGGGCGGGCAAAAAACCCGATCCCCGCCTCGACCAGAGGGACGAAGGCATTTTCTGCGTCTCCTGTCATGTTAAGGACGGGGCCATGCACGGCCCGCACAACGTGCTTTCCCCGCCCCACCCGACCCGGCAGAACCAGAACTACAATTCGTCCAAACTCTGCGGCTCGTGTCACGAAAAAACCTTCGAACAGTGGGAGAAAACGGGAGAACGTGAAACCTGCCAGTCCTGCCACATGCCCCGGACCAAAAAGCGCCTCACGCAGAAACCGCCGCTGAGCTGGCTGCACAGGGAACAGTGGGTCGGCGACCACCGGTTCCTGCACGGCGATTTCGAAGCGGACACCCTGGGCGTCCAGGTGAGCTGGACGGATTCGCGCATCGTGCTCGGACTGAAAAACCAAACCGTGCCGCACCATGTCCCCACGGCGGACAACGGCGACCCACGGCTCTACCTGGAAACCCGATTGCTCGAAGACAGCGGAAAAGAATACGACAACATCCGCGAGATACTCGCACCCCAGCAGGAAACGGCGCTCCCCTATAACCAGGAGGTCACCTTCCGTTACCGCGTCCCGGAAAAGGTGCGCCGGGCTTCGATCCAGATCCTGTACCGACCCGCCTGGTCCAAGGAGAAGAAACCCGTCTGGTCCGGGGATTTTGACCGGAATTCAGATGGTTGAGAATAACATCCGGTTTGCCATAAAATGAGGAGACCATTCAAACCGCTTCCATCCGCCAACGGACCCTGCCCAAAAGGGTTGCGAATTACCGGGGAAGCGTATTGCGATAGACCGAGGTGCTTCAAACCGTGTTTGCCGATAGTCCCTAACCTGGAGTTTGCTATGAACCGAAATTGTAACAAGCTGATCCTGCCTCTGCTCTTGATTTTTTTAATGATCGCCGGAGGCGCTTTCGCCAAGGACCTTGTGGTCAAGGAACCGCCGAAGTCCATGGACAAACTGTATCCGCCGGAGTCGAAGGAGATGAAGTGGGTCCAGCAAATGCACAAGATGTCCGGGAACATGGGCGGCGTCTTCATCGACATGAAGGAGGAGGACTGGGAAAACGTGGACAAACACGCCGAGGCCTTTTTCGAAGCGTACAAGGAAACCTCCAAAATGATTCCGGAATGGAAAGACTATTTCGACGTGGACGCGGCGCAGGCATTTTTGAAAGCGGTGAAAACCCACGATCCCGCCCAGATCGGCAAGGCCGCCAAGGGTGTCGGCAAGACCTGCGGCAAATGTCACCACGAACAGTATGTTTCCGTGTGGACACGCTACCACTGGCCCAAGGTGGAAAATATCAAAATCACCGACCCGGTGGATGAAAAGGAAATGGGGTACGGTAAATACATGCACCTGATTTCGAACACCTTCAAGGAGGTGACGGTCAACTTCGGCGAAGGCCAGTACGACCGCGCCGCGAAATCCGCCCGCGCCCTGGAAAAGCGTTACACGGAACTGAAGTCCACGTGCTCCAAGTGCCACGTCACCGACGACGTGAAACTGTTTTTTGTGAACGATAAAACGATCGGGGCGATTGCCGCCATGCGCAAGGAACTGGATGCGGACAAGCCCGATCCCGGAGCCTTCTGGAAAAACGTCGGCACCCTGGGCAAGGACGGATGCAAGAAATGCCACCTCACCCACCGCGCCTACGCCATCATTCAGGAAGTGTGGGAAGAAGAATAACCCTGCGCTCCTGCGCGTTTCCATTTTTCCATGCCCGCCGGATTTTTTCCGGCGGGCGTTTTTTTTGCCGCCACCGCCTTGCACTGCCTTTCGATTTGTCGTAATTTACGGGCGTCTTTTTATTGCTCCCTCTAACCGTCTCGAACCATGCCCATCACTCTGGGCCCGATAACGGGCCACACCACAACAAATTCCGTAAAAATCTGGTTGCGCGGAGAAACCGGCGCCGGCGGCACGAAACCGGTGGCCGCGATAGACCTGTACCAGAACGGACAACGGGTGCAGTCCCGTTACGAACCCCTCACTGCGGAATTCGATTACTGCGGCGTGGCGCGGTTCGACGGCCTGGAAGCCGGCACACGGTACGAAGTCCGCGCCGACTGCCTGCATTTTCCGTCCGACCAGGCCCCTGCGGTGGGCATCGCCGTCGGGCAGGCCGTCGCCACGTCGCCCGCGACCCACACCGGAAGCTTCCGCACCGCCACGGACACCGCCCGGAAGATCCGCTTCCTGTTTGGCTCCTGCCGCTGGCAGGAACCCACCTTTCCCATGTCCTTTTCCATGCGGGAGGGCGACATCCCGTTTCGCAGCATGGCGCGCCTGCACAACCGGAATCCGTACGACTTCCTCATGCTCATCGGCGACCAGGTCTACACCGACGCCATGGGGTTCCTGAGACGCCGCAAAACCGCGGAATCCTTTTTCGAGTTGTACCGGGACACTTTTGAAAAACAGCATTTCAGGAACATCACCGGCAAGGTGCCGACCTACATGATCCTGGACGATCATGAAATCGAAGACGACTGGTCGCGCAACCGGATGGCGTGCGGCGGCGAGGAAGACCGGGAACGGTTCAACATCGCAATGCGCGCCTATCAGGCCTACCAAAACCTGCACAATCCGGACACGGACGCCGCGGGAGACCCGGGCGCTCAACTGTGGTACTCCTTCGACTGGGGCGTGTTCCCCTTTTTCGTACTCGACAACATGACCCGTAAATGGACCCGGCCCGAGGACTCCGATGCCTCCTCCAAAACCACGGGCCAGCTCGAAGCCCCCACCATGCTGGGCGCCGTTCAAATGAAGGCGCTGACGGATTGGCTCGATCAAAACAAGGACGCCCCTAAAAAATTCATTGTCACGCCGGAACCGGTGTTTCCCGACCGGAAAAACCGGGAACTGGCGGACAAGTGGCCGGCCTTCGACCAGGAACGGGGCCACCTGCTCCACCACATCCGGCGGGAACAGATCCAGAACGTCGTTCTCCTCGGCGGGGCCGTGCACAACACGTCCTTCACCCGCATGACCTGCGATCAGGATCCGATGTTCCGGGTCGACTCCCTGGTGTCTTCCCCCATTTACGCCATCCCGATGAATTTCACCAACAGGGGCAAGATGATTCTGGACGGCAGGCTCAACCTGCCCGACGGGGAAACCGGAACCCCGCACACCTTCCGCTACAAATGCGCTCAAGACGATTTTTTCAGCGAGAACAGCTTCATGGAAGTGGAGGTGGACGCCGACCGGGAAACGATGATCCACGCCACCGCCTACCGCCGCGACGGGAAGGGGGAACGCGCGTACAAATTCTGATCCGGCCCGGACCAATAAAAAAGCCCGGAACGGAAACCGTTCCGGGCTTTTCTTCGTTTTCGACGTGAAGGAGGTGGCCCCGGTAATTTCAGAACACCTCTGAAAATTCCGCCTGGGCTCAAGCAGGACCCGGCTTTACAAGGCCTGGGTTGCCGCAATTAAAAGTTGGAGGCCCCTTAAAATACCGAGTCGCGTGCGATCTGATCCATGCGGATGTCGTATTCTCGCTTGTCGATTTTCTTGGCGTCGAAATCCGCCTGCACTTTATCCTTCATTTTCTTAAGGTGGTATTCATAAGAGCCCGCACCAACGGCCGCCCCTGCCGCGCCGCTCAGCACGTTGCCGGTCGAGCAACCGCCCAGCGCCACCATGGATGCCAGCAACACCACCGCCACACTTTTTCGCATAGAAAAGCCTCCTCTTGGGAATGCAGTTAAAAGTCTGCTTCCAGACTAAAGTCTGCTTTTGAAAATGGCAAGCCCTTCTCGCCCTTTAATTCACTCCCGTCGCAAAGCGTTCGAACCGCTACCCAGTATCGTAAAATGAAGCCGTTCGATTCCGCTTTCCAGCTTCTCAATCAGCGGGCTATTATCAAAAAAGGTGTTTGCTCGCGGGGCGATTCAATCCGGGCGCTGGGCTTTGCGGACGATGTCCTTGTCGAAGTAATTGACGGACATGCCGGCGTCCATGACGATGCCCTGCGCGTTGATGCCGGACGAGCGCGGCGACAGCAGGTACACGGCGGTGTTGGCCACCTCTTCGGTCTTGAGCGCCTGTTTGCGCAGGGTGAGCTGTTCGGCGTGGAGGTAGGAATCGATATAGCCGGGAATTCCGGCGGAGGCGGAGGACTTCAACAACCCGGCGTTGACGGAATTGAACCTCACCTGGCTGAACGCGGAAAACGATTTCGCGAGGAAACACAACGACGAGTGCAGCGCCGCCTTGGCGGGTCCCATGTAGCCGTAGTTCTCCGCCGCCATGCGTGTGGTCGAAATCCCGATCGTCACCACCGAGGCGTGCGCGTCGAACAGGTCCTTGAACGCATCGGCCAGGCGGATCAGTGAATAACAGGTGATGTCCACCGATTGCAGGAAATCCGCCTTGCCGGTTTCATGAAACGGTTTCAGTCCGCTGGCGTAATTGGCGTAGGCGATGGAATGCACCAGCCCGTGCACGGTGTTTGTGTGTTTCCCCACCTCCTCGCGCAAACGGACGATGTCTTCTTCCCGCTCGACATCACACACCAGCACCGGCGCGTCTTCCCCCGCCAGCGCCTGCACGCTTTTTCTGCGTTCCTCGGAGCGCACGGAATAGATGACGTTGGCTTTTTCTTCCGTCAGGATTTTCGCGATGTGCCAGGCAACGCTTTTCCTGTTGGCCACGCCGGTCACGAGAACCGTCTTGCCTTCCAGCCCCAGCCAGCTCATCGCCCGCGCTCCATCACGGTGACAGTGAACTCCACGGTGAGCGCGGTCCTACCGCCCACCTCGACCTTGCCCTTGAGGTAATACGCCGGACCGACCTGCTCCTTGAAATCGACGGTCATGTCGAGCACGTCTCCCGGATACACGGGGTTTTTGAGCTTGATTCCCTGCACGCGCGAAAGCACGGGCACCTTGCCGTCAGCTCCGGTGCCGCGTTTGGCCATCAACAGCGCGCCCGACTGGAACACGGCCTCACTCAGCAGCACGCCGGGCATAATAGGGTAATCCGGATAATGCCCCTGCACCCAGAACTCATCCTTCGGCACCGTGCGCCGGGTGGCGATGCGGTCGCCGGTGTACTCGACGATTTCGTCGACAAACAAAAACGGCGGGCGATGCGGGATGAGTTTTTGGATTTCGTTCATGGTCAGAAACCGCAGTCAGGCTGGAGAACGCGGACTAGAGGCCGCCGGTGACTTCCAGCACGGTGCCGGTGATGTAGGACGCTTCCTTGCTGGCGAGAAACAGCACCGAATGGGCGACTTCGTCCACTTCACCAAACCGGCGCATGGGCACAAGATTGAGGTACATCTCCACCCGTTCTTCAGGAAGGTCGGCGATCAGGTCGGTGCCGATGAACCCCGGCGAGACGCAATTGACGGTGATCTTGCGCCGCGCGGTCTCCTTGGAAAGCGACGCGGCGAAGGCCACCTGCCCCGCCTTCGA